>NZ_JAZDCX010000025.1:0-98386 GCF_036323805.1 Streptomyces rubellus
GGGGGGGGGGGGGGGGGGGCGCCGCGGGGCCGCCCCCCCCCCCCCCCACACCGGTGGATCGGACGTGCGGTCTGCCGCGGTTCTCGTGGTTTCGGTGGACCGGCGGACCGGTGCCCCGGTCCGGGTCGCTCAGACGGCGAGCGCCTGGGCGCGCCGCTTCACCTCGGTCCCGCGGTTCTCGCGCAGCGCCTGCGCCGGGGTGCCGGGCAGGGTGTCATCGGGTGTGAACAGCCACTCCAACATCTCCTCGTCACTGAAGCCGTCGTCCTTGAGCAGGGTGATGGTCCCGGTCAGCCCCTTCACGATCCGTCCCTCGCCGATGAAGTCGGCGGGAACCTGGAGCACCTTGTTCCCGACGTTTCCGCCGTCTCCGCCGTTCTCCCGGCGCACCGCGATCAGCTGCCCCTCCTTGACGAGCTGCCGTACGCGGGTCACCTCGACGCCCAGCTTCTCCGCGACATCGGGGAGGGTGAGCCAGGCCGGGACGAGAGCATCGGTCTTCGCGTCAATCTCGTTCACGGGCACAAGCCTGCCATCCGGGACCGACAGCCACTAGCGCACGGCGCTCTTCAGGGGAACGGCCGGGTCGGCGGCCCGGACCGGGTCCAGCACCGCGGCGCGCTCGATCAGCCTGCGCCCCTGGGCGATGTCCCGGGGCCGTCCCACCGCCAGCAGCGCCCGCAGCACACCGCCGCGCAGCCAGCACACCGACCAGGCGGGGCCGTCCGGGTCGCCGCGCCACAGCGGTTCGTCGCCCTCGCCGTGGTGGCCCGCGTACTGGACGAAGCGGCCGAACTGCTCGGACCAGAAGTACGGCACCGGGTCGTACGGCGGGGTCCCGGCCTCGCCCGCGGTCAGCAGCGAGGCGACCGTCCGCGGCCCGACGAGCGCGTTGTCCCAGTGGTGCACCAGCAGGCGCCGGCCGTACCGGGCCGAGGGGAAGGAGGCGCAGTCCCCGACCGCGTACACACCGGGGACGGAGGAGCGCAGCCGGTCGTCGGCGAGCACCGCGCCGAAGGCGTCCAGGGCCACACCCGAACCCGCCAGCCAGCCGGTGGCCGGGCGGGCGCCGATCCCGGCCACCACGGCCCGGGCGGGCAGCGCGGAGCCGTCGGACAGCTCCACCTCGTACGGCTGCGTGCCGCCGGGCCGCACTCCGGTGACCGTGCGCCCGGTGAGCAGCACGGCACCGGCCTCCTCGTACCAGCGGCGCAGCCGGCCGGCGACCTCGGGCGACAGTACCCCGGCCAGCGGGTGCCCGGCGGCCTCGACCACCGTCACCGGACAGCCCGCCTCGCGGGCGGCGGTGGCGAACTCCGCGCCGATCCAGCCCGCCCCGACGACCACGAGCGGCTGCCGGGCCGCGAGCACCGGGCGCAGCCGCTCGGCGTCGTCGAGAGTGCGCAGCAGATGCACCCCGGCACCGCCGCCGGGCAGGGGAACCGGCTCGGCGCCGGTGGCGAGGACCAGGTGGTCGTACGGCAGCGGCCCGGCGTCGGTGTCCAGCTCGTGGTCCGCGGGGCGCACCCCGGTGGCCGTCCGCCCCAGGAGCAGTTCCACGCCGAGCACGTCGAAGTCGACGTCGAAGGCGACATCGAATGCGGCGCCGAAGGAGTTCTCCAAGGTGCTGCCGGGGGTGCTGCCGGGGGTGGTGCCGGAACCGGCCCCGCCGGTCAGCACCGCCTTGGACAGCGGCGGCCGGTCGTACGGCCGGTGGGGCTCGGCGCCGAGCAGGGTGACCGCTCCGGGCCAGCCCCGCTCCCGCAGCTGTACGGCGGTCTGCACCCCGGCCATCCCGGCCCCGGCGATCAGGACCCGCTGCCCGCTCTGCTCGGTTCGCGCGCTCACGCGCTCACTGTAGGAGACCGCCGCGGACCGGCGCGAAGCCGCCCGGCGCGGCCGCGCTTCCGGACCGCCCTTCAGCCGCGCCGGAGCCCGCAGTAGGGTGGCGGCAGTCCGGGAACGCCAGCCGCGGCCCGGACGGCAGCAGTGGAACGACTCGCGGGAGCCCGGCGCACCGGGCTGAGAGGGAGGCTTGCGCGGCCTCCGACCGTACGAACCTGATCCGGGTCATGCCGGCGAAGGGAGGGTGCGCGCCCATGCGCGTAGTGATCATCGGCGGTGGCGTCATCGGGCTGGTCACGGCCTGGCGCACCGCGCAGCGGGGGGCGCGGGTCACGGTCGTCGACCCGGCGCCGGGCGGCGGGGCGGCGCGGGTCGCGGCCGGGATGCTGGCCGCCGTCACCGAACTGCACTACGGCGAGGAGGCCCTGCTCGCCCTCAACCTGACCTCGGCACGCCGCTACCCGGAGTTCACGGCCGAACTCTCGGAGGCATCCGGGCAGGAGACCGGCTACCGCACCTGCGGCACCCTCGCGGTCGCCCTGGACGCCGACGACCGCGCCCATCTGCGGGAGCTGCACGCGCTGCACCGGCGCTGCGGGCTGGACTCGGCCTGGCTGACCGGCCGGGAGTGCCGCAGGCTGGAGCCGATGCTCGCCCCGGGGGTGCGGGGCGGGCTGCGGGTGGACGGCGACCACCAGGTCGATCCCCGCCGGCTGACGGCCGCGCTGCTGACCGCCTGCGAGCGGGCCGGGGTGGACTTCGTCCGGCGGCGGGCCGGCCGGCTGACGGTGACCGGCGACCGGGCGGCCGGGGTGGCCCTGGAGGACGGCACCGAGGTGGCGGCCGACCGGGTCGTGCTGGCGGCGGGCAGCGAGAGCGGGCGGCTGGCGGGCGTGCCCGGTGAGGTGCTGCCGCCGGTGCGTCCGGTCAAGGGCCAGATCCTGCGGCTGCGCGTCCCGCCGGTGTACGCGCCGTTCCTCTCCCGCACCGTGCGGGCCCTGGTCCGTGGCGGCCACGTCTACCTGGTGCCGCGGGCGGACGGCGAACTGGTCCTGGGCGCCACCAGCGAGGAACAGGGCTGGGACACCACGGTGACCGCGGGCGGCGTCTACGAGCTGCTGCGCGACGCGCACGAGCTGGTGCCCGGCATCACCGAACTGCCGCTGGTGGAGACCCTGGCGGGGCTGCGTCCCGGCTCCCCCGACAACGCGCCGCTGCTCGGCCCGACCGCCCTGCCCGGCCTGCACCTGGCCACCGGCCACCACCGCAACGGGGTACTGCTCGCCCCGGTCACCGGCGACGCCCTGGCCCGGGTGCTGACCGACGGCGGGATCCCCGGGGAGATCCGCCCGTTCAGCCCCCGGCGCTTCGAGCACACGGCCCGGCAGGACGCCCCCCGGGAGAGCACCGTACAGAGGAGTCACGCGTGAGCGCACCGGTCACCATCCGCCTCAACGGGGAGCCCCGGCAGATCGCGGACGGGCTCACCCTCGACCGGCTCGTGGCCGGTCTCACCGCCGCGACCACGGGGGTGGCCGCGGCGGTCAACGAAACCGTCGTACCGCGCGGGCAGTGGCCCGCCACCGAACTCGGCGACGGCGACCGCGTCGAGGTCCTCACCGCCGTCCAAGGAGGCTGACTTCCCGCATGGCCGACGACACGTTCACCATCGGCGGCACCGCCTTCGCCTCCCGGCTGATCATGGGCACGGGCGGCGCGCCCAGCCTGGACGTCCTGGAGCGGGCGCTGCTGGCCTCCGGCACCGAGCTGACCACCGTCGCGATGCGGCGGGTGGACCCCTCGGTCTCCGGCTCGGTGCTGTCGGTGCTGAAGCGGCACGGCATCCGGGTGCTGCCCAACACCGCCGGCTGCTTCACCGCCGGGGAGGCCGTGCTCACCGCCCGGCTGGCCCGCGAGGCGCTGGGCACCGACTGGGTCAAGCTGGAGGTCGTCGCCGACGAGCGCACCCTGCTGCCCGACCCGGTGGAGCTGCTGGAGGCCGCCGAGACACTGGTGGACGACGGCTTCACCGTCCTGCCGTACACCAACGACGACCCCGTCGTGGCCCGGAAGCTGGAGGACGTGGGCTGCGCGGCGATCATGCCGCTGGGTTCGCCGATCGGCTCGGGCCTGGGCATCCGCAACCCGCACAACTTCCAGTTGATCACCGAGCGGGCGTCGGTGCCGGTCGTCCTCGACGCGGGCGCGGGCACCGCCTCGGACGTGGCGCTCGCCATGGAGCTGGGCTGCGCTGCGGTGATGCTGGCCTCCGCGGTCACCCGGGCCCAGGAGCCGGTGCTGATGGCCGAGGCGATGCGGCACGCGGTGGAGGCGGGGCGGCTGGCGTACCGGGCGGGCCGCATCCCGCGCCGCCACTTCTCCCTGGCGTCCTCGCCGGTGGAGGGGACGGCCGACCTCGACCCGGAGCGCCCGGCGTTCCGGTAGGGGCCGGCACGGCGGGGCCCGCGCGGCCGCGGCGCGTGCCCGGGCGCGCGTATCGCGCCCGGGCGGCGGTTTCGTCACCGTTCCGCTGCACTCCGGGGCGCCCGCCGCGGACCCGGGCACCGGTGCCGGGGCGGGCTCGTAGACTCTGCGCCGTGGACACCACCCTTCAGGACCCGCTGCTCGGGCACGTGCTCGACGGCCGGTACCGCGTGGACGCGCGGATCGCCGTCGGCGGCATGGCCACGGTCTACCGGGCCCTGGACACCCGGCTGGACCGGGTGCTCGCCCTGAAGGTGATGCACCCCTCCCTCGCGGTGGACGGCTCTTTCGTCGAGCGGTTCATCCGGGAGGCCAAGTCGGCCGCCCGGCTGGCCCACCCCAACGTGGTGGGGGTCTTCGACCAGGGCGCGGACGGCGGCTACGTGTACCTGGCGATGGAGTACGTCGAGGGCTGCACACTGCGCGATCTGCTGCGCGAGCGCGGGGCGCTCCAGCCGCGCGCCGCCCTGGACATCCTCCAGGCGGTGCTCGCCGCGCTGGGTGCCGCCCATCTGGACCGGCTGGTGCACCGCGACGTGAAGCCGGAGAACGTCCTGATCGGGGACGACGGACGGGTCAAGGTCGCCGACTTCGGGCTGGTGCGGGCGGTGGACCAGCAGACCTCCGCCTCCACCGGTTCGCTGCTGGGCACCGTCTCCTATCTGGCCCCCGAGCAGATCGAGCACGGCACCGCCGACGCCCGGGCGGACGTCTACGCCTGCGGCGTGATGCTGTACGAGATGCTGACCGGCGCCAAGCCGCACTCCGGCGACACCCCGGCCCAGGTGCTCTACCAGCATCTGAACGAGGACGTCCCGGCCCCGTCCGCGGCCGTGCCCGGCCTGGCCGCCGCGCTCGACGCCCTGGTCGCCCGTGCCGCCGCCCGCGATCCGCGGCATCGGCCGGCCGACGCCGTGGAACTGCTCGCCGAGGTCGGCGCGGTGCGGCGGTCGCTGACCGACGGGCAGCTCGACGTCCTGCCCCCGGCCGCCGCCGGCGGGGGCGCCGGGGCCGGGGCGGCCGGCGCCGAGGACAGCACCGCCGTCCTGTCCCGCCGCGTGCCGCGGGACACGGCGGCGGACGACTCCCTGAACCGCACCAGTGTGCTGGCCGTGCCGCCCGCGCCCCCGGGGCCGCCGGCCGGTCCGGCCGCCCGTACGGGCCGGCGGCTGCCACGCCGCTCGGTGCAGGCGGTGGTCGTCGCCGTCCTGCTGGTCCTCGGCGCGGGCCTGGGGGTGTGGTACATCAACTCCGGCCAGTTCACCCGGACCCCCGGGGTGCTCTCGATGACCGAGTCCGAGGCGAAGCGGGCCGTCGAGAAGGCCGGCCTGGACTGGAAGATCGCCCGGGAGCACAGCGAGACCGTGGCGAAGGGCCGGGTGGTCTCGACCGACCCCGGCCGCGGCGAGCGCATCCGCAGCAACGGCACGGTGACCATCACCGTCTCCCGGGGCCCGGAGCGGGTCGAGGTCCCCGACGCCAAGGGCGCGTCCCTGGCCGACGCGCGCCGCCGGATCAAGGCGGCCGGACTGGAGCCGGGCATGGTGACCAGGGAGTTCTCCGGTGAGGTGGAGCGGGGCTCGGTGATCCGCACGGAGCCGGAGGCGGGCACCGGGCGGCGGCCCGGCGCGGCCGTGGCGCTGGTGGTGTCCAAGGGTGAGCGGATCGAGGTGCCCGACGTCGTCGGACAGGACGAGGGCACCGCGCGGCAGCGGCTGACCGAGGCCGGTCTGAAGACCGAGGTGGCGCCGGAGCGGGTGTTCTCCGAGGAGGAGGCGGGCGGTGTCGCCCGGCAGTCCCCCGCACAGGGCTCGGTCGCCGCCGAGGGCGACACCGTCACGCTGACCGTCTCCAAGGGCCCGGAGCTGGTGGAGGTCCCCGGTGTGGAGGGCATGGACGAGAGCGAGGCCCGGCAGGCGCTCGAGGACGCGGGTTTCGAGGTGAAGGTCCGCAAGGTCTTCATCACCGGCACCGTCTTCGACCAGTCCGTGGACGGCGGCGAGCGGGCCCCGCGCGGTTCGGAGATCACCGTCTGGGTGCGCTGACCCGGACACGTACGGTGGTCCGGGGACGCGTGCGCTGTGAGACGCCCCATAGGACCCGGATCACTTACTAACCCCCTTAGTGGGCGCGCACGGCCGCCCAAGCGGCCGTACCCGCCGTCCGGGGCCCCGGAGAGGCCGGAGAGCCCGAGGGCTACTAGGCAGGTTAGTATTTCCGGCCTTTGTCCGGATAAGTTCCGAGCGCTAACAATGCAACGGTCGCGGCGCCGGGAGCAGGACCCGGCGCGCCCCCGCCGGCACCGGCCGGTCCGGCTGTGCGGCACCAGCGATCGGAAGAGGTTCTCCTCCCCCATGACCGTTGCCAGCGTTCTCGGCCGGCTCCGCGCGGCCGGCGCCCACAGGATCTCGGCCGTCGGCGTGGCCACCGCCACCGGCGCGGCCACCGTGGCCCTGGGCCTCGTTCCGGGCCCGGAGCCGTCCCAGGCGGCTCAGGCCGCCCCCGCGGCGGGGGCCCCCGTCGAGCTGACCGCCCCGGCCACCGGCGCCGGTCCCCTCCAGCAGGGCGCTCTCGCGGAGCGGTCGGCGACCGCCTACCAGGAGGCGCAGGCCGAGGCCCTGGAGGAGGAGCGAAAGCCCGCGGCCCGCCAGAGCGCCGGGACGGACGGGCGCGCCACCCGCTCCGCCGACCGCCCGGCGCGGGCCCGGGAGCGGGCCGCCTCCTACCCGGACAACCTCGACGGCTGGATCCGCGAGGCCCTGGCGGTCATGAAGCGCGAGGGCATCCCCGGCAGCTACGCGGGGATCCACCGCAACATCATCCGCGAGTCCAGCGGCGACCCGCGGGCGATCAACAACTGGGACATCAACGCCCGGAACGGCATCCCCTCCAAGGGCCTGCTCCAGGTGATCCCGCCCACCTTCGCGGCGTACCACGTCGAGGGCACCTCCTGGGACATCTACGACCCGGTGGCCAACATCACCGCGGCCTGCAACTACGCGGCCGACCGGTACGGCTCGATGGACAACGTCTACTCGGCCTACTGACCGGCCGGGCGCCCGCTCCCGTCCCCGCCGGCGCGACGGGCCGCCGGGCCGTTCCCGCCGCGGGCCTGGCACCCTTCGGGTGTGAGCAGCTCATCGTCCCCCTCCGCCCGGAACTCCTCCGCCCCGTCCTCCCCCCTGGGCCCCGCCCCCGCCCGCCGCGCCCGCAACCCCGTGGGCAGCCATGTCGCGGTGGCCGGCGGGCTCGCCGCCAAGGGGCTGGCCTACGCCCGCGAGATCGGCGCGGAGACCGTGCAGGTCTTCGTCGCCAATCCGCGCGGCTGGGCCACTCCGGCCGGCGACCCCCGGCAGGACGAGGCGTTCCGCGCGGCCTGCGCGGAAGAGGGCATCCCGGCCTACGTCCACGCCCCCTACCTGATCAACTTCGGCTCGCACAACGAGGCCACGGCCGAACTGTCCGTGGCCTCGCTGCGGCACTCGCTGCGCCGCGCCCGGCGGATCGGCGCCCTGGGGGTGGTGGTCCACACCGGCTCGGCCACCGGCGGGCGCGACCGCGCCACCGCACTGGCCCAGGTCCGGGAGTTGCTGCTGCCGCTGCTGGCGGAGCTGGACGCCTCCGAGACCTCCGAGGACCCCTGGCTGCTGCTGGAGCCGACCGCCGGCCAGGGTGCCTCGCTGTGCGCCCTGGCCGAGGACCTGGGGCCGTACGTCGACGCCCTGGAGCGCCATCCCCGGCTCGGCGTCTGCCTGGACACCTGTCACGCCTTCGCCGCCGGGCACGACACGGCCGCCGAGGGAGGGATGAAGGCGCTGCTGGACGAGGTGACGGCCGTGGTGGGCGAGGGACGGCTGCGGCTGATCCACGCCAACGACTCCAAGGACACCGCCGGGGCGCACCGGGACCGCCACGCGAACATCGGCGCGGGGCACATCGGGGCGGAGCCGTTCCGGGAACTGTTCCGCCACCCGGCGACCGAGGGGGTGCCCCTGGTCATCGAGACGCCGGGCGGCAAGGAGGGGCATGCCGCGGACGTGGCACGGCTGAAGGAGCTCAGGGGATGACCACATACCCCAGGGGGGTATAGACTCGACGCCGCGCGGCGGACAGCCGCCCCTTCCTGTCACGGAGGTGTCGTTCCATGTCCTCGCAGTCGTACCGCTCCTCCGAAGGACACCACGGCCACCACGGCCACACCGGTCACATGGAACACGCAGGGCACGCGGAGCACACAGGCCACCCGGATCCCGCGGGCCGGGCGGAGCACGGGGAGCACACCGTCTCCGGCACGGCCTCCTGGGCCACGGCGGCCAAGGCCACCCTGCACTGCCTCACCGGCTGCGCCTTCGGCGAGGTGCTGGGCATGGTCATCGGCACCGCCCTCGGCTGGCACACCGTGCCCACCATGGCCCTCGCCATCGTCCTGGCGTTCCTCTTCGGCTACAGCTTCACGCTCTGGGCCGTCCTGCGGGCCGGTGTCGGCCTCCGCAACGCCGTCCGGGTCGCCCTCGCCGCCGACACCGTCTCGATCACCGTGATGGAACTGGTCGACAACGGGGTCATCGCCCTGACGCCGGGCGCGCTGGACGCCCATCTCTCGGACTGGCTGTTCTGGGGTGCGCTCGCCTTCGCCTTCGCCGTCGCCTTCGTGGTGACGACCCCGGTCAACCGCTGGCTGATCGGCCGCGGCAGGGGGCACGCGGTGGTGCACCGGTACCACTGAGCGCCCCCGGGCGGACCGCCCGGGGAGCCGGACGGCGGGCACCGGGTCACGGCTCGGGACCGTCGCCCGGCTCCTCCTGGTACGAATAGCGCTGCTCCCGCCAGGGGTCACCGATGTTGTGGTAGCCCCGCTCCTCCCAGAACCCCCGGCGGTCGGCGGTCATGTACTCCACTCCCCGCACCCACTTGGGCCCCTTCCAGGCGTACAGCTGCGGCACGACCAGCCGTACCGGGAAGCCGTGCTCGGCGGTGAGCGGCTCGCCGGCCCGGTGGGTGGCGAAGACCGTACGGTCGGCCGCGAAGTCCGCCAGCCGCAGGTTGGCGCTGTACCCGTACTCGGCCCACACCATCACGTGCGTGACCTCCTCGGCGGGCGGCACCAGCTCGAGGACCGTACGGGCCCGCACCCCGCCCCACTCCACGCCCAGCATGCTGAACCGGGTGACGCAGTGCAGGTCCCCGACCACGGTCTCGTGGGGCAGCGCCGAGAACTCCTCGTGGTTCCAGCGCCGCGTCCCGCCGTCGGCGGTGGCCCCGAAGACGCGGAACTCCCAGCGTTCGGGCCGGAACCTGGGCACCGGGCCGTAGTGGGTCACCGGCCAGCCGCGCTGGAGCCGCTGTCCCGGCGGAAGCTGCGGATACTCCCCTTCGCGGCTTTCCGGCTGAACCATGCCCCCCATGGTGACAGACCCCGAAAGGCACCGATGACCACCCCACTCCCGGGAAGTCCTTCTTCCGGACAAAATCCGACAAAGTATCACTTACTGGACTGCGGTGTGCGGACGGTGCGAAGATGCGCGCATCGGCATCCCCCCACGCGGAAGGCACCCCGGCATGCAGGGCGACCCCGAGGTCATCGAGTTCCTCAACGAGCAGCTCACCGCCGAGCTGACGGCGATCAACCAGTACTTCCTGCACGCGAAACTGCAGGAGAACAACGGGTGGACCAGGCTCGCGAAGTACACGCGGGAGGAGTCCTTCGACGAGATGCGGCACGCGGAGCGCCTGACCGACCGCATCATCTTCCTGGAGGCACTCCCCAACTACCAGCGGCTCTTCCACGTCCGGGTGGGCCAGACCGTCACCGAGATGTTCCAGGCGGACCGCCAGATCGAGGCCGAGGCGATCGACCGGCTGCGGCGCGGCATCGAGGTCATGCGGACCAAGGGGGACATCACCTCGGCCAACATCTTCGAGTACATCCTCGCCGACGAGGAGCACCACATCGACTATCTCGACACCCAGCTGGAGCTGATCGAGAAGCTCGGCGAGCCGCTGTACCTCGCACAGCAGATCGAGCAGCCCGACTCGACGGGCTCCGGCCCGGGCTCCGACTGACCCGGCCCGGGATCAGGCCGCCGCGGGCGCCGGCGGCACGGCGGTCACACCGGAACCGCCCCCGGCAACCGGGGCGACGGCGCCGCCCCGCTCCTCCGCGGGAAGCCCGGCGCCCTCCCGCCGCGGACACGCGCCGCGGCCCAGCAGCCCCTGGATGCGGCGCACACAGGAGCCGCAGTCGGTGCCCGCCCGGCTCGCCGAGGCGAGCAGGCGCGGAGTACAGGCTCCGGCCGCCGCGTGCTCACGGATCTGCGCCTCCGTGATGCCGAAGCAGGAGCAGATGTACACGCGGCCACCTCCGCCGGTACGGGGTCGGACACCCACCCCGAGTGGGTGAGGTAAACCTTACCTTAGCTGTGTACCACTGTGCGCGACAGCACCGTGGGGCGCGGATCGCTGTGACCCACGCCCCACGGTGTTGTGTGCGCCGTTCTGTGCGCCTGCGGTGCCGCTACTGGTCGCGGTACATCTCCGCGACGAGGAACGCCAGGTCCAGCGACTGGCTGCGGTTCAGCCGCGGGTCGCAGGCGGTCTCGTAGCGCTGGTGCAGATCGTCGACGAAGATCTCGTGGCCGCCGCCCACGCACTCGGTGACGTCGTCCCCGGTCAGCTCCACATGGATGCCGCCGGGGTGGGTGCCCAGGCCCTTGTGGACCTCGAAGAAGCCCTTCACCTCGTCCAGCACGTCGTCGAAGCGCCGCGTCTTGTGACCGCTGGCGGCCTCGAAGGTGTTGCCGTGCATCGGGTCGCACACCCAGGCGACCTGGGCGCCGGAGGCCGTGACCTTCTCCACCAGGGTGGGGAGCCGGTCGCGGACCTTGTCGGCACCCATCCGGGTGATGAAGGTCAGCCGGCCCGGCTCGCGCTCCGGGTCCAGCCGGTCGATCAGCGTCAGGGCGTCCTCGGGCGTGGTCGACGGACCGAGCTTGACCCCGATCGGGTTGCGGATGCGGGCGGCGAACTCGATGTGCGCACCGTCCAGCTGCCGGGTGCGCTCGCCGATCCAGACCATGTGGCCGGAGACGTCGTACAGCCTGCCGGTACGGGAGTCCACCCGGGTCAGGGCGGACTCGTAGTCGAGGATCAGCGCCTCGTGCGAGGCGTAGAACTCGACGGTCTTGAACTCCTCCGGGTCCACCCCGCAGGCGTTCATGAAGTTCATCGCCCGGTCGATCTCCCTGGCCAGCGCCTCGTAGCGCTGGCCGGAGGGGGAGTTCCGCACGAAGTCCTGGTTCCAGGCGTGCACCTGGCGCAGGTCGGCGTAGCCGCCGGTGGTGAAGGCGCGCACCAGGTTCAGCGTCGCGGAGGACGCGTGGTACATGCGCTTGAGCCGCTGGGGGTCCGGGGTGCGGGCCTCGGGCGTGAACTCGAAGCCGTTCACCGAGTCGCCGCGGTACGACGGCAGGGTGACCCCGTCCCGGGTCTCGGTCGGCTTCGAGCGCGGCTTGCTGTACTGGCCGGCGATCCGGCCCACCTTGACCACGGGAACGGACCCGGCATAGGTCAGGACGGCCCCCATCTGGAGCAGCGTCTTGAGCTTGTTCCTGATCTGCTCCGCGGAGACGGCGTCGAACGCCTCGGCGCAGTCGCCGCCCTGGAGCAGGAACGCCTCACCGCGGGCCACGGAGGCCATCCGGTCCCGCAATTGGTCGCACTCGCCCGCGAAGACGAGCGGCGGATAGGACTCGAGCTCGGCGATCACGTCGCGCAGAGCCTCGGGGTCCGGCCAGTCGGGCTGCTGCGCCGCGGTCAGGTCTCGCCAGGTGTTCACACCGGCGTCGGGATTGGCGTTCACGGTCACAACCCCAGACTACGGGCTGGGCCCCGGCGGCCCGGCCACTGCTCGCTTGGTGAGACGGAGACCACCGGGACCCGGGGCCCTCGGGTAGGGTGCGGGGCATGTTCGCGCAGACGGCCGTGACGGCCGCGTCCTGGTGGTGGCCCGCTTCCCCGGCGGCCCACTGACGGCGCGTACCGCACGACCCGCGCAATCGACGAAGAGGCCGCCCGAGGGGCGGCCTCCGTCATGTCCGCCGGCGTCCCCGGCGCGCGGACCGCTCCTCCCGGCACCTCCCGGCAGGAAGGAACGCCCCGCCATGGACATCCCGAACACCCGGAGCGCCCCGGGCACCCCGCAGGCCGCCGCGGTGCTGGAACGGCTGCTGGCCGACGACTGCCCGCCCTTCGCCCTGCTGCTCAGACGCACCCCCGGACGGAACGCCGGGACCGCCGACGACACCGTCGAGGTGCTGGTCGGCCCGGTCACCGGGGTGGACCTGCTGGCCGACATCCCCCTCGGCGAGCGGCCCACCCTGGCCCTGGTGCCGTTCCGGCAGATCCGCGAGCGCGGTTTCGAGGTCACCGACGACGGCACCCCGCTGTCCGTGCTGGTGCCCGACGAGACGTACGAGCTGCCCCTGGACGCGGTGCTGGACGCGCTCCCCCGGCATCCGGTGCGCGTCACCGGCGGCGGCTTCGACATCGGTGACGCGGCGTACGAGGAGATCGTCCGCCGGGTCGTCGAGGACGAGATCGGCACCGGTGAGGGCGCCAACTTCGTCATCCGCCGCACCTACCGGGGGGTGATCGAGGACTACGGCCGCGCCGACGCGCTGGCGCTGTTCCGGCGGCTGCTGGCCGGGGAGCGCGGGGCGTACTGGACGTACGCCGTCCACACCGGGGAGCGGACGCTGGTGGGCGCCAGCCCCGAGGTCCATGTCCGCATGAGCGGCGGGACCGTGGTGATGAACCCGATCAGCGGCACCTACCGCTATCCCCCGCAGGGCCCCTCGGTGGCGGGCCTGCTGGACTTCCTCGGCGACCGCAAGGAGACCGAGGAACTGTCGATGGTCGTCGACGAGGAACTGAAGATGATGTGCACCGTCGGCGACATGGGCGGGGTGGTGGTCGGGCCGCGGCTGCGGGAGATGGCCCATCTGGCGCACACCGAGTACGAGCTGCGCGGCCGCAGCACCCTGGACGTGCGCGAGGTGCTGCGCGAGACGATGTTCGCCGCGACCGTCACCGGCAGCCCGGTGGAGAACGCCTGCCGGGTCATCGGCCGCCACGAGAGGGGCGGCCGCGGCTACTACGCGGGCGCGCTGGCCCTGCTCGGCCGCGACGGGAACGGACAGCAGACACTGGACTCCCCCATCCTCATCCGCACCGCCGACATCGACGCGGCCACCGGAGCCCTGCGGGTGCCGGTGGGCGCCACGCTGGTGCGCGCCTCCGACCCGGCGGGCGAGGTCGCCGAGACCCATGCCAAGGCGGCCGGGGTGCTGGCCGCGCTGGGCGTGCGCGCCGCTCCGGCGCGCCCGGCGGAGCGGGCCGGGCAGACGGGAGCGGCGGTACGGCCGCGGCTGGCGGACGACTCCCGGGTGCGCGCCGCCCTCGACTCCCGGCGCGCCGGTCTCGCCCCGTTCTGGCTGCGGATGCGCACGCCCGCCGCACCGCCCGCCGGACACGGCCCCGGCCGGGGCGAGGCGCTGGTCGTGGACGGCGAGGACACCTTCACCTCGATGCTGGCCCACCTGCTGCGCTCCACCGGCCTGACCGTGACGGTGCGGCGGTACGACGAACCGGGGCTGTACGAGGCGGCGCTCGGCCATCCGGGTCCGGTCGTGCTCGGCCCCGGCCCCGGTGATCCGCGCGACTCCGCCGACCCCAGGATGCGGCTGCTGCGCTCGCTCGCCGCCGGACTGCTCCGCGGCCACCGGCACGGACTGCTCGGCGTCTGTCTGGGGCACGAGCTGATCGCGGCGGAGCTGGGCCTGCCGCTGGTCCGCAAGGACCAGCCGTACCAGGGCGCGCAGGAGCGGATCGACCTGTTCGGGACGGTGCGGACCGTGGGCTTCTACAACTCCTACACCGCCCGCTGCGACGAGGCGGCGGCCCGGGCACTGGCCGCGCGCGGCGTCGCGCTGAGCCGCGACCCCGGCAGCGGGGACGTCCACGCGCTGCGCGGCCCCCGTTTCGCGGGTGTGCAGTTCCATCCGGAGTCGGTGCTGACCCTCCGGGGCTCGGTGATCGTGGCGGAGCTGCTGGCGGCGGCCGCCCCGCGGGAGCCGGTCTGAGGGAACCGGCCCGACGGCGCCCGCGGCCGTGCCCCTCCCGGGGCACGGCCGCGGGGCCGGCCGGTCAGCCGAAGAAGACGCTCGCCTCCTCGTACAGCGCCGGATCGACCGTCTTCAGCGTGGAGGTCGCCGCGGCCAGCCGCGCCCGGGTGATCCGGGTGCCCTGCAGGGCGATCATCGAGCCCCAGTCGCCCTCGTGCACCGCGTCGATGGCGTGCAGTCCGAAACGGGTGGCCAGCCAGCGGTCGAACGGGCTGGGCGAGCCGCCGCGCTGGATGTAGCCGAGCACGGTGGTGCGAGCCTCCTTGCCGGTGCGCCGCTCGATCTCCCGGCCGAGCCACTCGCCCACACCGGAGAGCCGGTCACGGGGGCCGCCGTCCGGCGGCGGGGTGACGCCGTGCAGGGCGATCTCGCCGCTGTCGGGAAGGGCGCTGTCGGCGATGACGACGATCGGGGCGTAGGTGGCCTTGAAGCGGGACTCGACCCACTCGCACACCTGCGCCACGCCGAAGGGCCGCTCGGGGATCAGGATGCAGTTGGCGCCGCCCGCCAGCCCCGCGTGCAGGGCGATCCATCCCGCGCTGCGCCCCATCACCTCGACCACGAGTACCCGCTTGTGGGACTCGGCGGTGGTGTGCAGCCGGTCGATGGTCTCGGTGGCCACCCCGACGGCGGTGTCGAAGCCGATGGTGTAGTCGGTCAGGGGGATGTCGTTGTCGATGGTCTTGGGGACGCCCACCAGGGGGACGCCGTGGTCGTCGGCGAGCCGGGCGGCGGCGGTGAGCGTGGCCGTCCCGCCGGCCACGACCAGCGCGTCCACCCGGTGCCGGGCGAGGGTGCCGAGCATCCGGTCGAGTCCGTCGTCCGCCCGGAAGGGGTCGGTGCGCGAGGAGCCGAGGATGGTGCCGCCGCGGGGCAGGGTGCCGCGCACCGCGGGGATGTCGAGCGGCACCGTCTCGTCCCGCAGCACACCGCGCCAGCCGTCGCGGAAACCGATGAACTCGTCGCCGTACTCCTGCACGCCCTTGCGGACGATCGCGCGCAGCATCGCGTTGAGCCCGGGGCAGTCACTGCCGCCGGTCAGCACTCCGACCCGCATGAGATTCCCTTCTCCGCCTGGATTCCGGTTCCGGCCCGAACCGGTGTCTCCCGCCGGTTTCCCGCAACCGACGCCTCCCACCGGCTGTTCGCCGCGCGGATCACGCTAGCGGGGCGCGGGCCGGACGGCGGCGCGGAACGCCGGACGGTGGCGCGGCACCGGTCAGGCGTCGTCCAGGCCGCGCTCTATCGCGTAGCGCACCAGCTCCACCCGGTTGTGGAGCTGGAGCTTGCCGAGGGTGTTCTGCACGTGGTTCTGCACGGTGCGGTGCGAGATGACCAGCCGTTCGGCGATCTGCTTGTACGACAGCCCCTTGGCGACCAGGCGCAGCACCTCGGTCTCCCGTTCGGTCAGCCGCGGCGCGTCCGGTTCGTCGGACCCGCCGGGCCGTCCGGAGGAGTGCTCGCCGGCCAGCCGCCGGTACTCGCCCAGCACCAGCCCGGCCAGCCCCGGGGTGAACACCGGGTCCCCGGCGGCCGTCCGGCGCACCGCGTCCAGCAGTTCCGCGGTGCTGGCCGACTTCACCAGATAGCCGGTGGCCCCGGACTTCACCGCCTCCAGTACGTCCGCGTGCTCGCCGCTGGCGGAGAGCACCAGCACCCGGGGCGCGGCGGCGGAACCGGTCCCGGAACCGGAGCCGACGAGTTGCCGGCACACCTCCACCCCCGGCAGTCCGGGCAGGTTGAGGTCGAGGACCAGCACGTCCGGCCCGGTCGCCTTCGCCCGGCGCACGGCCTGGGGGCCGTCCCCGGCCGTGGCCACCACCTCGAAACCGGCCTCGGACAGATCCCGGGCGACCGCGTCCCGCCACATCGGATGGTCGTCGACGACCATCACCCGCACCGGCCGGCCGTCCCCTGGCTCACTGGATTCGCTGGTCATCTCCTGGGCACCCTCAGCTCGACTTCCGTTCCCTGTCCCGGCACCGACACCCACTCCGCGCTGCCGCCCAGCTCCCGCAGCCGGCCTCGGATGGACAGTGCCACCCCCAGCCGGCCCTCGGCCTCGGCGGCCGCCAGCCGGCCGGGCGGGATGCCGGGGCCGTCGTCCCGTACGGTCACCACCACCGCGTCCGGTTCGTCCTCCAGCAGGATCCAGGCCCGGGCCTCCTCCCCGGACGGCCCCCGCGCGTGCGCGCGCACATTGTCCAGGGCGGCGCCGACCGCCGCCGCCAGTCCCCCGGCGGCCGCCGCGGGCAGCGGCACCGGTGCGCCCGGTTCCGCGAAGGACACCCGGGGGCCGGAGAAGGCGGCCAGCAGCGGCCGTACGTCACGGGCCCCGGCACCGTCCGCGCCCGCGTCGTCCCCTCCGGTGCCGGTGCCGGGGAACGCCGCGCCGCGGGGGGCGCCGGCGGAAGCGCCGGCCGCCGCCGCGGCGGGGACGGCCGCGCCGCGGGGCGCGGGGATCCCCGGCGCCACTCCGCTGGAGACCAGGGAGCGCAGCGCGGCCTCCTGCTCCCCGGCCATCCGTCCCAGTTCGGCCGCCTCGCCGCCGACGGCGGCCCCCCGGCGCTGCACCATGGCCAGCACCTGGAGCACGCTGTCGTGGATGTCGCGGGCCAGCCGCTCCCTCTCCCGGGTGGCGGCCTCGATCCGCAGCGCCCGGGCCAGGGTCCGCTCACTGGCCCGGGCCACCTCGGCGACATAGCCGATGGCGATGCTGGCGATGCACACCAGCAGCACGTTGTGCACGGTGTCCTCGGCGAGGCCGCCCACCGTCACGTTCGCGGCACCGACCAGTACCGAGGCGCCGGCCGCCCAGCGCCAGCCGTTCCTGATGGCGAAGCCGAGCACCGCGCCGGCCGTCCAGATGGTCGGCAGGGTGGGGCCGCCCGCCTCGATGCGCTCGGCGGTGTCCACCACCGGGGTCAGCAGGATCCCGGTGAGGGCGACGGAGAGGTCGGCCACCAGGAAGGGCAGGGTGCAGCGCTCGGCGGAGGAGACCCGGCGGACGGTCGCGAGCGTCCACAGGGCGAGAAGGGCCAGGTAGGCGCCCGCGCCGAGGGGGTGGGTGTACTCGTCGTACGCGTAGGCGTACAGCGCCAGCGCGTACCCCGCGGTGAGCACCCGGTAGCCGGTCAGCGCGCTCCACAGCGGCTGCTCCACCGACATCCTCGCGGTCATCGAACCCCCCGATCCCGCGGCCCCTCAGGCCGCCCTGTCCGCCCCGCCCGGCGCGCCGTGCCCGTCCGGCCCGGCCTCCGGCGCCCGCCCGGAGCCCCCGGACGCCGGGGGCTTCCCCGTCTTCTCGGCCTTCTCGGCCTTCTCCCGCTCGGCGATGAGCCGCTTGGCGGCTGTCGCGTACATGTCCACGTACTCCTGGCCGGAGAGCTTCATGATCTCGTACATGACCTCGTCGGTCAGGGCCCGCAGCACGAAGCGGTCGCCCTCCATCCCCCGGTAGCGGTCGAAGTCGAGCGGCCTGCCGATCCGGATGCCGGGCCGCATCAGCTTCGGGACCACCTTGCCCGGCGGCTGGATCTTCTCCGTGTCGATCATCGCGACCGGGAGGACCGGCGCCCCGGTGGCCAGCGCGACCCGGGCCAGACCACCCGGCTTGCCGCGGTAGAGGCGCCCGTCCGGGGAGCGGGTGCCCTCCGGGTAGATGCCGAACAGCTCACCGCGCTCCAGCACCTGGATACCGCTCCTGATCGCCGCCTCCCCCGCGCCGCGCACCCCGGAGCGGTCCACCGGCAGCTGTCCGGCGCCCCTGAAGAACGCGGCCGTCAGCCTGCCCCTGAGCCCCGGCGTGGTGAAGTACTCGGCCTTGGCGATGAAGGTGACCTTGCGGTCCAGGACCGCGGGCAGGAAGAAGGAGTCGCTGAACGACAGATGATTGCTCGCCAGAATGGCCGGTCCCTCGGCGGGGACGTTCTCCAGACCCTCCACCCAGGGGCGGAAGGCGAGCTTGAGCCCGTTTCCGACGGAGATCTTCATGACGCCGTACAACAACCGGGAACCTCCTGTATCCGACGGACAGACCATATCCCGCCCCCGCCGTTCCGCCCCGTCGCTTCGCCGGGCCGTTCCGGTTCCCGCCCGCGCCGTCCGGCCTACCCGGTCCCCCGGCGCGCGCGTAGGGTGGCAGCACTCCCGTCCGCCATCCCGTCCGCCCCGGCGGGGTGCGCCGGGGCGGCCCCCGGAACCGTCCACCGACACGCCCACGAACGGAGATCGCGGTGCCCCTGCTTCCCGGTGCCGAACCACTGCGCCACGACGGCGGTGGGGTCGGCGTCCTGCTGTGCCACGGCTTCACCGGCTGCCCGCAGTCGTTGCGTCCCTGGGCCGAGTACCTGGCCGAGCGGGACCTGACCGTCTCACTGCCGCTGCTGCCCGGCCACGGCACGCGCTGGCAGGACCTGGCGGTCACCGGCTGGCAGGACTGGTACGCGGCGGTGGAGACGGAGTTGCGGCTGCTGCGCGGGCGCTGCGAGCGGGTCTTCGTCTGCGGTCTGTCGATGGGCGGGGCACTGGCGCTGCGGCTGGCCGCCCGGCACGGCGACGCGGTCGACGGGGCCGTGGTGGTCAACCCCGCGGTGACCCTGCCCAGGACCCAGGGGTACCTGCTGCCCTTCCTGCGCCATCTGGTGCCCACCGCGCCCGGTATCGCCAGCGACATCGCCAGGGAGGGCGTGACGGAGGTCGGCTACGACCGGGTGCCGCTGCACGCCGCCCACTCCCTGTGGGACCTCTTCCGGGAGGTGCGCGGGGAACTGCACCGGGTCACCCAGCCGCTGCTGGTGCTGCACAGCCGGGTCGACCACGTCGTGCCGCCGTCGGACTCGGCGCTGGTGCTGGAGCGGGTCTCCTCCCGCGACGTGACGGAGACGGTCCTGGAGCGGAGCTACCACGTGGCCACCCTGGACCACGACGCGGAACGGATCTTCGCGGACTCGTACGGATTCATCACCCGCCTCACAGCGAGGAAGACGGCACGTGACGGAGCGTGAACAGGGCCGCGGCGAGGGTCCCGAGCCCCTGAACGAGGAGGAGGCCTGGGCCCGGATCGTGGCCGCCTACGGCGAGGAGCCGGCCGACCCGCCGCCGGACGTCCTGCCCATGACCAAAGGACCCGGCGGGGAGAAGACCGGAGAGACCGGAGAGACGGAGAGCACGGCAGACGCCGGGGACGCCGGGGACGCCGGGGAGAAGGAGCCCGGCGGGGACCGGGGAGACGGTACGGAACCCGGGGACGGCGACCGCGGCGGGGACGACGGCGCGGCCGGTGATCCACCGGTGCGCAGCCTCACCGTGTACGCGGCGGGTTCGGGGCCGCGCGACTGGAGCCCCGCGGAACCCTCCGACGGCACCCCCGGCGAGGACGGCGAGGGCCACTTCGTGCCGCCCGAGCCCCCGCCGCTCCCCCGGGGCGACACCACCTCCAGGTTCGCCTGGCTGGCGGTGCTGGGCGGTCCGCTGCTGCTGGTGCTCACCGTCCTGTTCCAGCAGGAGGTGACCTGGTGGATCACCACCCTGGGCGTCGGCGGCTTCCTGGGCGGTTTCGCCACCCTGGTGATGCGGATGCGCGACGACGAGGACGACGGCTTCGACGACCCCGGGCGCGGCGCCGTGGTGTAGCCGGCCGGCGGTACGGCCGGCCGCGGTGACGGGGCCGCCGCAGGCCTCAGCCCGTACGGCCGCCCGTACCGCCCGGGTCCGCGGGGACGCGCAGGGCGGCCAGGACCGGCAGGTGGTCGGTGGCCACCCGCAGATCCGCGTCGCCGACCCCCGCGAGGCCGGCGGGCACCCCGCAGCCCAGCACCCCGACCGGTCCGGAGGCCAGCACGGCGTCGATGCGCTTGCGCGGCGCGCCCGCGGGCCAGGTGGGCCCGCCGCCCCAGGGCGCGGCGGCCCAGCCGTCCCGGAGGGTCCCGGCCAGCCGGCGGAAGGCCCGGCCGTCCGGCTCGTCGTTGAGGTCCCCGGCCACCACCGCGGCGTCCGCGCCCATGTCCGCCAGCCGCTCCAGGACCAGACCGGCCTGGGCGTACCGCTCCTCCTCGGCCAGGCTGAGATGGCAGCAGACCACCGCCAGCCGGGCGGCCCGCCCGAAGCGCAGCACCGCCGTCGCCAGCCCCCGGCGGTGCAGCCCGGGGGTGCGCGGCAGCAGGACGTCCTCGCTGCGCTCCACCGTGGCGCGCAGCGAGGACAGGATCATCGGTCCGGTGGCGGTCGCCCCGCCGGTGACGTACACCAGGCCCGTAGCCATGGCGAGCCGGGACGCGTACTTGCGCCACCGGAAGAAGCGGGGGGCCTCCTGGACGCAGACGACGTCGGGGGCGCAGGCCCGGACGACCCGGGCCAGCGCCTCCGTGTCGTCGCGCAGGGAGCGGACGTTGTAGCTGAGCAGCCGGACCACGGCCGAGCCGTCGGGCTCGGTGCGGGAGGCGGGCAGGTCGTCGAGCGTCATGGTCCGGCGTCCTCCATGTCCTGCGCGTGTCCTCCCCCGCCCGCCGGGCTCAGCCCTGGCGCGCCAGGTCGGCCGCGCCCACCAGCCCGGCCCGGCCGCCGAGCTGGGCGGCGAGCACCTGGGCGTGCGGCCGCCACTGTCCGCCCACCAGCCAGCGGCGGAAGGACTTGCGGATCGGCTCCAGGACGAGGTCTCCCTCGTCCGAGACGCCACCGCCGACGATGAACGCGGACGGGTCGAACAGCGAGGCCAGGTCGGCCAGTCCCGCACCCGCCCAGCGGGCCAGCTCCCGGAAGGAGTCGACGGCCACCGGGCAGCCCCGCCGGGCGGCCTGGCTGATGTGCCGGCCCTCGATGCCCGCGGGGGTGCCGTCGCCCAGGGCGAGCAGGATCTCCGCGCTGTCGGGGGTGGCGGCGGCGCGCTGCCGGGCGTAGCGGACCAGGGCGCGGCCCGAGGCGTACTGCTCCCAGCAGCCCTGGCTGCCGCAGCCGCACAGCAGACCGTCGGGGACGACCCTGACATGGCCGAACTCCGCCGCGACGCCGAAGCGCCCGCGGTGCAGCCTCCCGCCGATGATGATGCCGCCGCCCAGGCCGGTGCCCAGGGTGATGCACACGACGTCGTCATGGCCCTGGCCCGCGCCGAAGCGGTACTCCCCCCAGGCGGCGGCGTTGGCGTCGTTCTCCACGACGACCGGCAGGTGGACGCGCTGCTCGACCTTGTCCTTGAGCGCCTCGTTCCGCCAGTTGATGTTGGGGGCGAAGAGCACGGTGGCCCGCTTGTCGTCCACGTAACCGGCCGCGCCGATGCCGACGGCCTCGATCTCGTGCCCGGTGCTGACGGTGCGGACCGCCTCCGCTATGGCGTCGATGACGCCCTCGGCGGTGGACGGGGTGGGCACCTTGCTGGTTTCGAGGATCGTGCCCTCTTCGTCGACCACGCCGGCCGCGATCTTCGTACCGCCGATGTCGACGCCGATGGTGAGTCCCATGTGTCCCTCAGTTACTCGGTCGATCCCCGCTGTGCACACCGTACCGGAGGGCGGGGACCGGAACGGACCGGATCGGGGCCCGGACCGGCCCGGACGCGGGCCCGGCCGGGCGGCGGGTGCTCAGTCGAGATCGATCCGCTCGGAACCCGCGGGACCGTCCTCCCCGCCGCGCTCGCGGTCCCCCTCCCGGGTCCCGCCCCGGCCCTCGCCGCCGGGCCCGCCCGGGCCGGTCTCCTCCAGGTCGATCCGCTCGCGGTCCGTGCCGGGACTGGTCCAGCGGCGCTCCTGGTCCTCGACGGCGGCCCGGTAGGCGGCCAGCAACTCGCCCCCGGCGGCGGCGAGGTGGTCGAAGACCCGCGGGTTCCGTTCGACGACGGGCTCCACCGCCGCCCTGGCCTGGGTCACGAACTGCTGTACCACCCCGCGGGCCACCGGCCCGCCGAGTTCGGCGAGCTTCCCGGTGACCGCGTCGGCGAGGCGGCGCAGCTCCTCGGCCGCGCTGCCGGGCGGAGTCCCGTACCGCTCGCGGCGGCGCGCCCGCTCGGCCGCGAGGTCCTCCTCGCAGGCGGCGGCCCAGGCATCGGGATCGGCGTCGGGATCGGCGCCTGCGGGGCGCTCGGTGGCATCGCTCATGGCGGGCTCCTGGGGCGGTGAATCGCGGTGGGACCGTGCGGGACCGGAGAACCGGGGCCCGTCCGTGGTCGTCCGCGGCGGACGGGCTCTTTCCCCCGACGTTACCCGAACGCCCACTCGCCGTTGAGTGCCACGAGCCCCCGGCCTGTGCGGCTGGGTACGGCTCAGTCCTCCCCGGGCCACAGCCCGGGCTCGGGCTCGAAGCGCACCGCCAGCTCACCGCCGGCCAGCCGGGCCCCGGCCACCGTGCAGCGGCGCAGCACGGCGGGCAGCGGCAGCGCCCGGCGGAACGGCCCGGTGGTGACGATCACCTCGTCCCCGCGCCGCACCAGCGCCAGGGACTTCTTCACGGCACCGGGCAGCGGCAGCCGCCACACGAGCACCCCGTCGTCGGCCAGCCGGTCCTCCACCGTCCACGGCTCACGGACGGCCCGGTCCGCCGCCTCCGCCTCCCCGGCGCCCCGGAGCGGATCGGGGAGGATCCGCTCCCCCAGCCCGGCCAGGTCCTCCGGACCGGCCGGGTCCCGCCCCAGATGCGGCAGCTCGCACACGGCCGCACCGCCGGCCGGGCACTCGTCCAGCAGGATCTTGAGCGCCTCCTGCTGCCGGGCCGCCAGGGAGGCGAGCCAGGGGTCGGACGAGGCGGTGGGCAGCAGCCGGTTGGCGACCACCGCCTCCACGGTCAGACCGTGCAGCGCCAGTCCGGCCCGGACGGCGCGCAGCGCCCGGACGGCCGCCGGTCCCGGTTCGGTGACCAGCCGGACGGCCGTCTCCGGCGCGGTGATCACCCCCTGGACGGCGGCCAGCTCGCGGTCCATCCGCCCGGCGGCCTCGTACAGCGACCGCGCGGGCATCGGCACCCCGGCGAGCTGGGCCAGGACCGGGCGCAGCGCACGGGCGGCCTGCCGCTCGGGCGGCAGCAGCCGCCGCAGCCAGCGCCGCAGTTGCTCCGGCGCCGCCAGCGTCCGTACGGCCTGCTCGGCGGGCGGCATGTCGACCACGACCAGGTCGTACCCGGCGGTCGGGTGCCCGGGGGTGTGCGCGGCGCGCACCGCGCCCAGCAGGGCGAGGGCGTCGGCGCCCGGCGGTTCCGCCAGCTCGTCGTCGTCCAGCGGTTCGGCGCCCAGCAGGTCCAGGGCGGTGCGGGAGCGCTCCTGGAGGGCCGCGGCGCGGAGCCGGAAGTCGGCCCCGGAGTCGATCCGGACGACCCGCGGACCGGCCTCGGGGCCGAGCAGCCCGTCCAGCACCCCGGGGTCCTCGTCGCTCAGCAGCAGTGTGCGGTGTCCGCGCCGGGACGCCGCCAGCGCGGTGGCGGCGGCAACGGTGGTACGGCCGCTCCCCCCGCCGCCGGTGACCAGGAGGGTGTGCGTACGGTCGGCGCTCAGGGCGTGCCACCGCTCTCGACGCGCTTCTTCAGGCCGTCCAGGGCCCGGTCGATGATGACCTTCTCGGCCTTGCGCTTGATCATCCCGAGCATGGGGATCTTCACGTCCACGGTGAGCTGGTAGGTCACCTCGGTGCGGCCGCCGCCGTCCAGGGGCCGCAGGCTGTACACGCCGTCCAGGGCACGCAGCATCTGCGAGCGCACCAGGGACCAGCGGACCTCGTGGGGACCGGCCCACTCGTAGGCGAGGGTGTGCTCGTCCCTGATCGCCCCGGCGTCGAGCAGCAGCCGGACCTGCTCGGCGCGGCCCCGGTCGTCGGTGGAGAGCACCTCGGCCTCCTTGACCTCGCCGGTCCACTCCGGATAGCGGGCGAAGTCGGCGATCACTTCCATCACCTCGGCCGGTGCCGCCTCGACGATGATGCTCGACCTGGTGTGTTCGGCCATCCCTGTGGCTCCTCCGCTTGCTGCGCTCGCCCCGCGGTCGGCTGCCCTCCGCGAGGCCGTCTGCGGGGGAAGGCTACCGCGCGCGGCCGGGCGGTCCGTCCGCCCCCGCCCTCCCGCGCACGCCCCGGCACGGTCACCACTCCAGCACCCAGGGCCTGCCGGTGGCGGCGAAGTGGCCGACGTTGACGCACTCGGTGCGGCCGATCCGGGTACGCCGCGCCAGCGGCTGGTGCACATGGCCGAAGAGGGCGTACCGGGGGCGCACCGCGCGGACCGCCTCCAGCAGTGCCTCACTGCCCCGCTCGAAGCGGCGGGCGACGGTGTCGTAGCACAGCTCGGGCACCTGCGGGGGGATGTGCGAGCACAGCACGTCCACCTCGCCGAGCGCGGCGACCTTCGCGGCGTAGGCCTCCTCGTCCACCTCGTAGGGGGTGCGCATCGGCGAGGGCAGCCCGCCGCCGACGAAGCCGAAGCGCCACCCGCCGATGTCGGCGGTCCGCCCGTCCAGGACGGTGGTGCCCTCCGCCGCGTACTCGGGCCACAGCCGGGGGACGTCGACGTTGCCGTAGGTGGCGTACGTGGGCGTGGGGAAGGCGGCGAACAACTCGGCGTACTGGCGGCGCACCGCCTCCTCCAGGGCGGCGCCCCGGTCGACGCCCTCCCAGAGCCGGGCCGTCAGCTCACGGGCCTCGGCGAAGCGGCGCGCGGTGCGCAGTTCGACGTACCGCCTGGTGTTCCCGGCGCCGAACAGGTCGGCGAAGATGCCGCGGCCGTGGTCGGCGTAGTCGACGAACAGGACGAGGTCGCCCAGGCAGACCAGCGCGTCCGCGCCGTCACCGGCCACGGCCAGGTCCCGGCTGTTGCCGTGCACATCGCTCACCACGTGGACTCGCATGGCGCCCACCCTAAGGCGCCGGAGGGCGGCCCCGGCCTGCTGTCCTCGCGTGCCCACCGGCCTGCACCGGGTGCCCACGCAACCGCCGGACCTGCGGCGATCTCCCGGCTGTCAGGTGTGTGGACTACGCTGCCGTACGACAGAACCGTAGTGTGTGACGCACCGAACATATCGCCGCCGCCCCTACCCCAGGCCCTGTACCGGTGGGTAACGTCCGTGGCCGTCCCCTCAAGACTCCCCGTGTCTTGGGCCAGAGCCGACCGAGGCCGTCACCCGGCGGTCCCTCGGCGGCGCCGTCGAGGAGCATCAGTCTTGCGCGAGTTCAGCCTTCCGGCCCTGTACGAGGTTCCCGCGGACGGAAACCTGACCGACCTCGTCCGCCGCAACGCCGTACAGCATCCGGACGTCCCCGTCATCGCCCGCAAGGCCCCCTCGAAGGATCCCTCCGGCGGCAGCCGCTGGGAGGACCTGACCGCCGCGGAGTTCCTGGCGGAGGTGCGGGCGGTGGCCAAGGGCCTGATCGCCGCGGGCATCCGGCCCGGCGACCGGATCGGCCTGATGTCGCGCACCCGCTACGAGTGGACGCTGCTGGACTTCGCGGTGTGGAGCGCGGGCGCGGTGACCGTGCCGATCTACGAGACCAGCTCGCCCGAGCAGGTCGAGTGGATCCTCGGCGACTCCGGGGCCGTCGGCTGCGTCGTCGAGACCGGCGCCCACGCCACCGCGGTGGAGTCGGTGCGCGACGGCCTGCCGGAGCTGGCGCACCTGTGGACCGTCGACGACGGCGCGGTGCAGAAACTGGCCGACTCCGGTACGGAGATCACCGACGCGGTCCTGGAGGAGCACTCCTCCGCCGCCGACGCCGACTCCCCCGCCACCATCGTCTACACCTCGGGCACCACCGGCCGTCCCAAGGGCTGCGTGCTCTCCCACCGCGCCTTCTTCGCGGACTGCGGCAACGTGGTGGAGCGGCTGAAGCCGCTGTTCGTGACCGGCGAGGGCTCGGTCCTGCTGTTCCTGCCGATAGCCCATGTCTTCGGCCGCATGGTGCAGGTCGCGTCCGTGATGGCGCCGATCCGGCTCGGCCTGAGCCCCGACGTCAAGCACCTCGCCGAGGATCTGGCCGGCTTCCGCCCGACGCTGATCCTGGGCGTGCCCCGGGTCTTCGAGAAGGTCTACAACTCGGCGCGGGCCAAGGCGCAGGCGGACGGCAAGGGGAAGATCTTCGACCGGGCCGCGGAGACCGCGATCGCCTACAGCCGCGCACTGGACGCCCCGTCGGGCCCCTCCCTCGGACTGCGGCTGAAGCACCGGCTGTTCGACAGACTGGTCTACCGCAAGCTGCGCGCGGTGCTCGGCGGCCGGGCCACCCACGCCATCTCCGGCGGTGCCCCGCTGGGCGAGCGGCTGGGGCACTTCTACCGCGGCATCGGCTTCACCGTGCTGGAGGGCTACGGGCTCACCGAGTCCTGCGCGCCGACCGCCTTCAACCCGTACGACCGGCCGAAGATCGGCACGGTCGGCCAGCCGCTGCCGGGCTCGGCCGTCCGCATCGCCGACGACGGCGAGGTGCTGCTGCGCGGTGAGCACCTGTTCAGCGGCTACTGGAACAACGAGGCCGCCACCGCCGAGGCGATGGCGGACGGCTGGTTCCACACCGGCGACATCGGCACCCTCGACGCGGACGGCTACCTCGCCATCACCGGCCGCAAGAAGGAGATCCTGGTGACGGCGGGCGGCAAGAACGTCGCCCCGGCCGTCATCGAGGACCGCATCCGGGCCCACGCCCTGGTCGCCGAATGCATGGTGGTGGGTGACGGGCGCCCGTTCGTCGCCGCGCTGATCACCCTGGACGAGGAGTTCCTGCACGGCTGGGCCGCCAAGCACGGCAAGTCCGGGCTGTCGCGGGGCGAACTGCTCGCCGACCCCGAGTTGCTGGCCGTCGTGCAGCAGGCGGTGGACGACGGCAACGCGGCGGTCTCCCGGGCGGAGTCGGTCCGCCGTTTTCGGCTGCTGCCGGCTCAGTTCACCGAGGAGTCGGGGCACCTGACGCCCTCGCTGAAACTCAAGCGCGCCGTGGTCGCCAGGGACTTCGCGGCGGAGATCGAAGCACTGTACGCGAAGTAGTGTCCGGGCTGCGCCCGGGGTGCGGTGGGTACGGATGCGGTGTCGGGTGGGGTCGGGGCCAGTCCGGACACGCACCCCGTGCCCGGGCCCCGGGACGGGGCCGCTACAGCAGTTCCCGCAGCCGCTCGGCCAGCAGGTCCCAGCGCCAGCGCTCCTCCACCCACGCCCGGCCGCGCTCACCCATCCGGCGGCGCAGCTCCGGGTCCCTCAGCAGCGTGACGATCCGCTCGGCCGTCTCCCGCTCGGCCTCACCGCCCCCGGCCCCACCGCGCACCACCCAGCCGGTCTCGCCGTCCAGCACGGCGTCGGGTGCGCCGCCGGAGTCGCCCGCGACGACCGGCAGGCCGGTCGCCGACGCCTCCAGGTAGACGATCCCCAGCCCCTCCACGTCGAGCCCGCCCCGGCGGGTGCGGCAGGGCATGGCGAAGACGTCGCCCGCGCCGTGGTGGGCGGGCAGTTCCTCCCAGGGGACCGGGCCGGTGAAGCGCACCGAGCCGGCGACGCCGGTGGCCTCCGCCAGCCTCCGCAGCGTCTCCCCGTACGGTCCGCCGCCGACGATCAGCAGCACCGTGTCGGGCACCTCGGCCAGTATCCGGGGCATGGCGCGGATCAGGGTGTCCTGGCCCTTGCGCGGCACCAGCCGCGACACGCACACCACCACCGGCCGGTCCGCCAGCCCGAGCCGGGCGCGTACGGCGTCACCGCCGGAGCCGGGGTGGAAGGTCTTCTCGTCGACGCCGGGCGGCAGGTGGACCATCCGGGCCGCCGCCTGTCCGGTGAGCGCGCCGGCGATCCGGGAGCGGGTGTACTCGCCGAGGTAGGTGAGGGTGTCGGTGCCCTCGCCGATGCGGCGCAGCAGTTGCCGGGCGGCGGGCAGCCGCGCCCAGCCCGCCTCGTGGCCGTGGGTGGTGGCCACCAGCCGCTCCGCGCCCGCCCGGCGCAGCGCGGGCGCCATCAGGCCGAGCGGCGCCGCCGCCCCGAACCACACCGAGCCGCAGCCGTGTTCGCGCAGCAGCTCCGCAGCGCGGCGCGTCACGCGCGGGGTGGGCAGCAGCATGGTGGCGCGGTCGCGCACGACGGTGAAGGGCTGCTCGGCGTCGAAACGGGCGGTGGCCCCGGCGCCCTGACGGCCCCGTTTCCAGGTGGAGGCGTAGACCACGACCCGCTCGGGGTCCAGCCGCAGCGCCATGTTGTGCAGGAACGCCTGGATGCCGCCGGGGCGGGGCGGGAAGTCGTTGGTGACGATCAGCGTCTTGTCCATCGCCGCCGACAGTACCCCGGCCGGGCCCGGCACCCGCCGGGGGCCGGGTGCCCACCCGGTACGGTCGGCCCATGCGTCTCTCCCTCGCGGCCTGGGCCGCCACCCGGACCGTACTGCTCCTGTGCGTGTTCAAGGTGATCACGGTGCCGGGGCCGGACGTCACCAGTGACGTGTCGGTGATCTACCACGGCTGGTACGAGGTGCTGCGCACCGGCTCCTTCCCGGCGGGCGACGTCACCTGGCAGTACCCGCCCGCCGCCGCGCTGGCGGTCCTCTCCCCCGCGCTGCTGCCCTTCCTGGCCTATCCGGCGGCCTTCTACACGCTGGTCTGCGCCGCCGACGCGGTGGTGTTCGCGATGCTGCTGTACGCCTCCCGGCGGGCTCCCGAGCGCGGGCGCGGCCGTGCCGGGGTGTGGGTGTGGGTGGCCGGGGTGCCGCTGCTGGGCCCGACCGTGTACGCCCGCTACGACCTGATGGTCACCGCGGTCGCGGTGGCCGCGCTGCTGGCCCTGTCCCGCAGTCCGCGCGCGGCCGGGGCGCTGGCGGCCTTCGGCGCGCTGCTGAAGGTGTGGCCCGCGCTGCTGCTGGCGGGCACCCCGCGCGGGCGGACGACCCGGGTGGCGTGGGGCACGGCCGTGGCGACGGGGCTGGTGCTGACCGCCCTCTTCGCCGCCGCCATGCCCGGCGCGCTGGACTTCCTCACCCATCAGCGCGACCGGGGCACCGAGGTGGAGTCGCTGGGGGCCCTGGTCTTCCATGTGGCCCGGCACTTCGGCTGGGAGGGGCAGGTGCTGCTGAACTACGGGTCGGTGGAGTTCCTGGGCCCGCATGTGGAGACGGTGAGCACCGTGGCGATGGTGTGCTCGGCCGCCGCGTTCGGCTGGCTGCTGCTGTGGCGGCTGCGCGCGGTGGAGTGGACCGCGAGCACCGCGGCGGACGCCGCCTTCGCCGCGGTGCTGCTGTTCACCGTCACCAGCCGGGTGATCAGCCCGCAGTACATGGTCTGGCTGGTGGGTCTGGCGGCGGTGTGCACGGTGCTGCGCACCGGCCGCCAGGGACTGCCCGCGCTGCTGGTGGTGGTGGCGACCGGGGTGACGCTGCTGGAGTTCCCGGTGTACTTCGGGAACGTGGTGGCGAGTGACGCGCTGGGGGTGACGCTGCTGGTGCTGCGCAACGGGCTGCTGCTGGCCGCCGCGGTACTGGCGTGCGCACGGCTGTGGCGTACCACGGTGACCGAGCCCCGGCGGCGGGCCGCGGGCGGCCGGGACGGGGACGGCACCGCCGGCGCCGGCGAGGCGGCGGGCCGGGAACCGGCGGAGGACCGGCTGCTGTCCCGGTGATCCGCCGTCAGCCGCCCAGTTCCCGGCGGACGTGGTCGCGCCAGGACGCGGTGAACCCCGCCAGGTCCGTACCGAGGACCTCGCGGAGCGCGGCGTCCAGCGCGCGCTTCCGCGCCTCCCCACCGTCCCCGTCGCCGGGCGGGCCGTCCCGGCCCGTCCGCAGGTACAGCTCGGTCAGTTTCTCCTCGCCCCACCGCTCCGCCACCATCCGGCAGGCCAGCCAGCCGCCCTCGTAGGCCCGGGCGAGCCGGCCGCCGTCCCCGGCGAAGCCGAAGTCCTCGTCCGCGGGAAGCTCCCGGGGCAGCTCGCCGCGGCGCGCGGCCTCGGTGAGGCGGGGCGCGACGAGGGCGGGAGGCCGTCCGGTGCCGTGGTAGGCGACCCAGTCGGCGAAGCCCTCCGAGAGCCACATCGGGGTGGCAGCGGTGGTGTACCGGCGGGTGGCGACATGGGTCGTCTCATGGGTCATGACGATCCGCCGGCCCCGCTCGCCGAGCACCCCGTACGCCCGCGGGTTGACCACGATCCGCTCCGCGGGCTTCGCGTCCCGGCCGGAGCCGCCCGCCTCACCGGTGGTGACGGCCGCGATGCCCCGGTAGGAGGCGGGGTCGCCGCCCAGGAGCGCCGCCATCCCCTCCACCGAGGCGGGTGCCTCGACCAGCACCCGGCGGGACCAGTCGCGCGGCCAGCGGGCGGCGGCCGCGGGCACCGCGCGGTCGGCGTCGGCCGCCAGGGCACGCAGTTCCTCCTCGGGCCGGCCGACGCCGAGGACCAGGCTGCGTTCACCGCGGACGACGGTCATCCCGCCCTGCTCCCACAGCTGTTCGGTGCCGTCGCCGTCCGAGGAGACGTACCAGCGGTCCTGCCGCTCGGTGAGGGTCAGCCGCTCCTCGGCCCGCACGGGCGCGGTGTCGTACCCCGTCACGCGGTAGCTCAGCTCGGCCCGTACGGCGATCCGGCGCGCCCCGCCCCCGCGCTCCGGGAGCGGGAAGGCGTCGTCGCCGACGGCGGTGACCCGGTAGGACCACTGGCTCAGCGGCAGCCGGGCGAGATTGCCGAACACCGTGCGCTGGGCGGCGCGGTAACGGTCCGCCAGGGGGTCGACGGTCGCCAGATAGGCCGCCCGGTCACCGGTGAGGACGGCCTCGGCCTGCCGGTCCAGAAGCGCCTGGAGCGGCGCGTGCGACGCGTCCCGGTCGGTCGGCGGGCCGCCGCAGCCGCTCAGGAGCACCAGCAGCCCGGCCGCCGGCGCGGCCACCCGTGACACCGTCCGGCTCCGCCATCTCATACGCCGATCGTACGGACCCGGCCGGGCGGTGGGCGGTGCGGCGGCTCAGGGCCGGACCACGGCGGCGACCGGCATCATCCCCACCGGGTCGTACCGCACCCGCGCCCCGGGGTACGGGGCGTGCACCACCTGGCCGCCGCCGGCGTACATCCCGACGTGGCTGGCGTCCGACCGGTAGACGACCAGATCGCCCGGACGGGCCTGGCCCAGTGGTACGTGCCGCCCGGCGTGCAGCTGTCCCTGCGAGGTGCGCGGCAGGGAGACGCCGGCCCGGCCGTACGCCCAGGAGGTCAGCCCCGAGCAGTCGAAGGAATGGGGACCGGCCTGACCCCAGGCGTACGGCGAACCGACCGCCCGCCGTGCGGCAGCCAGCGCCGCCGCGGCCCGCGCCGGAACGCCCGCCGGTGTCTCGCGCGGGATCCGGCCCGTGCCGCGCGGGGCACGCTCGCGGGACGCGCGCTCCTCGGCCGACAGCCGGTTGAGCAGCCGCTGTGCCGCCCCGAGCCTGCGCTGCACGGCCGCCCGGTGCAGGCGCAGGCTCTCGTGCTGCCGCGCCAGTTCGGCGAGTTTTCCACGGGCCTCGGTACGCCGCTGCTCCAGCGCCTGCCTGGCGTGCTGGAACAGCCTCAGCCGGGCGGCCTCGCGGCTGGTGATCCGGTCCAGGACGGCGGCTCTGGCGAGGTAGTCCTCGGGATCGTCGGAGAGCACCAGGGCGAGTGCGGGGGCCATGCCGCCGGAGCGGTACTGGGCCTTCGCCAGGTTGCCCAGGGTGTCACGCAGACGGTTGACCCTGGCCTGGTCGCGGGCGGCGCCGTCCTGTGCCCGCTCGACCTGCTCGCGGAGCTCCGCCACGCGCTCGGCCGCCGCGTTGTACCGCTCGGTGGCCCGCTCCGCCTGTGCGTGGAGCCGGTCCACCCGGGCGCTCACCGCGGCCGGGCCGCCGGTGCCGGGGTCGGCGCCCGCCGGTGCCGCGGGCACCACCGACAGCACGGCGGCGGACAGCGCGGCGGCCCGGAGGACCGAGCCGGGAGCGCCGGGGCGGGCGACGGCGGGGGAAGTACGCCGACGAGAGCCGTGTCGGGTGGACCGGTGCGAGACCACGGTGGGGCCGCTCTCCCTTCCGCTGCGGAACTGCTGCGTGCCGTCCCCCGCGCCGTCCGGAGGGGGACGGCCGGCACGGGAAACGGCGAACGCAGACAGTATCCGCCCAGGCACTCACCGTTCACGCGCGGTGTCCCCGCGCGGCACCCGGCACTCCGCCCCGGTGCAGGTCACCGGCGGGGCGGACAGAAACATCCCCCGTCCGGGTTCACCCGGACGGGGGATGGGGAGGAAAGCGGCGGAGACCTCGGTACGGGCCCCGGTGGCCGTCAGACCCGCACGCCGAACATGAACGGCATGTTGTTGATGGACTCGTAGCGCACGTTCGCGCCCGGCTTGGGAGCGTGCAGGATCTGCCCGTTGCCGGCGTAGAGGCCGACGTGGTGCAGGTCGCTGTAGAAGAAGACCAGGTCGCCCACGGCCAGTTCGCCCTTGGAGATGCGCGTCCCGGCGTTCGCCTGGGCCTGCGAGGTGCGCGGCAGGGAGACACCGGCCTGGCTGTACGCCCAGGAGGTCAGCCCCGAGCAGTCGAAGGAGTTGGGGCCGGTGGCGCCCCAGACGTAGGGCGAGCCGACCTTGCTCTGGGCGGCGCTGAAGGCCGCCCCGGCCCGCCCGCTGGAGGGGGCCGTGCTGCCGAGGTCGACCCGCTCCGCGGAGGCGCGGTTGGCGCGCTCCTCCTCCTTGGCCAGCGCGGCGCGCTCCTGGGCGGTGAGGGTGTTCAGCAGTCGCTGGGCCTCGGAGAGCTTGCCCTGGATCTTCTTCTTCTTGCCCTCGAGCTCCTTGCGGGTGGCCTCCAGGTCCGCCAGCTTGTCGGAGGCCTCCTCGCGCTGCTGCGCGAGGGTCCGCTGCTTGGCCTGGATCTTCTTCAGCGCCTCGGTCTGCTTGCTGCTGAGCTGGTCGAGCGCGGAGGCCTTGTCGAGGTAGCTGTCGGGGTCGGAGGAGAGGAACAGCTGCAGCGAGGGGTCGATGCCCCCGGAGCGGTACTGGGCGGTGGCCATCGAACCGAGGCTGTCGCGCAGCTTGTTCAGTTCGCCCTGGCCGCGCGCGACGCTGTCCTGGAGATTGCCGACCTGCTTCTCCAGTTTCTCCTGCTTCTCCTTGGCGCCGTTGTACTTCTCCGTGGCGTGCTCGGCCTCTTCGTAGAGCTTGTCGACCTTGGCCTTGACGTCCTTCTTGGAGGGGGTCGGCTCGGCCTGCGCCGCCTGGGAGGACAGCGCGACCGCCGCGGCGGCGGTCGCGGTGAGTACGGTCACCCGGGTGCGGTTCGGCTGCTTGGGTCGACGGTGGGACGCCACTGGGGCGAGCTCCTTCTTCCTCAGCCGCCTGCCGGAAGTGGTTGGGGGCCAGTTCCCGGCTCCGCGATGAGCGCCGCGGAATCGGCGGTCCCTCCGCTGCCGCCCCGGTTGGGCGATCACCTGCGCGGAGGCTCGCGCCAGACACTAGCCATGTGCGCTGATCGCTTCAAATCCTCATAGGAAAAAACTCGTCCACCGGCCACATCCTTTACCATCGCGCCACCGCCCGCGGTCACGGCCTGACCCTGTGTGCCCGGTCTTCGGACATTCCGGACTCCCGTTCCGGCCGTCCCCGGAACCTTCCCGATACCGGGGGCGATTTTCGGACAGATTCCGGACCGCCCGGTACCCGCCCGTCTCAGGTGCGGCCCAGCCGCCGCAGCAGCAGGACCGAGGCCACCGGCCGGGCGCCGGCCGCCGCCACCCCGTCGGCCACCTCACGGTCCGCGGAGACCACCACCACCGGGCGCCCCGGCGGCTCGGCGCGCACCAGCCGCCGGATCAGCTCGTCGGCGGTCTGCCCGGGTTTGCTGAACAGCACCCGCACCCCCCGCGGGGGTGCCAGCAGCACCGGAGCCGCCAGCTCCGCGCCGTCGAACACACAGGTCACCTCGGCGCCCGTCTGGGCCGCCAGCCCCGCCAGCCCGCCCAGCAGCCGCAGCCGCTGCTTCTCCAGGGGCAGCGACGGGTAGCCGGTCTTGGTGACGTTGTAGCCGTCCACCACCAGATGCGCCTGGGGCAGTGCCAGCAACTGGTCGAGCAGCGCCGGATCGTCCTCGGCCAAGGCGCGCCGCGCGATGTCCTTCGGGGTCATCCGGCCCGGCTCGACCGCCTCCACGCCCTCCGCCGGGCGGTGTGTGACGGGCGGCAGGGCGAGTTCGCGCCGCAGCCCCTGGGCGGCGTCCAGCACCGTGTCCAGCAGCAGCCGCAGCCGCATGTCCGCCACGCTGCGCCCCTCCCGCGCCGCGCGGCGGCCGGCCTCCAGGGCGGACTCCGCCTCCGCCAGCCGGGCCCGCAGCCGCCGCGCCTCGCTCTCGGCGCTCGCCTTCTCCGCGGCGGCCGCGGACCGCGCCGTCTCCAGCTCGGCCCGTATCCTGCGCACCTCGGCCTCGCCGCGCTTGACGTCGCTCTGCGCGCTGCGCAGCCTGCGCCGCAGGACGTCGGCCTCCTTGCGGGCCGCCGCCAGCTCCGTGCGGAGCTGTTCGGTGCCGGTGCGCTCGGCCGTCCTCGCCTGCGCCAGCTCCTCACGCAGCCGGGCCAGTTCGCGCTGGGCCTCCTCGCCGGCGCGCTCGGCCTGGGCCCGCTGGGCCTCCTCGCCGGCGGCGGCCACCAGCTTGACCCAGCCCTCCGGGCGCAGCACGTACGCGACCGCCGCCACGTCCACCGGGTCCGCGGCGGCCGGCAGCGTACCGTCCTCCACCGCCTCGGACAGCTCCGGCAGCACCTCCCGCAGCCGCTCCGCGACCCGCTGCCGGAAGACCGGGTCGCTCTCCAGCGAGGCGGCCATGGCGTTGCCCGCGAACTTGATCCGCCGCTGGGGGGTGAAACGGGCGTACTGCCGCAGAGGGGCGGGGAGTTCGGCGACGGTGAACCCGCCGAGCGCGTCCCCGGTCAGCGCCACCACCCTGCGGCGCACCTTCTCGGGCAGCGGACGGTCGAGCGTCTCCTCCTCCGGAGTACGCTCACCGCCCGTCCGTTCCACCACCGCTCACACCCGCCCGTCGTCACACCTGAGCGCCGGGCCGGTCCACCAGCTCGACCTGGTCCACCGCGTTGCACCAGCGGCAGCGCACCGACTCGATCGTCTCACTGAGCACCTCGCGTTCCTCGACCCGGGACTCCCCCGCCAGGTCCAGGTGGACGTACTCCACCACCCTGCTGGAGCGCGTCACGTCGAAGCGGGTGAGGTTGCCGCACATCGTGCAGCGCCACCGCGTTCCTTCGTTCGGTCGGGGAACCGGCATCTTCTCGTCCTCTCCTCGTCTTCCTCTTCCGCGGTCTCTTCCGCTCCGCCGGCGCCCTGTGCGGCACCGGCGCTCCTGCTGTCCCGCTGTTCCTCCGCATCCCGGGCACTCCGAGTGCCCCGAAACGCTCCCGATGTCCCGCACCGGGGCGCCCGAAGGCGCCCCGGTGCGGGGATGTCCCCGCAACCCTACGGCCTGGTGACCTTCCGGTGCGCCGTTGCACACGGTCCGTATCCGAGCCGACACCCTCCATGCCGGGGCCGTACCGCGCCGCGTGCCGTCTCCCGCCCGCCCCCCGGGAACCGGCCGGGGCGGAACGCGTTCCCGTCTGCCTTCCCCGGGGGCCGGGCGGCAGTCCCCGTACCCGGCCGCCCCTCCCGGATACGCGGTGCCGCACCGGCGGCGGGCTACAGTGAGCGGGCCGCCCCCGAGGAAGGGAAGACCGTGATCACCTCGATCGTGCTCATCAGGACCAGCACCGACCGCATCCCGGAGATCGCCCGGCAGATCGCCGAGCTGGACGGGGTCAGCGAGGTCTACTCGGTCACCGGGGCACACGATCTGATCGCCATCGTGCGGGTGGCCCGGCACGACGATCTGGCCGAGGTCATCCCGGGACGCATCAGCAAGGTTCCCGGTGTGGAGTCCACCGAGACCCACATCGCCTTCCGGGCCTACTCCCAGCACGACCTGGAGGCGGCCTTCGCCATCGGGCTCGACTCGTAGGCCCCCGGGTCCCGGGGGGAGCGGGGCTCCGGGCCCGTCAGGCGTTGCTGGCGGCCACCCAGCGGTCCAGCACGGCCCTGGCGGCACCGGAGTCGATGGACGCCGCGGCCCGCTCCATCCCCGCCCCGAGCTGTTCGGCCAGCGGCGCGTCACCCGGCTCCAGGGCGACCAGCGCGGCGGCGGAGTTCAGCAGGACCGCGTCCCGTACGGGGCCGGTCTCGCCGTCCAGCAGCCGCCGTGCCACGTCCGCGTTGTGGGCCGGGTCGGCGCCGCGCAGCGCCTCCAGCGGCACCAGGGGGACACCGACGTCCCGGGGGTCGAAGACCTCGCTGCGGACCTTGCCGTCCCTGACCACCCACACGGTGGAGGTGCCGGTGACGGTCAGCTCGTCCAGGCCGTCGTCGCCGCGGAAGACCAGCGCGGAGGTGCCCCGCTCGGCCAGCACCCCCGCCATGATCGGCGCCATCCGGGCGTCGGCGACCCCGGTGGCCTGGGCGCCCACCCGGGCCGGGTTGGTCAGCGGACCCAGGAAGTTGAAGACGGTCGCGATGCCCAGTTCCTTCCGGGCGGCGCCCACGTGGCGCAGCGAGGGGTGGAACCTCACCGCGAAGCAGAAGCTGATCCCGGCCTCGGCCGCGACCTCGGCGACCCGCTCGGGCGTCAGCTCCAGATTGACTCCCAGCTTCTCCAGCACGTCCGAGGCGCCGCTGGCGCTGGAGGCCGCCCGGTTGCCGTGCTTGACGACCCGGGCGCCGGTGCCGGCCACCACGATCGAGGACATGGTGGAGATGTTCACCGTCCTGGCCCGGTCGCCGCCGGTGCCGACGATGTCGACCGTGGGACCCGGCACCTCGATCACGTTGGCGTGCTCGTACATCGCCCGGACCAGCCCGGTGACCTCGTCGACCGTCTCGCCCTTGGCGCGCAGCGCCACCGCGAAGCCGGCGATCTGGGCGTCGGTCGCCTCACCGCGCATGATCTGGTCCATCGCCCAGGCGGTGCTCTCCGCGGTCAGGTCCTCACCGGCCAGCAGCGCGCTCAGCACGTCCGGCCAGGTGTGCGCCGCCACGGTGTCGCCTCCGGTGGGGGTAGCAGCGCTCATGGGGATCACTCCTGGCGTCGTCGGACGGTGGCCGCCGCTCTCCGGGGAGCGGCGGGGACGGGCGGAGCCGGCGGCACGGCTCGCGGCCAGCCTAGCGGCGCGGCGCGGCCGCGACGTGCGCTGCCCGTACTCCGGACACACCGGGCCGGGCACGGGAGCCGGACGGGCCGAGGGGCCCCGGCCCTCCCGGAGGAGGACCGGGGCCCCTCGTGTGGCGACCGGTGTGCCGTCCGCTCTCAGTGGCCGTGGCCGTGACCGCTGGTGAGCTCCTTGTACTCCTCCGTCGTGGGCTTCGGCACCTGGCTGCCCTCGCCGTAGTAGCCGCGGCTGAGCCTGGCGCGGAGCTTCTGCACCGGGCCGACCTTGCGCCGCACGCCGTTCTCGTCCGTCTCCGGACCGATCTCCAGCGGCCGGTACTGCTCGTGCGCGGTGAGGGTGTGGAGCTGCTCCTGGGAGAGCGGCTCGTGCACCTCGACGAACTCGCCGTGCGGCAGCCGCTTGATGATGCCGCTCTCCCGGCCGTGCAGCACCTTCTCCCGGTCGCGCCGCTGCAGCCCCATGCAGATCCGCTTGGTGGCGATGAAGACGATCACCGGCACCACGAAGAAGCCGATCCGGATGAACCAGGTGATGGCGTTGATCGACAGGTGGAAGTGGGTGGCCCACAGGTCGTTCCCGCCGCCGACCAGCAGCAGGAAGTACACGCTGATCCAGGCCGCGCCGAACGCGGTGCGCGTCGGCGCGTTGCGCGGGCGGTCCAGGATGTGGTGCTCGCGCTTGTCGCCGGTGACCCAGGACTCGATGAACGGGTACAGCGCCATCGACGCCAGGATCAGCGGGAAGATGACCAGCAGCGGCAGCGCCACGCCCAGGTTGAGGGTGTAGCCGCCGGGCAGCACCATCTCCCACGCGGGCATCGCCCGGATCAGGCCCTCGGAGAAGCCCATGTACCAGTCGGGCTGCGCGTTGGTGGACACCTGGTCCGGCCGGTACGGGCCCAGCACCCAGACCGGGTTGATGCTGACCGTCCCCGCGACGAACGCGATGATGCCGAAGACCAGGAAGAAGAAGCCTCCCGCCTTGGCCATGTAGACCGGCAGCAGCGGCATGCCGACGACGTTCTTCTCGGTCCGGCCCGGCCCGGCGAACTGGGTGTGCTTGTGGTAGAAGACCAGGATCAGGTGCGCCACCACCAGGCCCAGCATGAGGCCGGGCAGCAGCAGGACGTGCGCCACGAAGAGCCGCGGGATGATCTCCGTTCCCGGGAACTCGCCGCCGAACATGAACATCTGCAGGTAGCTGCCGACCACGGGGACGGAGAGGATCGCGCCCTCCACGAACCGCAGGCCGGTGCCCGACAGCAGGTCGTCCGGCAGGGAGTAGCCGGTGAAGCCGGTGAACATCCCCAGCACCAGCAGCAGGAAGCCGAACAGCCAGTTGATCTCGCGCGGCTTGCGGAACGCGCCGGTGAAGAAGACGCGCATCATGTGCACGAACATCCCGATCACGAAGATCACCGCGCCCCAGTGGTGGATCTGCCGCACGAGCAGACCACCGCGGACGTCGAAGCTGATGTCCAGCGTCGAGGCGAACGCCTCCGACATGTGCACACCGTGCATCGGCACGTAGGTGCCGTGGTACTCCACCTCGGCCATGCTCGGCACGAAGAACAGCGTCAGGTAGACGCCGGTCAGGAGGACGATGATGAAGCTGTAGAGGCAGACCTCACCGAGCATGAAGGACCAGTGGTCCGGAAAGATCTTGCGCATGTTGGCCTTGGCCAGGCTGTAGACGCCCAGCCGGCCGTCGGCCCAGTCCGCGACCCGCTCACCGGCGGGTGCCTTGCCCCGGCGCTTCGGGGCGTCGCTCACAGTACTCATCCGCGCTCCCAGAAGCTCGGGCCGACGGGCTCCGCGAAGTCACCCTGCGCTTGGAGGAAACCGTCTTCGTTGACACTGATCCGCAGCTGCGGCAGGGGGTGGCCGGCCGGGCCGAAGATCACCCGTGCGCCGTCGGCCAGGTCGAACGTCGACTGGTGGCAGGGGCACAGGACGTGGTGCGTCTGCTGCTCGTACAGGGTGACCGGGCAGCCGACATGGGTGCAGATCCTGGAGAAGGCGACGATGCCCTCGTGGGACCAGTCGAGCTCCTGCTTGTCCTTGATGTCGCCGGGCTCCAGCCGGACCAGCATCACCGCGGCCTTGGCGATCTCCGCCATGAACTCGTGGGTGCCCTCCTCCAGGCCCTCGGGCTTGGCGAGGACCAGCGAGCCGACGGTGATGTCCTCCGGGCGCAGCGGCTCGTCGGTGTTCTGGTTGACCAGCAGCTTGCCCCGCTCCCACGCGGTGTGGCGCAGCTTGTCCTCGGGCAGCGGGCCCAGGTCGCGCAGCAGCACCACACCGGAGAGCGGCACCAGGGCCAGCGCGCCGAACATGGTGTTGCGGATCAGCTTGCGCCGGCCGAGCTGCGACTCCTTGGCGCCCTGCTGGAACTCGGCGAGGACCGTGGCCTTGGTGGGCTCGTCGGCCTCGATCGGGTGCCGCTCGCCGATCAGCTCGTGGTCCGACATCAGCGTGCGGGCCCAGTGGACCGCGCCGGCGCCGATGCAGAACAGGGCGATGCCCAGGGTCGTGCCGAGCGCGAAGTTCAGCGCGCTGATCCGGCCGAGCGGCCAGATCTGCACGTACTGGTCGATCGGGAAGAGCACGTACGAGGCGATGAAGCCGATGGTGGCCAGCATCGACACCGTGAACAACAGGGCGACCGTGCGCTCGGAGCGCTTGGCGGCCCGCTCGTCGATGTCCTGGACACGCGGCTCGTGGGGCGGCAGACCGGGGTCGGCGAAGGGGCTGTCGGATTTCTCCGCCGCCTCACCGGCGTGGGTGTGCTTGCCCGGCAGGTTCTCGCCCGGGGCGTCTGGGTTGGATCCGGTCTGGCTACTCATGACTTCCTGGCCTTGGCGGTGCGTGCCGCGACCCACACGGCGACGGCGATCATAAGGGCGAGGACGATCGTCCATCCGAACATGCCCTCGGCGACCGGGCCGAAGCCGCCCAGCTTGAAGCCGCCGGGGGACTTGGCTTCCTCGCCCTGGACCTCGTTGACGTAGGCGATGATCTCCTTCTTCTCCTTCTCCGGCAGCACGCTGTCGGGGAAGGCGGGCATGTTCTGCGGGCCGGTGAGCATGGCCTCGTAGATGTGCTTGTCGGAGACGCCGCCGAGGTCGGGGGCGTACTTGCCGTGGGTGAGGGCGCCGCCCTCACCGGTGAAGTTGTGGCACTGCGCGCAGTTGGTGCGGAACAGCTCACCGCCCCGTGCGCTGTCGGCGCCCGAGGGGTCGTACTCCTCCTCGGTCGGGATGCTCGGACCGGGGCCCAGCGAGGCGATGTACGCCGCGAGCTGGTCGATCTGCGCCTGCGTGTAGACCTGCGGCTTCTTGGGCGCCTGAGCGCCCGGCGACTGCGCCGGCATGCGGCCGGTACCCACCTGGAAGTCCACGGCTGCGGCGCCGACGCCCACCAGGCTGGGACCGTCACTCGTGCCCTGGCCGCCGGTCCCGTGGCAACTGGAGCAGCCGGTGGCGTAGAGCTTCTTGCCCTCCTCGATGGCGAGGGACTGGGCCGACGTGGTGTCGGCCTTCGCCTCGTCCGCGGGGGCGAACGCGGCGTACAGCCCCCCGGTGGCCGCCAGCGCGAAGAGTAGGACGACGAGCGCCGCCAGCGGATGGCGCCGTCGTGCGGAGAGCTTTTTCACGGATTACCCCGGTGTCAGGATCTTCTGCGTCGATGCTTCTGGCTGTGGCTGTCCGCCGCGCTGACCGCCGGCGGGACCGGATCTACCGGATCACTTGATCAGGTAGATCGTGGCGAAGAGGCCGATCCAGACGACATCGACGAAGTGCCAGTAATAGGACACCACGATGGCCGCGGTGGCCTGGTGGTGGGTGAACCGCCTGGCCGCGTACGTCCGGCCCAGGACGAACAGGAACGCGATCAGGCCGCCCGTCACGTGGAGGCCGTGGAAGCCGGTGGTCAGGTAGAACGCCGAACCGTAGGGGCCCGAGGAGATCGTGATCCCCTCGTGCTCCACCAGCTCCGTGTACTCGAAGACCTGGCCGCCGATGAAGATCGCACCCATCACGAAGGTGACCACGAACCACATGCGGAGTCTCTTCACGTCGCCGCGCTCGGCGGCGAAGACACCCAGCTGGCAGGTGAGGGAGGAGAGCACCAGGATCGTGGTGTTCGTCGCCGAGAACGGCAGGTTCAGGGAGCTCGCCTGCTCCTGCCAGTACTCGGATCCCGTCACCGACCGCAGGGTGAAGTACATCGCGAAGAGGGCCGCGAAGAACATCAGCTCGGAACTCAGCCAGATGATGGTTCCGACGCTGGTGAGGTTCGGCCGGTTGACCGACGGGTGCGCGTGCCCGGTATCTACTGCTGTTGCTGTCGCCACGCCGACATTATGTCGGTCGCTTATCCAGCCCTCACCTCGGGGGGTGCCCTTCGGTGTGTCCACCCGCCGGTTTCCTGCTCAGACGGCCCCCCGCGGCGCGCTCCGGGACGCTGACGGGCGCCGGAGGAACGGAGTAGCATCCGCCAACGACGGCTATTCGCACCATGGACGCCCCCATGGCCCCCGCGGCCCCGCGGCCCCATGGACCCCTGAGGACACGGAGGAACCATGCAGCCGACCGCCACGGTGCTGGTCTACAGCGACGACGCCAACACCCGCGAGCAGGTGCGGCTGGCCGCCGGGCGCCGTCCGGCCGCCGACGTGCCGCCGGTCGAGTACGTGGAGTGCGCCACTCTCCCCGCGGTGCTCGCCGCCCTGGAGGAGGGCGGCATCGACGTCTGCGTGCTGGACGGCGAGGCGGTGCCCGCCGGCGGGATGGGCGTGTGCCGCCAGATCAAGGACGAGATCTTCGACTGCCCGCCCGTACTGCTGCTGATCGGCCGTCCGCAGGACGCCTGGCTGGCCACCTGGAGCCGGGCCGAGGCCGCGGTCCCGCACCCGGTCGACCCGGTGGCGCTGGCCGACGCGCTGGCCGCCCTGCTGCGCGGCAGGGCGTCGCGTACGGCCGCCTGACCCGGGCGGCCCGCGCCGTCCCGGGCCGCCGGGAACGGCCGGACGCTCGGCGTGCCGCCGGGCGCACCGGCACCGGAGGCGGCGTGCCGCGGCGGGCCCGCGGGGCCCCGCAGAACGCCGCGCTCCCGCCGCTCCCGCCGGGACAGGATCCGGTCGCCGTGGCCGTCGCCGGGGGCCGGCGCCCGGTCCCGCTCCTTCTTCCCGCGCGTCCGGGCGGGGCCGCCCGGACGCGCGGTGCGGGGGAACCGGTGGGCGTCCGCGGTGCTCATGCCCCGTGCGACCGTGGCCGGCCGCGCCCCGGCCGGGGCGCGGTGTGCGAACTCGCCGCCCTCCGGAAGGCCGGTGCCGCCGGTACCGGTGATCCGTACGGCGGCCGGCCGGGGACCACCGTGGTGCCCTTCCGGTTGCGGCACCCGGGCCCGCCGGTGGTGACCGGGTGTCCGCAGGGCCCGCCGTCCCGGCGCACGGCCGGCACCGTCGCCGTCTCCGCGCTGTCCACGACGGCCTCCGCCCGGCGGGCGCGGTTCCCCGTCGGTGCGCCGCGCAGCCCCTCGCCGGTCCGCCGGCCGTGCGGACCAGTTGTCCGTGGGCCTGCCGTCGTCGCCGCGGGCCGCGGGTCCCACCACGAGCGGCGGCACCCATCGCCGGGGAGGCGGCCCGCCGCCGTCCCGCGCGCTCCACGAGCCGTGCTGTCACGGCAGGAGCGGCGTCCGGGCGGCATCCCGGACACGTACGAACGGGCCGCCTCCGGAGACGCTCCGGAGGCGGCCCGTTCGCGGCGGGAGGACCTACTGGTTCTGGTTCTCCCCGTGGTAGTACTCGAACACCCAGCCGAAGATGCTCAGCAGGATGATCGGCAGCGAGACGTAGACCAGCCACCAGCCGATGGCGACGCCCAGGAAGGCGATCGCGGCACCGAGGCCCAGGCCCAGCGGCTGCCAGCTGTGCGGGCTGAAGAAGCCCAGCTCACCGGCGTCGTCCGCGACGTCCGCGTCCTTGTTGTCCTGCGCCCCGGTGTCCACCCGGCGAGCCGTGAAGGCCAGGTAGAAGCCGACCATGAGGGCCAGGCCGAAGGACAGGAGGAGTGCCGTGGTGCCGACCGGCTCCTTGGACCACACCCCGTAGACGACGGCCACGGCCAGGATGAAGACCGACAGCCAGATGAACATGTGTCCCTGGATCTTCACTTGCCGGCCTCCTTGGCCCCGGAGAGCACCGGACCGTCGGGACCCTGGGTGTTCTCCAACTGGTCGACGGCCGCGACGTCCGGGTGGTGCAGGTCGAACGCGGGGGATTCGGAGCGGATCCGCGGCAGGGTGAGGAAGTTGTGCCGCGGCGGCGGGCAGGAGGTGGCCCACTCCAGCGAGCGGCCGTAGCCCCAGGGGTCGTCCACCTGGATCTTCGGCGCGTACTTGGCCGTCTTCCAGACGTTGTAGAGGAACGGCAGGATCGACAGGCCGAGCAGGAACGAGCTGATCGTGGAGAACGTGTTCAGCGCGGTGTAGCCGTCGGCCGCCAGGTAGTCGGCGTACCGGCGCGGCATGCCCTCGGCGCCCAGCCAGTGCTGGACCAGGAAGGTGCCGTGGAAACCGATGAACAGCGTCCAGAAGGTGATCTTGCCGAGCCGCTCGTCGAGCATCTTCCCGGTGAACTTCGGCCACCAGAAGTGGAAGCCGGCGAACATCGCGAAGACCACCGTGCCGAAGACCACGTAGTGGAAGTGCGCCACCACGAAGTAGCTGTCGGAGACGTGGAAGTCCAGCGGCGGGGAGGCCAGGATGACACCGGTCAGACCGCCGAACAGGAAGGTGATCAGGAAGCCGATCGTCCAGAGCATCGGCGTCTCGAAGGACAGCGAGCCCTTCCACATCGTGCCGAGCCAGTTGAAGAACTTCACTCCGGTGGGCACCGCGATCAGGAACGTCATGAAGGCGAAGAACGGCAGCAGCACACCGCCGGTGACGTACATGTGGTGCGCCCACACGGTGATCGACAGGCCCGCGATGGCGATGGTCGCGCCGATCAGGCCGATGTAGCCGAAGATCGGCTTGCGGCTGAAGACCGGGATGACCTCCGAGGCGATGCCGAAGAACGGCAGCGCGATGATGTACACCTCGGGGTGCCCGAAGAACCAGAACAGGTGCTGCCACAGCAGCGCGCCGCCGTTGGACGGATCGAAGATGTGGGAGCCGAACGTCCGGTCCGACTGCAGCGCGAACAGCGCGGCGGCCAGCACCGGGAAGGCGAGCAGCACCAGCACACCGGTCAGCAGCACGTTCCAGGTGAAGATCGGCATCCGGAACATCGTCATGCCGGGCGCGCGCATGCAGATGATCGTGGTGATGAAGTTGACCGCGCCGAGGATCGTGCCGAAGCCGGACAGCGCCAGCCCCATGATCCACATGTCGGAGCCGACCCCGGGGCTGTGGACGGCGTTGCTCAGCGGGGTGTAGGCGAACCAGCCGAAGCTGGCGGCGCCGCCCGGGGTGAGGAAGCCGGCCACCGCGATCAGGGAGCCGAAGGAGTAGAACCAGTAGGCGAGCATGTTCAGCCGCGGGAACGCCACATCGGGCGCGCCGATCTGCAGCGGCATGATCCAGTTCGCGAAGCCGGCGAACAGCGGGGTGGCGAACATCAGCAGCATGATCGTGCCATGCATGGTGAACGCCTGGTTGAACTGCTCGTTCGACATCATCTGCAGACCCGGGCGGGCCAGTTCGGCGCGCATGACCAGTGCCATGACGCCGCCGATGCAGAAGAAGACGAAGGAGGTGACCAGATAGAGCGTGCCGATCGTCTTGTGGTCGGTGGTGGTCAGCCACTGGATCACACGGTTGCCGCGTTCCTGCCGGCGCAGGGGGGCGGGGGTGTCCGCCGACTCGGCCGTCGCGGCGGCGGCACCCTGGGGTTCGTTGAGGATGCTCACGGGTTACTGGCCTTCTCGTTCTTGGCGGGGTCCCCCCGCAGGGATGTAGCCGGTCTGGCCCTTCTCCGCCAGCTCCTCCAGGTGCTGCTGGTAGCGCTCGGGGGAGACGACCTTGACGTTGAACAGCATCCGGGCGTGGTCCGTGCCGCACAGCTCGGCGCACTTCCCGAGGAAGGTGCCCTCCTTGTCGGGGGTCACCTCGAACTGGTTGGTGTGACCCGGGATCACGTCCTGCTTGAACAGGAACGGCACCACCCAGAAGGAGTGGATGACATCCCTGGAGGTCAGGATGAACCGCACCTTCTCGCCCTTCGGCAGCCACAGCGTGGGGCCGGGGTTGCCGGTCTGCGGGTTCTTGTCGGCCGGGGTGCCCACCACGTGAACGCCCTCGGCGCCCTCGGGGACGGGCTCCAGCATCTCGTCCGGGACGCCCTCCAGCTCGATGGAGTCCAGGTTGGACGTGGAGTCGTCACCGTCCACGTCCTCGAGGTAGTTGAAGCCCCAGCTCCACTGGTAGCCGACCACGTTGATCACGTGGTCGGGCTTCTCGGAGAGCTCCAGGAGCTTCGTCTCGTCCCGGGCGGTGAAGTAGAAGAGCACCGAGATGATGATGAGCGGGACCACCGTGTACAACGTCTCGATGGGGAGGTTGTACCGGGTCTGCGGAGGTACCTCGACCTTGGTCCTGGTCCGCCGGTAGACGATGACGCACCACAGGATCAGACCCCACACCAGGACGCCCACGGCGAGCGCGGCCGCCCACGAGCCCTGCCACAGGGAGAGGATCCGCGGCGCCTCCTCCGTGACCGGGGTGGGCATACCGAGGCGGGGGAAGTCCTTGTATGTGCAACCGGTCGCGGTCGCCAGGACCAGGCCCGCGGCAAGCGCCTGCGGCAGCTTCCGCCGCATCGGGCGCCGCGGCATGGGGTTACCGCCCACGCCCTTCGGGCGGTGGGGGAGGTCCGAGCCGTTGGGACTCACGTAGCGCCTTCCCGAGAGTCTCGCCCGCTCGGCCCGGGCTCGGCCGCTGTGGTCGGGCTCCGGCCCTGGCACGGGCAGGGGTTTGGATGTTTATGCGGACCAAACCCTACTCGACGCCCTCCGGGGGCACGCGGGGAGGGTACCCAACGCGCCGCGGGGGCCGCCGATGGAGTGCCGCCCGGCCGGAACGGGCGCTTCCGCCGCCCCGCGGCACCCGCCGGAGGCACCGTCCTCCGTCGTTCCGGGCGGAGGGGCTAACGTGCCGGTGTGCCCTACTTCGACGCCGCCTCCTCCCTGCCCCTCCACCCGGTTGCCCGGCAGGCGCTGCTCGCCGCGCTCGACGAGGGCTGGGCCGATCCGGCCCGGCTGCACCGTGAGGGCCGCCGGGCCGGGCTCCTGCTGGACGCGGCGCGCGAGGCGGCCGCCGAGGCGGTGGGCTGCCGCCCCGACGAACTGTCCTTCACCCCTTCGGGGACCCGGGCCCTGCACACCGGCATCGCGGGAGCGCTGGCCGGACGGCGGCGCGCCGGCCGCACCCTGGTGGTCTCCGCGGTGGAGCACTCGGCCGTGCTCCACGCGGCACAGGCCCATCAGGCGGACGGCGGCACGGTGGTGGAGATCCCCGTGGACCGCTCCGGACGGGTGAGCGCCGAGGACTTCGGTGCCGGGCTGCGCGGCACCGGTGGGGGCGGTTCACCGGGGGACGGCACCGCGCTGGCCTGTCTGCAGTCGGCGAACCACGAGGTGGGCACCGAGCAGCCGGTGGCCGAGGTGGCGGAGCGCTGCGCGGCGGACGGTGTGCCGCTGCTGGTGGACGCCGCGCAGTCGCTGCCCTGGGGCCCGGTGCCCGGCGGGTGGTCGCTGCTGGCGGCCAGCGCGCACAAGTGGGGCGGCCCGGGCGGAGTGGGGTTGCTGGTGGTGCGCAAGGGGGTGCGGTTCGCTCCGCCGCCCCCGGTGGACGAGCGGGAGTCGGGGCGCTCGCCCGGTTTCGCCGACCTGCCCGCGATCGTCGCCGCGGCGGCCTCGCTGCGGGCGGTGCGGGCCGAGGCGGACGCCGAGGCGGTACGGCTGCGCGCCCTGGTGGACCGCGTACGCGCCCGGGTGCCGGAACTGGTGCCGGACGTGGAGGTGGTGGGCGACCCGGTGCGGCGGCTGCCCCACCTGGTGACGTTCTCCTGCCTGTACGTGGACGGCGAGGCGCTGCTGCACGCCCTGGACCGGGCCGGGTTCTCGGTCTCCTCGGGCTCCTCGTGCACCTCCGGCACCCTGACGCCCAGCCATGTGCTGCGCGCGATGGGGGTGCTGTCGGAGGGCAACATCCGCGTCTCGCTGCCGCCGGGCACGGCCGGGGCCGATGTCGACGCCTTCCTGGCGGTGCTGCCGGAGGCGGTACGGGAGGTGCGCGACCGGCTCGCCGCACCCGTCGCCCCGGAGCCCGCGGACCCGGCGGCCGGGGGGCCGCCGGCGCCGGAGGAGCCGCGAGAGACGGCCGAGGCGCCCTCGCTCACCGTCGACTCCCTGGGCAAGCGGTGCCCGATCCCGGTCATCGAACTGGCGAAGGTGATCGGCCGGGTGCCGGTCGGCGGCACGGTGCTGCTGCTCGCCGACGACGAGGCGGCCCGGCTGGACGTGCCGGCCTGGTGCGGGATGCGCGGCCACGAGTACCTGGGCTCGGACGGCCACGCCCACCGGGTGCGCCGCCTCGTCTGACCGTCCGGCTCCCCCGCGGACCGGCCCCTGCGGGGCTCAGGACAGACAGGCCCGGATCTCGGCCGCCGCGTCGTGGCCGTACGCCTTGGTGAAGCGCTCCAGGAAGTGGCTGCGCCGCAGCTCGTACTCCTGGGTGCCCAGCGTCTCGATCACCAGGGTGGCCAGCATGCAGCCGAGCTGCGCGGCCCGCTCCAGACCCAGCTCCCAGGCCAGGCCGGACAGGAAGCCGGCCCGGAAGGCGTCGCCGACGCCCGTCGGGTCGACCTTGCCCTCCTCCGGGGGGCAGGGCACGGTGACCGGCTCCTCCCCCGCCCGCTCGATGCGCACGCCGCGCGCGCCCAGGGTGGTGACCCGGGTGCCGACCTTCGCCAGGAGGTCCCCGGCGCTCCAGCCGGTCTTGGACTCCACCAGGGCGGCCTCGTACTCGTTGGTGAACAGGTACGCCGCGCCCTCGGTCAGGCCGCGGATCTCCTCGCCGTCCATCCGGGCGAGCTGCTGGGAGTAGTCGGCGGCGAAGGGGATGGCACGGGCGCGGCACTCCTCGGTGTGGCGCATCATCGCCTCGGGGTCGTCCGCCCCGATGTGCACCAGGTCCAGACCGCCGACCCGGTCGGCGACGGCCTTCAGCTCGATCAGCCGGGCCTCGCTCATCGCCCCGGTGTAGAAGGAGCCGATCTGGTTGTGGTCGGCGTCGGTGGTGCACACGAAGCGCGCGGTGTGCAGGACCTCGGAGATGCGCACCGACTCGGTGTCCACACCGTGCCGCTCCAGCCAGGCCCGGTACTCCCCGAAGTCGGCGCCCGCCGCGCCGACGAGGACCGGGCGCACCCCGAGCTGGCCCATGCCGAAGCTGATGTTCGCGCCGACCCCGCCGCGCCGGACGTTGAGCGTGTCCACCAGGAACGACAGCGAGACCGTGTGGAGCTGGTCGCCGACGAGCTGGTCGGCGAAGCGGCCGGGGAAGGTCATCAGATGGTCGGTGGCGATGGAGCCGGTGACAGCGATACGCACGGCGGGCTGCTCCTGGATCGGGTCGTCGGGTGGGGCGGCGGGCAGCACCACGCTACTTCCTCCGGCCGCCGCCGTGGGTACACGGTGGGCACACACCCCCCGGCCACCGCCCGGGGGAACCGTCCGCGCCCCGGCTCCGTCCCACCGGCGTCCCCGCCCGTGCGGCGGCACGCGGCACGGGACGGCAGGCACGGCGAGTACAGCGAGCACAGGGAAGCGAAGGAGCGATGCGGTGAGTACCGACCACACCCCGGAAGCCGCACGACCGCGGCGGCACCGGCTGACGACCGTCCCGGTGGCCCTCGCCGTCCTGCTCGCCGGGGGCGGCGGCGCGTACTGGGCCTCGACCGCTTCTGGCGGCGGGGAGGACCTCCGGCAGGATGCCGGGGACAGGCCGAGGCCGCTGGTCCTGGACGGCTACGGCGGCCACGGCGAGCGGCGGACCACGGCGGAGTCGGGGGACGGCTCCCCCGCCGCACCGGCCCCGGACGGGGGCCCCGTCTACAAGGCGGCGGTGCCGCTGCCCGACGGGCCCGGGAGCGCACCCGCCTACCGGCCGGCCGGCGAGATCGGCCGGGAGCGGGTGGCCGAGCTGGCGGAGGCGCTGGAGGTGGACGGCGGACTCCGCGAGAAGGACGGCACCTGGACGGCCGACGATGGCGCGGAGCTCACGGTGGACGCCGACACGGGCAGTTGGTCGTTCCTCGGGCCGGTGCCGCAACCGGGGCAGGTGGAGGTCTCCGAGGAGCAGGCCGAGGAGGCGGTCGTTCCCGTCCTCGAGGTCCTGGGCCTGGAGGACGCCAGGACGGAGGTCGGCCCGCTGCGGGCGGACGGCCGGACCGTGACCGTCGAGCCCCGGCAGGACGGGCTGCCCGTCGACGGCTGGACGACCGAGTTCCACATCGGCCATCTGGGAGCACTGGGCGAGGCCAGCGGGCGGCTGGGCGAGCTGCGGAAGACCGGGGACGAGTACCCGGTGCTGAGCGCCGAGGACACCCTCGCCGCGCTCAACGAGCGCAGCGGCCGGGTCAGGCCGGGCCTGCTGTGCGCCCCTCTGCCGGATCTACCGGACAAGGGCGCTCCGGAGCGGAAGGCCCTGGAGGAGGGCTCCCCGTGGAAGGCACCGGAGAAGCGGCTCGCCACTCCCGCCTCCCCGGACTCCGGCACCACGGACTCCGGGGCGGCACGGCCCGGTGCGGACGGGCCCGGCGCCGTCGGTCCGGCGGACGGCGCCACCCGGGAGCCGGGGGCCCCTGAGCCCTGCGGCCCGTCCGGGAAGCCCGGGAAGCGCGAACCGGTGAAGGTGACGGAGGCGGTGTTCGGGCTGTCGACGTACCTGTCGCAGGGCCGCCCGGTCCTGGTGCCGTCCTGGCTGTTCGAGGCGGCACCGGCCGGCGGGGACCCGTACACGGTGGCCCACCCGGCGGTGGAGCCGGAGTTCCTGGCCCCGCCCGCCCCGTCCTCGGGGGATCCCGGCGGTGACGGCGGCACGGCCGCGCCGGCCGACCCGGGGCAGGAGCCGGAGAAGTCACCGCGGACCGCGCGGTACGTCGAGGAGTACGCGCCCGGGGACCGCACGCTCACGGTTCACTTCTGGGGCGGGGTGTGCCACCGCCACGACGTGACCGCGCGGGAGAGCGCGGAGACGGTGACGGTGCGGATCACCGAGCGGCCCGAGCAGCCGGGCAGGGTCTGCGTCCAGATCGCCAAGGAGATGACCGCGGAGGTCACGCTGGAGGAGCCGGTGGGCGACCGGAGGATCCTCGACGCGGAGGGCGAGCCGCTGCCGGAGGGCGACCCGGACCGTCAACCGCGGGAGTAGCCGTACGCGCGAGGGCGGCGGTCCCGGGTGTCCGGGACCGCCGCCCTCGTCGTCGGCGCGGTGGGCCGCCGGCACGGCGGCCGGCCGGCTCAGCTGAAGGAGTCGCCGCAGGCGCAGGAGCCCGTGGCGTTGGGGTTGTCGATGGTGAAGCCCTGCTTCTCGATGGTGTCGACGAAGTCGATGGAGGCGCCGTTGAGGTACGGGGCGCTCATCCGGTCGGTGACGACCCGGACGCCGTCGAACTCCTTGACGACGTCGCCGTCGAGCGAACGTTCGTCGAAGAAGAGCTGGTACCGCAGGCCGGAGCAGCCACCGGGCTGGACGGCGACCCGGAGGGCCAGGTCGTCGCGGCCCTCCTGTTCGAGGAGGCTCTTGACCTTCGCCGCGGCGGTGTCGGACAGGATGATTCCGTCAGTCGTCACAGCGGTCTCGTCCGATACGGACATCTGCTTCTCTCCCGGGTTGTACGGACTGCTCTTGCCGCCTGCCGCAACAAGCGGCCTCCCGGTTTCATTCCGGGCCGGGCATGTCTGTCGCGGCTTTCATGCTCGCACACCCGGTACCCCGGGGTCACTTCCGAACCACTCCGGAAACGCACGACCGGGGATGCGTCACATCGACGCGACCGACATCGTCAAAGTGACACGAACCGGTTATGATGGATAGCGTCAAACCGACGAAAAGACCCGCTGAATCCGACGAAAGGGTGTGTGCCGTGACCACCGCCCAGCCCTCTCCCACCGCACCTGCCACCGCGGCGCCCGCGGACGCACTCGACGTGCGGCCGAGCCCGCTCGCCCTGCTCCTGCTCGGCCGCGAGTCCGACCCGCGGAGCGAACGCGGTGTGGAGTGCCCCGGCGACCTGCCCGCCCCGTCGGACCCGGACCTGGTCGAGCGCGCCCGCGCGGCGAAGGAGCGGCTCGGCGAGAAGGTCTTCGTGCTCGGTCACCACTACCAGCGCGACGAGGTCATCCAGTTCGCGGACGTCACCGGCGACTCCTTCAAGCTGGCCCGGGACGCCGCCGCCCGGCCCCAGGCGGAGTACATCGTCTTCTGCGGCGTGCACTTCATGGCCGAGTCCGCCGACATCCTCACCGGCGACCACCAGCAGGTCGTCCTGCCCGACCTGGCCGCCGGGTGCTCCATGGCCGACATGGCCACCGCCGAGCAGGTCGCCGAGTGCTGGGACGTGCTCACCGAGGCGGGCGTCGCCGGCACCACCGTCCCGGTCTCGTACATGAACTCCTCCGCCGACATCAAGGCCTTCACCGGCCGGCACGGCGGCACCATCTGCACCTCCTCCAACGCGAGGCGGGCGCTGGACTGGGCGTTCTCACAGGGGGAGAAGGTCCTCTTCCTCCCCGACCAGCACCTGGGCCGCAACACCGCCGTACGGGACATGGGCATGTCCCTGGAGGACTGCGTCGTCTACAACCCGCACCGGCCGGGCGGCGGGCTGACCGCCGAGCAGCTGCGGGACGCGAGGATGATCCTGTGGCGCGGCCACTGCTCGGTGCACGGCCGCTTCTCGCTGGACTCGGTGAACGACGTGCGCGAGCGCGTCCCCGGCGTCAACGTGCTGGTGCACCCCGAGTGCCGCCACGAGGTCGTCGAGGCGGCCGACCACGTGGGCTCCACGGAGTACATCATCAAGACGCTGGAGGCCGCCCCGGCGGGCTCGAAGTGGGCCATCGGCACCGAACTCAACCTGGTGCGCCGACTGGCGAACCGCTTCGCGCCCGAGGGCAAGGAGGTCGTCTTCCTCGACCGGACGGTCTGCTTCTGCTCGACCATGAACCGGATCGACCTGCCCCATCTGGTCTGGGCCCTGGAGTCCCTGGCCGGCGGCCGGGTGGTCAACCGCATCCAGGTCGACCCGGAGACCGAGAAGTTCGCCAGGCTGGCCCTGGAGCAGATGCTCGCCCTGCCGTGACGGCGGGACCGCGGTCACGGGGCCACGGGGCCGCCGCACGAGGTCGTTGATCGAAGGGCCGTGACCGGGTGCACGGCGGTCGGCCAGGATGGTCGGCATGCTGCTGCGCCCGGTCCGCGACTCCAGCCAGGACGCCGAAGCCGTACGGTCCGCCGCCCATGCCGCCCGCACCGCCGCGGACGGCACCGGCGGCGGGCCGCCCCTGCCCGTTCCCGCCGACCCCGACGCCGGGCGGTGGCACAGCCACATCCGGCATCTGGCCCGCACCGACCCCGGGGGGTGCTGGCTCGCCGAGGACGCCGCGGGCCGCACGGTCGGGGCCGCGCTGTCCACCCGGCGCGAGGGCACCTGGGGCCTGTCGCTGCTGGCGGTACGCCCCGAGGCGCAGGGCCGGGGGGTGGGGACGGCCCTGCTGCGGCGGGCCATGGAGCACGGCCGGGCCTGTCTGCGCGGCATCGTGTGCGGCACGTCCCATCCGGCCGCCGCCCGTGTCTGCCGCCGGGCGGGCCTCGAACTGCATCCGGCGATGCGGCTGGCCGGAGCGGTCCGTGTGAAGCGGCTGCCCGTCCCGGACGGCGTGGTGGCCGAGGGCGGGCCCGGTGACCGGGACCTGATGGACTCGGTGGACCGGCGGCTGCGCGGCGGCGCCCACGGGCCGGACCACGAGGAGCTGCTGCGCCACACCCGGCTGCTGGTGACCGACGACTTCACCGGCAGCGGCTACTGCTACGTGCGCGAGGAGGGGACCGCGGGCGGGGTGGAGCTGCTGGCCGCGACCTCCCGGCGGCTGGCCACCCGGCTGCTGACCGCCGCCCTGGGCGTCCTCGGCGAGGGCCGTCCGGTGCTGGTCCACAGTCTGACCGCCGAGCAGCAGTGGGCGGTGGACGTGGGGCTGGCCGCCGGACTGGAGGTGAGCACGGCCGGCTACGTCTGCCTGCGCGGCATGCGGCCGCCGACGCCGTACATCCCCTCCGCCGCGTTCCTGTGAGGGGCCCGCCGCACGGGCGGGGCGGGAGGCCGGGATCAGCGGGAGTCGGCGACGGTGCCGGTGGCGGTGGTGCCGCCGGTGGTGCCGGTGGTGTCGGCGGGGAACAGCCCGCTCTCGCCGAGCATGGCGCGCACCTCCTCGATGCCGGCCCCGGGCGCGGGCAGGATCAGCTCCGAGGGCTCCAGGGAGTCGTCCGGCAGCGGGGTGCCCAGCGACCGGACGGCGTCCAGCAGAGCGTTCAGCGTGCGGCGGAAGCCGGGCTCGTCGCCGTGCTCCATCTCGTCGAGCAGTTCGTCGTCCAGCGCGTTCAGCCCGGGCAGATGGCTGTCGTCGAGGACGACCTGGCCCTCGCCCATGATTCGCACGATCACGACGCTCTCCTTCCCGAAGGACCTGCTTCCTCCGGCCCGGTGCCCGGTGTGCCGGAGGTGATGCCCCCCGCCTCCGGCTTTCCGCTCCCGGTGCGCCCGCCGCCGCCCGTCCGTACTACTGCTTGTCGAAGCGGGGGGTGTCCGGCGCCTGCTGCGCCTGGGGCTGCTGCGCCTGCTGGGCCTGGGGCTGCTGGGCCTGCTCCTGGCCGCCCTCGATGGCCTGCCGGTCGGCGCCGGAGCCGCCCGACAGCTCGGCCTTCATGCGCTGGAGCTCCAGTTCGACGTCCGTACCGCCGGAGATCCGGTCCAGTTCGGCGGCGATGTCGTCCTTGGCCATCCCGCTGGGGTCGTCGAGCGCGCCGGAGGCGAGCAGTTCGTCGATCGCCCCGGCCCGGGCCTGGAGCTGTGCCGTCTTGTCCTCGGCCCGCTGGATGGCCATGCCCACGTCGCCCATCTCCTCGGAGATGCCCGAGAACGCCTCGCCGATGCGGGTCTGGGCCTGGGCGGCGGTGTAGGTGGCCTTGATCGTCTCCTTCTTGGTGCGGAAGGCGTCCACCTTGGCCTGGAGGCGCTGTGCGGCGAGGGTGAGCTTCTCCTCCTCGCCCTGGAGGGTCTGGTGCTGCTGCTCCAGGTCCGTCACCTGCTGCTGGAGGGCGGCACGGCGGGACAGCGCCTCGCGGGCCAGGTCCTCACGGCCGAGGGCGAGCGCCTTGCGGCCCTGGTCCTCCAGCTTGGCGGACTGCCCCTGGAGCTGGTTGAGCTGGAGCTCCAGGCGCTTGCGCGAGGTCGCCACGTCGGCGACGCCGCGGCGCACCTTCTGCAGCAGTTCGAGCTGCTTCTGGTAGGAGTAGTCGAGTGTCTCGCGCGGGTCCTCGGCCCGGTCCAGAGCCTTGTTGGCCTTCGCGCGGAAGATCATCCCCATACGCTTCATGACACCGCTCATGGGCTTCGCGCGCCCCCTTCATGACGGACTGAGCCTCGCACATCGACAGGTCCCACACTACGGGCCCTGTCTCCATTACCGCACTGTCCGGGCCCGGATGTGCTCCTCCTCCAGGACGATCGGCGCCCGGCTCTCTCCCGCCCAGGAAGTAGGGAGCCAGGCAACCCACCGTTGCCGGATCGTTCCCCGTGGGGGTGGGGTCCACACCTGAGCTCCCCGTACTCTTGGCACTGTGTTCCGAAGCCGTTCCAAAGACGACCAGGCCGCGGCCCCCCGGGAGACTGCGGAGCCGACCGCACAGCGACGCGACCCGCAGGCCCCCAAGGGCCGCCCCACGCCCAAGCGCAGCGAGGCCGAGGCCCTGCGCCGCGCCGTGGTCAAGCCGCCGGCCTCCCGCAAGGAGGCCGCCAAGCGGGCCCGTGAGGCCCGCCGTGCCGAACTGGCCCGGCAGCGCGAGGCCCTGGCCGGCGGCGACGAGCGCTACCTCCCGGCGCGCGACCGCGGACCGGTGCGGCGCTACGTGCGCGACTTCGTGGACTCCAAGTGGCACATGGCGGAGTTCTTCCTGCCCCTGGCCGTGCTGATCCTGGTCCTGAGCATGGTGCCCTCGGTCGCGGTCAAGAACGCCTCCCTGCTGATGTGGCTGGGCGTCATCGTGATGATCGTCGCCGACTCGTTCGTCACCGGGTTCCGGCTCCGGCGGCAGCTGCGCGAGCGCTTCCCCGACGAGAACCGGCGGGGCGCCGTGGCGTACGCGCTGATGCGCACCCTCCAGATGCGCCGTATGCGACTGCCCAAGCCGCAGATCGCCCGGGGCGAGGCACCGCGCCGCTGAGCGGCCGGATCTCCGGGCAACCATCCCCGACGGCCAGGTGCCGGCCGTGTCCGGCACGGCCGGCGGCACACACTGACGGACGCTGACGGATACCGACGGACGCTGACGGAGCCCTGCGGACACCGATGGACACCGATGGACACCGCCTGCGCCAGTTGCTGATCGCCCGGCAGCTGGACGAGCAGATCACCGCCCGCTTCCCCGTGGGGCGGCGCCTGAAGGTACTGGACGTGGCGGTGCGCGACGGCCACCAGGCACTGCGTCTGGCCCGGGCCGGGCACCGGGTGACCGGACTGGAGTCCGACCCGGAGCTGGCCGACGCGGTGCGCCGCACCCTGCTGGAGGAGCCCGAGGGGATACGGGAGCGCACCCGGATCATCCACGAGGACAGCCGCAACACCGGCGCCCACTTCCTGCCCGGCTCCTTCGACGTCGTGCTCTGCCACACGGGGCCGGCCCCCGGTGACGAACCGGGCCCGCTGCTCGCCGGGCTGGGCCGGGTACTGGCTCCGGGTGGGCTGCTGTCGCTGGTGGTGCCCAACACCGAGGCGGCGGCCATGCGCCAGGGGCTGGCCGGCGACTGGGCCGGGGCCCTGGAGCGGCTCGCCCCCGCGGACCGCGCCCTGCGCCGGGACGCCCTGGCCGCCGGCCTGGCCGGGATGAGCACCCCACTGCACCGCTGGTACGGGGTGCAGGTCTTCACCGCTCCCGGCGCCCCCCTCCCCGGGGGCGAGGAGGGGGAGCTGCTGCTGGCCGCCGAGGAACGGGCCGGACGCACCGACCCGTACCGCGCGGTGGCCGCGCTGCTGCACCTGTGCGCCGTGCGCGACTGAGCCCGGGGCCCGGCGCCTCCCCCGCGGTTCCGGCGCGGTGTCTCCCGGGGGCGCCCGCCGGGCCGCCGCCCCCTCCTCCCGGCCGGTCCGTACCCGCCGCCGGTGAGCGGTTCCCCGCCTCGGAAGCCCGGCGCGATCACTGCCGGACGAGGCGGCCCTCCGGCCGGCGCACGGTCCACGAGCCGGCGCCCCCGGCGGGGGCGCGTTTTCCGGCGGACCAGGCGGGGAACGCGGAGGGGCCGAGGTCGTGACGGCCCGGCCCGGTGTCCCGGCCGGCCGGGACACCTACGGAAAGGGGCTCCTCACGATGTCTTCCTCCCGCGGGCGCGGCGGGCTCCGCGCCGGTGCCGCCGCACTGTGCGCCGCGGCGGTCCTGTTCACCGGGTGCACCGGCGGCGGCTCCGACGAGGACTCCGGCAGCTCTCCCTCTCCCAGCGCCTCCGTACCCGTGCCCGGGGAGGCCGACGCGCTGCAGGACGCCTTCCAGGACGTGGTGGACCAGGTCCTGCCGTCCGTCGTCCAGGTCACCACCGGCCAGGGGCTGGGCTCGGGTGTGGTCTACGACGAGGAGGGCCACATCGTCACCAACGCCCATGTGGTGGGCGACGCCGAACGGTTCCGGGTCACCCTGGCCACCGGCCGGGACGACCTGGCGGCGGAACTGGTGGCCAGCTATCCGGACGAGGATCTGGCCGTGGTGAAGCTGACCGACCCGCCCGGCAACCTGCGCCCGGCGACCTTCGGGAAGTCCTCCGAGGTGGACGTCGGCCAGATCGTGCTGGCCATGGGCAACCCGCTGGGGCTGTCCTCCAGCGTCACCGAGGGCATCGTCTCGGCCACCGGCCGCTCGCTCAGCGAGGGCAGCGCCGAGGCCACCCTCGGGAACCTGATCCAGACCTCCGCGCCGATCAACCCGGGCAACAGCGGAGGCGCCCTGGTGGATCTCTCCGGCCGGGTCATCGGCGTCCCCACCCTGGCCGCCGGCGAGCAGGGCGGCGGCACGGCACCGGGCCTGGGCTTCGCCATCCCCTCCGACACCGTTCGCCACCTGGCCGACCAGATGATCGAGCACGGCGAGGTGCGCGACTCCGACGAGGCGGCGCTCGAGGCCACGGTGCGCACCGTGCTCGGCGACGACTACCGGCCCGCCGGGGTCGCCGTGGTGGAGGTGGAGGACGGCGGCGCGGCGGACGAGGCCGGGCTGCGCGAGGGCGATGTGATCACAGCGGTCGGCGGTACCGACACCCCGCAGGTGACCGCGCTGGCGCAGGCGCTGGCCTCCCGGGAACCGGGCGACGAGGTGGAGGTCACCTACCGGCGCGGTGGGGACGAGCGGACCGTCACGGTCACCCTCGGCGAGCGCTGAGCGGCCGCCGGGCGGGCGCGCCGGCGGAAGCCGGTGCGCCCGCCCGGGCGGTTCCCCGGCCCGTCAGCTCTCCTCCGCCGCGCGCAGGCTCATGGGCCCGTAGATCTCGGTGTCGTCCTCCAGCAGCGTCACCTGCTCGACGCCGCCCGCCAGCAGTTCCCTCCAGTTCTCGCCGACCCAGCTCTCCGCGTCGCCCTGGGTGGTGAACTCCTCCGGCCGGACGGCCGGCTCCGTCTCCGTGCCGTCGGCCTTCTCGAACCGCCACGTCCACGCCATGTGCGCCTCCCCGGTGTCTGCCGGCGCCCGGGTGCCGGGTGCCGCCTGTCATGTGTCCTTGATCCTGTCCAGTCGGCCGCAGACTAGTGCCGCTCGCGCGGCGGCCCGGCCGACACGAGACGATCGTGCCGTGGAACTCACTCTGCTCGGCACCGGCGCGCCCGCCGGTCTCCCCCGGCCCGGCTGTCCCTGCGCGGCCTGTGCGACGGCGGTCGGCGCCGACGCGCGGGCGGCGACCGCGCTGCTCGTGGACGACGTACTGCTGCTCGACCTGACCCCCGGCCCAGCCCTGGCCGCCGCCCGCGCGGGCCGGACCCTGCACGGGGTGCGGCAGCTGCTGCTGTCCCATCCCCACGACGGCCCCGCGCAGGAGGTGCCGCCCGGGCTGCCCGCGCCGGTGCGGGTGGCCGACGGCCGGAGGCTGACGCTGATCAGCGGTCACCGGGTACGGGCGGTGGCGCTGGACGCGCCGGGCACCGGGTACGAGATCGGCGGCCCGGACGGCGAACGCCTGCTCTACCTGCCGCCGGGCGCCGGCCCCGCCGGGCTGCCCGGCTCCCCGGTCCGGGAGGGTGCGCCGGGCGCGCCGTACGCTCCGGCCGCGCCGTACTCCCTGGTGCTCCTGGACGTCCTCGGGCGGCCCGACGCGCTCGCCCGGCTGCGGGCGGCCGGGGCCGTCGGCCCGACCACGGACGTGCTGGCCGTCCACATCGACCACGGTGTCCCGCCCGGCCCCGAGCTGCACCGGCGGCTGGCCGCGGCCGGGGCCCGCACCGTGCCGGACGGCACCACCGCGGTGGTCGGCGACTACCGGGCGGTTCCCGATCTGCCGCGGCGCACCCTGGTGCTGGGCGGCGCCCGCTCAGGCAAGTCCGCCGAGGCCGAGCGGCGGCTGGCCGCCTTCCCCGGCGTGCTGTACGCGGCGACGGGCGGCTCCCGGGACGGCGACACCGAGTGGGCGGACCGGGTCGCCGCCCACCGGTCGCGCCGCCCGGCCTCCTGGCGCACGGCCGAGACCTGTGACCTGGTGCCGCTGCTCACCGCGCCCGACGCCCCGCCCCTGCTGATCGACTGCCTGTCCCTGTGGCTGGCCGACGCCATGGACTCGGCCGGCTGCTGGGACGAGGACCCCCGGCGTTCCGCAGAAGCCGCCCGTGTGCTGGCCGGCCGGACCGCCGAACTGGTCGCGGCCTTCCGCGCCGCCACCCGCACGGTGGTCGCGGTCAGCAACGAGGTCGGCTCGGGGGTCGTGCCCGGCACCGCGGCGGGCCGGTTGTTCCGTGACGAGCTGGGCCGGCTGAACGCCGCGGTGGCGGCCGAGTGCGAGCACGTCCTGCTGGTCACGGCGGGCACCGCCCTGCCGCTGCGCGGCTGAGGCCGTCCGCCTCGTCCGGTCCCCGCCCGGCTCCCCGGGCGGGGACCGGACGAGGCGGACGAGGCCGGACGAGGGGAGGGCGGACGGCGGACGGAGCGCCGTGCGGGGGCGATAGTGTCGGCCGCATGAGCGACGGCAGCCTGAATCTCGACGACTTCGGCGACCTCATCGAGCGTCCCGACAGCGGCGTCCGCCGGGACGCCGAGGAGCGGCGGGCCCGCACCGGGCTGCCCGCCGGAGCCCTGGGGCGGCTGGACGAGCTGGGCGAGTGGCTGGCGGCGGCGCAGGGCAGGGTCCCCGTGGAGCCGGTCTCGCGGCCGAAGGTCCTGCTGTTCGCCGGGGACCACGAGGTGGCCTCGCTGGGCGTCTCCGCCCGTCCCGCGGGCGGCGCGCACACCCTGGTGCGGGCCGCGCTGGAGGGCACCAGCCCGGCGGCGGTGCTGGCCCGGCGGCTCGGCGTACCGCTGCGGATCGTCGACATGTCGCTGGACTGCGACCCGGGCGGACTGCCGGAGGAGGTCACCCGGTACCGGGTGCGGCGTTCCGGCGGCCGGCTCGACATCGAGGACAGCCTCACGGCCCAGGAGGCCGAGCGCGCCTTCCGGGCCGGGATGGCGGTCGCCGACGAGGAGGCCGACGCCGGCACGGATCTGGTGCTCCTGGGCGACATCTCCGTCGGCGGCACCACGGCCGCCGGAGTGCTGGTGGCCGCCCTGTGCGGCACCGACGCCTCCGTGGTCACCGGGCGCGGCGGCGGACGTATCGACGATCTCGCCTGGATGCGCAAGTGCGCCGCCGTCCGGGACGGGCTGCGCCGCGCCCGGCCCGCGCTCGGCGACCAGTTGCGGCTGCTGGCCACGGTGGCCGGCGCGGACCTGACCGCGATCACCGGTTTCCTCCTCCAGTCGGCGGTGCGCCGCACCCCCGTCGTCCTGGACGGTGTGGTGTCCGCGGCGTGCGCGCTGGTGGCCCAGCGGGTGGCGTTCCGGGCCCCGGACTGGTGGCTGGCCGGGCAGGCGAGCGGCGAGCCCGCGCAGGCCAGGGCGCTGGACCGGATGGCGCTCGACCCGCTGCTGGACCACGGTGTGACCACCGGCGAGGGCACCGGCGCGCTGCTCGCCCTGCCCCTGGTCCAGGCCGCCTCGGCGCTGGCCGCCGAACTGCCGGTGCGGGCGGCGGCGGATCCGGACGGTGCGGGCGGGTCCGGACAGGACGACGGGCGGCCCGGTGCCGCGGAGATGCTCGACGCGACCTGACGGGCCGGCGCCGCCGCCGGGTAGCCTGCGCCGCGATGGACACCACACCGCCGGCCGTACCGCCGCCGCCCCCGGAACCGCCACCTCCGCCGCCGCCCGCCGACGGGCCGGGAGGCGGCTCGGGCGGTGGCCCGGGCGGTGGTCCGCAGGGCATCGCCGGGCGGCTGACGGACGGGCTGCGCTTCGCCTTCGGCACCCTCACCGTGCTGCCGGTGTCCCGGGTCCGCTGGGACCGGGCCGCCGCCCGGCGCGGCATGGTGTGCGCGCCGCCGGCCGGGGCGGTGGTCGGGCTGTGCGCGGCGGCGCTCGGGGGCGTCGCGCTGCTGCTCGGCGCCGGTGCCCTGCTCGCCGCGGTCCTCACCCTCGCGGTGTCCGCCGTCCTGACCCGGGCACTGCACCTGGACGGCCTGGCGGACGTCGCCGACGGCCTGGGCAGCGGGCGCCCCGCGGCGGACGCGCTGGCCGTGATGAAGCGCTCCGACATCGGCCCGTTCGGCACCGTCACCCTGCTCCTGGTCCTGCTCGCGCAGGTGGCGGCCGTCACCGAGCTGTACGAGGCGGGCTGGGCGTACGGCGCCGCCGCCGTCGCGGTGGCCGCGGCGACCGCCCGTACGGCGCTCGCCCTCGCCGCCCGCGAGGGCGTCCCCGCGGCCCGTCCCGAGGGGCTGGGCGCGGCGGTCGCCGGTGTGGTGCCGCGCCGGTACGCGGCCGCCGTGGCCGCGGCGGCGGTGCTCGCGGCGGCCGGCGCGGGAGCGCTGTGGGGGCCGTACGGAGCAGTGCGGTACGCCGCGGCGGTGCTCCTCGCGCTGGGCGCGGCGGAACTGCTGCTGGGCCGCTGCCGCCGCCGGCTGGGCGGGGTGACCGGCGACGTCTTCGGCGCCCTGGCCGAAACCTCCTTCACCACCGCCCTGCTGGTGCTTGCACTGGGTTAGCACCCCCCGCACAATTCCGGTCGGACGTCCGTACACCCGCCGGTCCCCGTACCGGCGGGCCGGTTCCGCGGCGCCCGGCACCCCCGCCGCTCCCACCCGGGCCGCCGCGTAGGCTCGGCCCGTGCCCGAAGCCGAGCACACCAACTCGGCTTGCCGACAGAAGAGGGATTCCCACCACCGTGTCTGCTCTCACTCTCAGTACCTCGTCCGCCGCGGCGCTGCGCGCGGACGCCGTCGTCGTCGGTGTCGTCAAAGGCCCCGACGGCCCCGCGGTCGCCCCCGGCGGAGAGGCCGTGGACGAGGCGTTCGGCGGCTCGCTGGCCGCCACCCTGGAGACCCTCGGTGCCTCGGGCGGCGAGGGTGAGACCGTCAAGCTGCCCGCCCCGGACGGGATGAAGGCGGACCTGGTGCTGGCGGTCGGACTCGGTGCCGCCCCGTCGGAGGACGGGGCGTACGACCCGGAGGCACTGCGCCGCGCCGCCGGTGCGGCGGCCCGCGCGCTGGCCGGGACCGGGAAGGCCGGCTTCGCGCTCCCGGCCGGGGACCCGGCAGCGGTCGCCGCCGTCTGCGAGGGCGCCCTGCTGGGGGCGTACGCCTTCACCGCCTACCGCGGCAAGGACGACAAGGGCGACAAGGCGGAGAAGGCCGGGAAGGCCGGGAAGGCCGGCAAGGGCCGGAAGGCGCGGAAGGGCGGGGACAAGGACCGCGGCGCCCCCCTCGCCGAGGTCGTCGTCCTCGGCGCCGCAGCGCGCGACAAGGCCCACAAGGCCGCGGCCGAGCGCGCCGGCGTCCTGGCCGCCGAGGTCAACCGCGCCCGGGACCTGGTCAACACCCCCTCCAACGACCTCAATCCGAAGTCCTTCGCCGCCGCCGCCCAGGCCGCGGCCAAGGAGCACGGGCTGACGGTGGAGGTGCTGGACGAGAAGGACCTCGCCAAGGGCGGCTACGGCGGCATCCTCGGAGTCGGCCAGGGCTCGGCCAACCCGCCCCGCCTGGTGCGGATCGCCTACACCGCCTCCAGGGCGAAGAAGTCCCTGGCCCTGGTCGGCAAGGGCATCACCTACGACTCGGGCGGCATCTCGCTCAAGCCCGCCGGCCACAACGAGACCATGAAGTGCGACATGAGCGGTGCCGCCGCCGTCCTCGCCGCCGTGGTCGCCGCCGCCCGGCTCGGTCTGCGGGTGAACGTCACCGGCTGGCTGGCGCTGGCGGAGAACATGCCGTCCGGCACCGCGACCCGGCCGGGCGACGTCCTGACCATGTACAGCGGCAGGACGGTCGAGGTGCTCAACACCGACGCCGAGGGCCGGCTGGTCCTGGCCGACGCCCTGACCCGGGCGTGCGAGGAGAAGCCCGACGCGGTGGTGGACGTGGCGACCCTTACCGGCGCGATGGTGCTGGCCCTGGGGAACCGCACCTTCGGGATCATGGCGAACGACGACGCGTTCCGCACCGCCCTCCACGAGCTGGCCGGCGAGGCCGGCGAGCAGGCGTGGCCCATGCCGCTCCCCGCCGAGCTGCGCAAGAGCATGGACTCGCCCGTCGCCGACATCGCCAACATGGGGGAGCGGGCGGGCGGCGGCCTGGTCGCCGGGCTGTTCCTGAAGGAGTTCGTGGCCGAGGACACCACCTGGGCGCACCTGGACATTGCGGGCCCGGCCTTCAACGAGTCCGGCCCCTTCGGCTACACCCCCAAGGGCGGCACCGGCTCCGCGGTGCGCACCCTGGTCCGCCTCGCCGAGCGGGTGGCGGACGGCGACGTGGTGTGAGCGCCGCCGGACGGCGCTGAGCGGAGCACGGAGCGCAGGGAGAGGGCGGTGCCCGGGCACACGAGTGTGCCCGGGCACCGCCCTCTCTGCGGTTCGCTCCCCCCGGCCCCGGCGGGAGCGCCGGGAAGGACGCGGGGCGGTCGCCGTCTCGCCCGGTGGACACCCGGCACATGAAACCGGCCGGACGGGGAAGACGACGGCCGGTCCGGCACCCCGCTTCCGGCCCGGTGTTCGCCCTGAGCGATCCCCGTCGGGCTACTGCCGGGTAGACACGCGTGCCCCTCTCGCAATCCTCCTGTTCAGACGAGTGTGAGCGGTTCGGACGGCGGCCCGGCGTCCCACCGCCGGGGAACAAGTGCAAAGATGTTGTCCCGGCAGGACAGGGCCCGCTCAACCCACAGGGCCGAGCAAGAAGCGGCCGAAATAAAGCCGCCCGGTCTCCGATGGACCGGCTCCGGCGTACCCATGCATGGAGGACGTGACGTGGCGAACGACGCCAGCACCGTTTTCGACCTAGTGATCCTCGGGGGCGGTAGCGGCGGTTATGCCGCTGCCCTGCGGGCTTCGCAGCTGGGTCTGGACGTCGCCCTGATCGAGAAGGACAAGGTCGGCGGTACCTGTCTGCACTACGGATGCATCCCCACGAAGGCCCTGCTGCACGCCGGTGAGATCGCCGACCAGGCCCGGGAGAGCGCCGAGTTCGGTGTCCGGGCCACCTTCGAGGGCATCGACATGGCCGCCGTCCACAAGTACAAGGACGGCGTGGTCTCCGGCCTGTACAAGGGTCTGCAGGGGCTGATCGCCTCGCGCAAGATCACCTATGTGGAGGGCGAGGGCCGGCTGTCCTCCCCCACCTCCGTCGAGGTGAACGGGCAGCGCTACGAGGGGCGGCACATCCTGCTCGCCACCGGCTCGGTGCCCAAGTCGATCCCGGGTCTGGAGATCGACGGCAACCGGATCATCAGCTCCAACCACGCGCTGACCCTGGACCGGGTGCCGCGGTCCGCCGTCATCCTGGGCGGCGGCGTCATCGGCTGCGAGTTCGCCTCCGCCTGGAAGTCCTTCGGCACCGAGGTCACCATCGTCGAGGGCCTCCCCCACCTGGTGCCCGCCGAGGACGAGAACAGCTCCAAGCTGCTGGAGCGCGCCTTCCGCAAGCGCGGCATCAAGTTCTCGCTGGGCTCCTTCTTCGAGAAGGCCGAGTACACCCAGGACGGTGTCAAGGTCACCCTCGCCAACGGCAAGGAGTACGAGGCCGAGCTGCTGCTCGTCGCCATCGGCCGCGGCCCGGTCTCGCAGGGCCTGGGCTACGAGGAGGCCGGGGTCAACATGGACCGCGGCTACGTCCTGGTCGACGAGTACTGCCGCACCAACGTGCCGACCGTCTCGGCCGTCGGCGACCTCATCCCCACCCTCCAGCTCGCGCACGTCGGCTTCGCCGAGGGCATCCTGGTGGCCGAGCGGCTCGCCGGGCTGGACGTCGTGCCGATCGACTACGACGGTGTGCCCCGCGTGACGTACAGCCAGCCGGAGGTCGCCTCCGTCGGTATCACCGAGGCCAAGGCCAAGGAGATCCACGGCGCGGACAAGGTCGTGACACTGAAGTACAACCTCGGGGGGAACGGCCGGAGCAAGATCCTCAAGACGCAGGGCGAGATCAAGCTCGTCCAGGTCCGTGACGGTGCCGTGGTCGGCGTCCACATGGTCGGTGACCGGATGGGTGAGCAGGTCGGTGAGGCCCAGCTCATCTACAACTGGGAGGCACTGCCCGCCGAGGTCGCGCAGCTCGTCCACGCGCACCCGACGCAGAACGAGGCACTCGGCGAGGCGCACCTGGCGCTGGCCGGCAAGCCGCTGCACTCCCACGACTGACCCTTCCGGGCGCGGCAGCATCGCGACGTCCGCACTTTTCGTTAGGAGCAACCGAAACCATGGCGGTTTCCGTAACCCTTCCGGCGCTCGGCGAGAGCGTCACCGAGGGCACCGTCACCCGCTGGCTGAAGGCCGAGGGTGAACACGTCGAGGCCGACGAGCCACTGCTGGAGGTCTCGACCGACAAGGTCGACACCGAGATCCCCTCCCCCGCCTCCGGTGTCCTGTCCGCCATCAAGGTGGGCGAGGACGAGACGGTCGAGGTCGGCGCCGAGCTGGCCGTCATCGACGACGGCAGCGGCGCCCCGGCCGAGTCGCCCGCTCCGGAGCAGGCCGAGGCCCCGGCCGCCGCCGAGGCTCCGGCTCCCCGGCAGGAGCAGCCCGAGCCGCAGCCGCAGGCCCAGGCGCAGCCCGAACCTCAGCAGCAGCCGCAGCCCGAGCCGCAGGCCCGGGGCGGCGGCTCGGCGGAGGGCACCGACGTGGTGCTGCCCGCGCTCGGCGAGAGCGTCACCGAGGGCACCGTCACCCGCTGGCTGAAGTCGGTCGGTGAGGAGGTCGAGGCCGACGAGCCGCTGCTGGAGGTCTCGACCGACAAGGTCGACACCGAGATCCCCTCCCCCGCCTCGGGCACCCTGGTGGAGATCCTGGTGGGCGAGGACGAGACCGCCGAGGTCGGCGCCAAGCTGGCCGTGATCGGTGCCGCCGGCGCCGCTCCCGCCCAGCAGGCCCAGCCCGAGCCGCAGGCCCAGCCCGAGCCGGCCCCCGAGCCCGAGCCGCAGCCCCAGGCCCAGGCGCAGCCCGAACCTCAGCAGCAGCCGCAGCCCGAGCCGCAGCCGCAGGCTCCGACCGCTCCCGCTCCGCAGCAGCGGGAGACCCCGGCGCCCGCCCCGACTCCGTCGGCACCCGCGCCCGCCCCGGCCCCGGCCGCGCCGCAGCAGGCGCCCTCGGGTGGCGCGGGCGCCTATGTGACCCCGTTGGTGCGCAAGCTCGCCGCCGAGAACGGCGTCGACCTGTCCACCGTCAAGGGCACCGGTGTCGGCGGCCGGGTCCGCAAGCAGGACGTCCTCGCCGCCGCCGAGGCCGCCAAGGCCAAGGCCGCCTCGGCCCCGGCCGCGCCGGCCGGCGGGCGGGCCGCCACGGCTCCGGCCGCCGCGTCCCGGCTGCGCGGCCAGACGGTGCCGATGACCCGCATCCGCAAGGTCATCGCCGAGAACATGATGAAGGCGCTGCACAACCAGGCGCAGCTGTCCACCGTGGTCGAGGCGGACGTCACGCGGATCATGCGGCTGCGGGCCCGGGCCAAGGAGGAGTTCCTGGCCCGCGAGGGCGTCAAGCTCTCCCCGATGCCGTTCTTCGTCAAGGCCGCCGCCGAGGCGCTGAAGGCCCACCCGGCCATCAACGCCAAGATCAACGACGACGGCACCGTGACCTACCACGACGTCGAGAACGTCGGCATCGCGGTGGACTCGGAGAAGGGCCTGATGGTCCCGGTCATCAAGGGCGCGGGCGACCTGAGCCTGGCCGGCATCGCCAAGAAGACGGCGGAGCTGGCGGGCAAGGTCCGCACCGGCAAGCTCAGCCCGGACGACATGTCCGGCGGCACGTTCACGATCAGCAACACCGGCTCGCGCGGTGCGCTGTTCGACACGATCATCGTGAACTACCCGCAGGTGGCCGAGCTGGGCATCGGCGCCACCGTGCGCCGCCCGGTCGTGATCGACCACCCGGAGCTGGGCGAGACCATCGCCGTCCGGGACATGGTCTACCTGACCCTGTCCTACGACCACCAGCTGGTCGACGGCGCGGACGCCGCCCGCTACCTGGCGGACGTCAAGGCCCGGCTGGAGGCCGGTGAGTTCGAGGGCGAGCTGGGTCTCTGACCGCTCCCCGGTCGTGCCCCCGTCCGGCAGGCGCCGGGCGGGGGCACCGGCTTGTCCGCCACGGTGTCCGCCACGGTGGTCCCGCCGTATCGTCGTTGGTCCCCCGCCACGAGCCCGCAAGGAGCAGTCCATGGCCCCGCCCGTCGTCCATTCCCTGCGCGAGCAGATCCGTGAGCACATCGTGGAGGGCATCGTCCAGGGGCGCTGGAAGCCGGGCGAGCGCGTGGTGGAGCGCCGGATCGCGGCGGAGCTGCAGGTCAGCCAGACCCCCGTGCGCGAGGCCCTGCGCGAGCTGGAGGCGCTGCGGCTGATCGAGTCGGCCCCGAACAAGGGCGCGCGGGTGCGGAACCTGACCGCGGCCGATCTGGAGGAGATCTACCCGGTGCGGGCCGGGCTGGAGCAGATCGCCGCCGAGCTGGCAGCCGGCCGGCTGGCCGAGGACGTCTCGGCGCTGACGGAGCAGGTGGCGCTGCTGTACGGGGCCGACCGCGCCGGGGACGGGGAGGCACAGGTACGGCACACGGTGGCCTTCCACCGGGAGCTGGTCCGCGCGGCGGGCAACAGCGTGCTGCTGCACACCTGGGAGTCGCTGGGCATCGGGGTGTGGACGACGCTCGCCATCCGCTGGCTGGGCACCCGGCAGCAGTCGTACGCCGAGGAGCACGAGGCGGTCGTCGAGGCGTTCCGGCGGCGTGACCCCCGGGTGGGCGAGCTGGTCAAGGAGCACGTCCTGGGATGTGCACCCCGTGCCTAACAGCTGGCACTGAATGTCAATTTTGCGCGTGAAGCACTTTTCTCGCCCTGATGCTTTGATCGATCATCGATCGATGACTTACAGTCGGCTCCGGGTGTGACACACCCCATCCCTGTTCGCCCCTGCCCCTCTGTCCGGAAGGCGGTCACCATGTCCGACGCCGAACGCCGGCCCAGTGAGCTGGACCAGCTCGTGGACCGCGACCGTGAGGAGACCGCCGAGTGGGCCGAGTCCCTCGACGCCGTCACCCGCGAGGCCGGCCCGCACCGCGCCGCGTATCTGCTGCGGCGCACCCTGGAGCACGCCGGGCGCACCGGTCTGGGACTGCCCCCGCTGCTGGAGACGGAGTACGTCAACACCGTCCCCACCGCCGCCGAGCCCGCCTTCCCCGGCGACGAGGAGCTGGAGCGGCGGATCACCGCCTGGAACCGCTGGAACGCCGCCGCCATGGTCACCCGCGGCGCCCGGTTCGGCGTCGGCGGCCACATCGCCACTTTCGCCTCCGCCGCCTGGCTGTACGAGGTCGGCTTCAACCACTTCTTCCGCGGCAAGGACTCACCTGAGGCACCGGGCTCCGGCGACCAGCTCTACATCCAGGGCCACGCCTCCCCCGGCGTCTACGCCCGCGCCTTCCTCGACGGACGGCTGACCGAGGCTCAGCTCGACAACTTCCGGCAGGAGGCGGGCGGGAACGGGCTGCCCTCCTACCCCCATCCGCGCCGCCTGCCCTGGCTGTGGGAGTTCCCCACCGTCTCCATGGGGCTCGGCCCGCTCTCGGCGATCTACCAGGCCCGCTTCAACCGCTATCTGACCGGCCGCGGCATCAAGGACACCTCCGGCTCGCACGTGTGGGCCTTCCTCGGCGACGGCGAGATGGACGAGCCGGAGTCGACCGCCGCGCTGGCCCTGGCCGGACGGGAGGGGCTGGACAACCTCACCTTCGTGGTCAACTGCAACCTCCAGCGCCTCGACGGGCCGGTGCGCGCCAACTTCAAGATCGTGCAGGAGCTGGAGGCGCAGTTCCGGGCCGCCGGCTGGCACGTCGTCAAGACGCTGTGGGGCTCCGCCTGGGACGAACTGCTCGCCCTCGACACCACCGGCGCCCTGGTCCGGCGGCTGCGCGAGGTGCCCGACGCACAGTTCCAGACGTACGCCACCCGGGACGCCGGCTACCTGCGGGAGCACTTCTTCGGCACCGATCCGGCCCTGGCCGGGCTGGCGGGGAGGCTGTCCGACGCGAAGCTCACCGAGTGCTTCGGCACCTCGCGCGGCGGCCACGAGCCCCGCAAGGTGTACGCCGCCTACCGGGCCGCCCTGGAGCACAGGGGCGCGCCGACCGTGATCCTGGCGCAGACGGTCAAGGGCCACACCCTCGGCCCGGGATTCGCCTCCAAGAACGCCAACCACCAGATGAAGAAGCTCACGGCCGGCGAGTTCAGGGACATGCGCGACCTGCTCGGCCTGCCGATCCCGGACCGCGCCCTCGACGGCGACCTGGTGCCGTACGGCCACCCGGGCCCCGACTCCCCCGAGGTCCGCTACCTCGCCGAGCGCCGCGCCGCGCTCGGCGGACCCGCCCCGGCCCGCCGCGTCCACCCGGTCCCGGCCCTCCCCGAGCCCGCCGAGCGCGGTTTCGCGGCCCTGGCCAAGGGGTCCGGCAAGCAGGAGATGGCCACCACCATGGCGTTCGTGCGCCTGGTCAAGGAGCTGATGCGGGACAAGGAGACCGGGCGGCGGTGGGTGCCGATCGTGCCCGACGAGGCCCGCACCTTCGGCATGGAGTCGCTCTTCCCCTCGGCGGGCATCTACTCGCCCAGGGGGCAGACGTACGAGCCGGTCGACCGCGACCAGCTGATGTACTACAAGGAGGCCGCCGACGGGCAGATCCTCAACGAGGGGATCACCGAGGCCGGCGCCATGGCCGACTTCATCGCCGCCGCCACCTCGTACGCCACGCACGGCGAGCCGATGATCCCGTTCTACATCTTCTACTCGATGTTCGGCTGGCAGCGGACCGGCGACCAGTTCTGGCAGCTCGCCGACCAGCTCGGCCGCGGCTTCGTCGTCGGCGCCACGGCCGGCCGCACCACGCTGACCGGCGAGGGCCTGCAGCACGCCGACGGCCACTCGCACCTGATCGCGGCCACCAATCCGGCCTCGCTCAACTACGACCCGGCGTTCGCCTACGAGATCGCGGTGATCGTGCGCGACGGCCTGCGCCGGATGTACGGGCCCGAGCCGGAGAACGTCTTCTACTACCTGACCGTCTACAACGAGCCGAAGGTCCAGCCGCCCATGCCGGAGGGCGTCGAGGAGGGCATCCTCAAGGGGCTGTACCGCTTCCGCGCGGGCGTCCCGGGCGTCTCCCCCGCCGGGGGCGACGCGCCGCGGATCCAGCTGCTGGCCTCCGGCACCGCGATCCACTGGGCGCTGGACGCCCAGCGCCTCCTCGCCGACGACTGGGGCGTGACCGCCGACGTGTGGTCCGCCACCTCCTGGAGCGAGCTGCGCCGCGACGCCCTGTCCTGTGACGCGGCGCAGCTCAGGGGTGAGGAGCGGGTCCCGTACGTCACCCGCGCGCTGCGCGGCGCGCCCGGCCCGGTCCTCGCCGTCAGCGACTGGATGCGGGCTGTGCCGGACCAGATCGCCCCGTGGGTCGAGCAGGACTGGTTCTCACTGGGCACCGACGGCTTCGGCCTGTCGGACACCCGCGAGGCCGCCCGCCGCCACTTCGGGGTGGACGCCGGGTCGGTGACCGTCGCCGCCCTGGACCGGCTGGCCCGGCGCGGCGAGGTCAAGCGCGAGACGGTCCGCGAGGCCGCCGGGCGCTACGGCCTGGCCTGAGGCCCGGCCGTGGCGCCCGGCGGGACACGGGAGACCGGGCGGCCGGCGGGGGTGTGCGTGCGGTCCCCCGTCAGCCGCCCTCCCCGGCCGGGGTCCCGTCCCGCTGCTCGTCGGGGTGGCCGCGGAGCATGAGGATGGCCGCGGCCAGCCCGCCCCACACCACGATCATGGCGACGATCATCATCACGACGGCGCCTGCCGACATCAGCGTCCCCTTTCGAAGAGCGTGTCCGAGTCCGTGTCGGTGGGCTCCCGGTCGCGCCGCCACGGAACGAGGGAGAGCAGGACGGCGGCGAGCAGCGCGCCGAGGGCGACCGCCCAGCCGGCCCAGAACAGGAAGCCGGTCTCGTAGCCGCCGTAGTTCTCGTCGAACTCGGCCCGCAGGCTGTCGATCATCATCCAGCCCAGCACCAGCGGGGTGATCACCCCGAGTGCCACCCGCCACCACACGCCCAGCCGGACCGCCGAGGTGTCGTCCGCGTCCCGCTGGAGCGCCGGCAGCCGGCGCAGCAGCCAGGCGACGGTGACCACCGCGGCCAGGGAGGCCAGCGCGATGCCGTACTGGTTGATGAAGTGGTCGGCGGCGTCCAGCAGGTACAGCCCGCTGTCGGTCGGGAAGAGCAGGATGGAGGCCAGCGCGATCGCCCCGCCGACTCCCAGCACCGCCGGGGTGCGTCCGAGGCCGGTGCGGTCCTGTACCGCCGCGACCGGTACCTGCACGATGCTCAGCAGCGAGGTCAGCCCGGCGATCACCAGGGAACCGAAGAACAGCAGCCCGAACAGGGTGCCCAGCGGCATGTTGGAGATGATCGTCGGGAAGGCGACGAAGGCCAGCCCGATGCCGCTGGTGACGGTCTCGTCCACCGGTGTCCCGGTGTTCAGCGACAGGAAGCCGAGCGTGGCGAAGACCCCGATGCCCGCCAGGATCTCGAAGGAGCTGTTGGCGAACCCGGCGACCAGCGCGGAGCCGGTGAGGTCCGCGCGGCGGCGCAGGTAGGAGGCGTAGGTGATCATGATGCCGAAGCCGACCGAGAGCGAGAAGAAGATCTGCCCGTAGGCCGCCACCCAGACGCTGCCCCTGGTCAGGGCTCCCCAGTCGGGCGAGAACAGGGCGTCCAGACCGGTGGCGGCGCCGTCCAGGGTGACCGCCCGGATCACCAGGGCGACGAAGAAGAGCACCAGCAGCGGGATGAAGATCCGGTTGGCCAGCTCGATGCCCCGCCGCACGCCGAGGACCAGGACCACCAGGACGGCGATCCAGATGACCAGCAGCGGCCAGAACACCCCGCCGACGTAGGAGGAGATCCATCCCGGCTGCTCCGCGGTGCCCAGGAAGTCACCGAAGAAGAAGGCGTCCGGATCGTCCCCCCACCGCTCGCCGACGGAGAACCCGACGTAGCGCACGGCCCAGGCGAGGATGACGGCGTAGTAGGCGGCGATGACGCAGCAGATCGCCACCTGCCACCAGCCGATCACCTGCGCCGGCGCGGACATCCGGCGGAACGCGGCCGGCGGCGACCTCCGGTACCGGCGGCCGATCACGTACTCGAGGATCAGCAGCGGAAGTCCCGCGGTCAGCAGGGCGAGCAGATAGGGCAGCAGAAACGCCCCGCCGCCGTTCTTGTACGCCTCGGACGGGAAACGCCAGATGTTGCCGAGCCCGATGGCCGAGCCGATCGCCGCCATCAGGAAGCCCGCTCGGGACCCCCACGCCTCACGGGGCCGCCCCCGACTGGATTCAGTGGCCATATGCGCTCTCTCCTGTGCGGCTTCCTTTATAAAGCACTACATATGTTCCTCCGATCCTGTCACTATATGCTGACTCTGTGTCGACAGCGCCCCCAGTGGCGCCCCTCGTCGCGTCCTCCGGCGGGACACCGCCTCCTTCGGCGGGATGATGGCCCCATGCGTGCTGCCCGGCTGATCAAGATGGTGCTGCTTCTCCAGAACCGCCGCTCGATGACCGCGGCCGAGCTCGCCGAGCAGCTGGAGGTCTCCGAGCGGACGGTGTCCCGGGACGTCCTGGCGCTGTCGGAGGCGGGCATCCCCGTCTACGCGGACCGGGGCCGTACCGGCGGATACCGGCTGGTCGGCGGCTACCGCACCCGGCTGACCGGCCTCGGGCGCGACGAGGCGGAGGCGCTGTTCCTGTCCGGGGTGCCCTCCGCACTGCGCGACATGGGCCTGGCGGACGCGGCGTCGGCGGCCCGGCTGAAGGTGTCGGCGGCCCTCAACCCCGAGCTCGCCGACGCCCCGCGCACCGCCGCACAGCGCTTCCATCTGGACGCACCCGGCTGGTGGCAGCCGCCCGGGACGCCGGAGGGGCTGCCGGCGATCGCCGAGGCCGTGTGGGACGACCGCCGCCTCGCCGTCCGCTACCGCCGCGGGGACGGCGAGGAGGTGGCGCGGACGCTGGAGCCGTACGGCCTGGTGCTCAAGGCGGGTGTGTGGTACCTCGTCGCCCGCGCCGTCCCCGCCGGCGAGCGCCCCGGCGGCCCCCGCGAGCACCCGGGCGAGCACCGTGTCTACCGGGTGGACCGCTTCGCCTCGGTCGTTCCGCTCAACGAGTGCTTCGGGCGGGACGAGGAGTTCGACCTGCCCGGCTTCTGGGCGGAGCGGTCCGCCGCCTTCGCCCGCTCGATCCTGCGGGAGAACGTGGTGCTCCGGCTGACGGAGGCCGGGACGCGCGCCCTGCGGTACGCCACCGACCGGGCGGCGGCCGGGGAGGCGCTGGCCGGGGGCCGGACCGACGAGCGGGGGCGGACCACCGTCACCCTGCCGGTGGAGTCCCTGGACGTCGCCTTCAGCCAGCTGCTCGCCCTCGGCCCGGAGTGCGAGGTGCTCGCACCGCCCGCGCTGCGGGAGCGCATGGCGCGGGCGGCCGAGCGCATGGCGGCGCGCTACCGGTGAACGCGGTGATCGGTCACCGGTGGCAGGCCCGCCGGCGGGCCTACCGGTAGTCCTCGGCGGTCGCCTGCTTGCCCCCGTGGACGACCTCGATGAAGTAGCGCCAGCCGTCCGGCTGCGAGCCGTCGGTGTCCCTGACGCCGTACTCGAGGGCGAGCTGCCCGCTGGAGAGGGACTGCCCGTTCCAGCGGCCCCGGTCCGGGTCGCACGCCAGCGCCGCCACCGCCCGGCCGAGGTAGGCGGGCGACTCGGCGATGGCGAAGTGCGGCTCCTTGGCGACCGCGTCGCGCCAGTTCTCCTCCCGCACCCCGAAGGCGTCCAGCATCTCCTCCGAGCGCAGGAAGCCCGGGGAGACGCAGACCGCCGTGCCGCCGTGCTCCGCCAGCTCCTTCGCAAGACCGAAGGCCGCCCGGATGGGGGCGTTCTTGGTCAGGTCGAAGAAGAGGTTGCCGCGGTACTGGTCGCGGTGGTACTCGGCGGTGCCGTCGGTGACCTCCACCACCAGACCGCCCGGCCGCCGGATCAGCAGCGGCAGCGCGAAGTGACTGGTGATCAGGTGGGTCTCCACGCCGAGGCGCAGCATCCGCAGGCCCCGCTCCAGCTCCACCTCCCACACCTTCCGGTCGAAGTCGAGCAGGTGGTCGCCGCCCCAGACGTCGTTGACCAGGATGTCCAGCCGTCCGTGGTCGCGGTCGATCCGCTCCGTCAGGGCGCGCACCCGCGCGGGGTCGAGGTGGTCGGTCGGCACCGCGATGCCGGTGCCCCCGGCCGCCGTGACCAGTTCGGCGGTCTCCTCGATGGTCTCGGTCGGACGGCCCACCTCGCTGACGCTCTCCCGGGTGGTGCGGCCGGTGGCGTACACCGTCGCGCCCGCCCGGCCCAGTTCCACGGCCATCGCCCGGCCCGCGCCCCGGGTGGCTCCCGCCACCAGGGCCACCCGGCCGCTCAGGGCCCCCTGTCCCGTCGTCCGCGCGGCCGGTGCCGTACGTGCCGTCTCCGTGCTCATGTGCGTGCTCCTCCTCCAGTCGCCTACACCGGCACGCTGCCACCGATACCGGACATCTTCTGTCGGGTTTTCCGGTGGGCCCGTCCTCCGTTCCGTCCCCGTCTCCCGCCGCCCCGGCGTTGCGCGTGCGGAGCGGGTCGGCGCGCCGGATGCTGGTGGCGTGACGATGCACGAGACGGAGTTCTGGGAGCTGATCGACCAGACCCGCGAGGCCGCCGGAGGCGACCCGGTGGACCACGCCGAACTCCTCGTCGAGAGGCTGACACGGCTCGACCCGGAGACCGTCGTGGACTTCGCCCGCCACTTCGAGACCCGGGTCAACCGGGCCTGGCGCTGGGAACTGTGGGGCGCGGCCTGGGTGCTGCTCGACGGGGCGAGCGACGACGTCTTCGACGCCTTCCGCTGCTGGCTGGTGGGCCGGGGCCGGAAGGTGTTCGAGGGCGCCCTGCACGACCCCGAGGCGCTCGCCGAGCTGCTGGAGGACTTCGACCCGGACGTGGACGGCGAGGGCGGGGACCTCGGCTGCGCCGCCTATGACGCCTACGAGCAGCTCACCGGCGGACCGCTGCCCGAACTGGACCTGCCCGGCCCGCCCCCGGAACCGGAGGGCACCGCACCGCCCTTCGAGGACGACCGCGCCCTGGCCGCCCGCTTCCCCCGGCTGTGGGAGCGGTTCAGGGGGCTCCCGGAGTGACGCCGGGCACGGTGCCGGGCGGTGTGCCGGGAGCGGCGTCCGGTGCCGCGGCGCCGAGGGAGCGTCCCATCAGCACACCGTCCGCGAAGCCGGTCTCCAGCAGGAACTCCCCGGGCAGCACCCCCTCCACCGCGAAGCCCTCGGAGGCGTAGCGCGCCCGCGCGGGCGCGCTGTGGCCCAGCACTCCCAGAGCAACCCTGGAGGCGCCCTGCCGTCGCGCCTCGGCCGGCGCGGCCCGCACCAGTGCCCGGCCCACTCCCCTGCCGCGCGCCCGGTCGTCCACCACCAGGCCCTGGAGGGTGCGGACATGGGCCTTGGCGGCGAGCCGGCCGGCGCGCACCAGCCGGACGTATCCCACGAGCCGGCCGCCCGACTCGGCGAGGAGGAACTCCCGGGGCCGGTGGGTGGAGTCGAAGAACGGGTCGTACGGCGGCCTCGGCCGGGGCAGGACCGCGTGCAGCGGCGACCAGGCACGCCGGTCCAGCTCGCCGAGGGCCGCCCCGTCCTCCTCGGCGGCGGGCCGTATCAGGGGCTGCTGCGGCGCCCGGGCCGGCACGGAGGCTGACATGGTGGCCACTGTGCCTCGCGATCGGCCCGGGAGTCCATCAGGATGGGCCCATGCGTATCGCGATCACCGGCTCCTCCGGTCTCATCGGTCAGGCCCTCCTCCGCTCCCTGCGCGCGGACGGCCACGAGGTGGTGCGTCTGGTGCGGCGTCCGGCGCGGAGCGGTGACGAGGTGGAGTGGAACCCCGAGGGCCAGTACGTGGACACCGCCGCGCTGGCGGGCTGCGAGGCCGTGGTGCACCTGGCGGGCGCGGGCGTCGGGGACCGCCGCTGGACGGAGGCCTACAAGCGCAGGATCCGGGACAGCCGGGTGCTGGGGACCGCCGCGATCGCCGAGGCCGTCGCCTCGCTCGACACCCCGCCGCGCACCCTGGTGGTCGGCACCGCCGTCGGCTACTACGGCGACACCGGCGACCGGGCCGTGGACGAGGGCGCGCCCCCCGGGCACGGCTTCCTCGCCGACGTCTGCCAGGAGTGGGAGGAGGCCGCGGCGGCGGCCGAGGAGGCCGGCATCCGGACCGTGTACGCCCGCACCGGACTGGTGGTCTCGCGTTCCGGCGGCGCCTGGGGACGGCTGTTCCCGGTCTTCCGGGCGGGGCTCGGCGGCCGGCTGGGCAGCGGCCGCCAGTACTGGAGCCATATCGCGCTGCACGACCACATCGCCGCGCTGCGGCACCTGCTGGACACCGAGGAGCTGTCCGGGCCGGTCAACCTCACCGCCCCCGAACCGGTCACCCAGCGCGAGGTGGCCGCCGCGATGGGCCGGGTGCTGCGCCGGCCGGCCCTGCTGTGGGTGCCCGCGCCCGTGCTGCGGACGGTGCTGGGCGAGTTCTCCACGGACGTGCTGGGCAGCCAGCGGGTGCTGCCCCGGCGGCTGCTGGAGTCGGGGTTCAGGTTCGCCTTCCCCGGGATCGAGGACGCCATCCGGGCGGCGCTGCGCTGAGCCGGGCGCGCCTGCGTGGCCAGTTGTGCGACTGCGTGCGCCGGTTGTGCGACTGTGCCCGGTTCGTGCGCGCTGTCCAGTCCCTCCCGGGCCCCTAGGGTCGGACGGAGCACGCGAATCGAACGCGTCTGGTACGGGCAGTAACCCTGCGGACGCGCATCGTCGCGCGGTCGCGCCGACCAGGGGAGGACACATGTTCGGCAGCGAACTCCGACCGGAGACCGGCGTCCCCGGCACCCCGCCCGGCACACCCGATGTCGCCGTCATCGGCGCGGGCCCGGCGGGCCTGGCCGCCGCGCACCATCTGACCCGCGCCGGGCTGCGGGTCACCGTCCTGGAGGCCGCCGACCGGGTCGGCGGCCGCCCGGCGACCGAGGAGGTGGACGGCTACCGGCTGGACGACGGCCCGCCGCTGTGGTCCGGCGGATCCGAACTGCGCCACTGCCCCGGCCTGGAACGGCTCGCCCTGCGCCCCTTCTCCTCCGGGGTCGTCATCCGCAGCGGCGGCCGGCGGCTGCGGATCGGGGCGCCCCGCACCGCCCGGCACGTCCGGGCCGGCCGCGGCGCACTCGGTGTGCCGGGGGTCCCGGCGGGCTCGCTCGGCGGCGCGCTGGACCTGGCCCGGCTGCGCGCCCGGCTCAACCGGCTCGCCACGACCCCCGCCGAGCGACTGGGCAGGCGGCCCGAGCTGTCCGCCGCCCAGGCCCTGGCCGTCCGCGGCACGCTGCCCCGCGCCTGTGGGGATCCGCTGCGGGCCCTGCTCGGCGCGCTGCTGTGCGACCCGGAGCTGACGACCTCCAGCCGCGTCGGCGACCTGGCACTGCGCGGCTTCGCCCGCGACGGCCTGTTCCTGCCCGCAGGCGGCGCCTCGGCCGTCTCCCGGCTGCTGGCGGCCGGGCTGCCGCCGGGCACCGTGCGCACCGGCGTGCACGTCCTGTCGGTGGCCACGAACGCCGTGGTGACGCGCGGGCACGGCACCGTCCGCTGTCGCGCGGTGCTCATCGCCACCGGTGCGCACGAGGCGGCGCGGCTGCTGCCGGGGCTGCGGGTACCGCGGTTCCACCCGGTCACCGTGCTGCACCACGCGGTGGAGGACCCGGCGGGCCCCGGGGCGCCCGCGGCCGAACCGCTGCTGCTGCTCGACGCCGACCGGCGCGGCCCGGTGGCGTACACCGCCGTGGCCAGCGCCGTCGACCCCTCCCGCGCCCGGCCGGGCCGCGCCCTGGTCACCTCTGTGGTGCTCGGCCCCGCCGCGGCCGGGCCGGCCGAGGCGCTGGACGAGGCCGCCCGGCGCCAGCTCGCCGCGCTGTACCGGGTCCCGACGGACCACTGGCGGCTGCTGGCCGTCCGCCACGACGCCCGCGCCGTCCCGGCGACGCCCGCACCGCACGACCCGCAGCGCCCGGTGCGGATGCTGAGCGGTCTGTACGTCTGCGGCGACCACCGGGACACCGCCGGGGTGCAGGGGGCGCTGCGCTCGGCCCGCCGGGCCGCGGAGGCGATCCGCCGGGACTTCGCCCCGCAGGCGAGGACGGCGGTCCCCGCCCTGCCCGCCGCGGCCTGACGCCCCGGGCCGGCGCCTCCGGCCGGCGTACCGTCCCGCATCCGGCCCCGCACCCGGCCGGGGGACTCCGGCAAGGCTCAGGACATGGCAGTGCCGCCGCGTGGCGGCACGGCGGCACTGCCGGTCCCGGGGCCCGGGGTGACCGGGCGGGTGGTCCGACGCACCGGCCGGGGCGTCGCGTCGGACCGGGGTGTCAGCTCAGGGCGGCGATCCGCTCCCGGTAGCCGCGGACCGCGGCGGCGTCCCGGTACGGCTCCAGTCGGCGCTCGAAGTCCCGCACGTACTCGTGCGCCCGCACCGACCGCAGCTCGGCGGCCTGCTCCGCCGCCTCCGCGGCCAGCGCGCACGCCTGCTCCACATCGCCCAGCCCCAGCCGGGCCGTGGCCAGCACCACCTGGCAGAACAGCCGGCTGCGGATCTGCCCCGGGCACCGCATCCGCAGGGCGCGCTCGGCGTGCTGGGCCGCCGCCCGGTACTGCTGGAGGTCCCGGTGGCAGTGCGCGAAGTCGTCGGCGAGGTGCGTCTCGCCGAAGGCCTTCGCCCACTGCGGCACCTCCTCCCCCGGCCGCGCCTGCTCCAGCGCCCGCTCGGCCCGCGCCAGCGACGCCGTGCAGGCCCGCACCTCCCCGAGCACCCCGTGCCCGCGCGCCTCCGCCGCGTGCAGCAGCGCCTGCGCGGCGGGCGGCACCGAGGATCCGACGCCCTGCTGGGCGACCCGTGCCAGCTGCACGGCCTCCCGGCCGTGCCCGAGGTACACCGCCTGCCTGCTCATCGTCGCCAGGACGTAGCTGCCGTACGCCCGGTCCCCGGCGGCCTGGGACAGCCGCAGCGCCTGCACGAAGTAGCGCTGCGCCAGCCCGTGGGCGGCGATGTCGTACGCCGTCCAGCCCGCCAGCCGGGTCAGGTCGGCCACCGCCCCGAACAGCCGGCGGCCGGTCTGCTCCCCGTAGGTGCCGCGCAGCATCGGCTCGGCCTCGTGCTCCAGATAGCGCACCAGCGCCTGGCGGGCGTGCCCGCCGCCGTAGGCGTGGTCGAGGGTGCGGAACAGCTCGCCGACCGAGCGCAGCGCGGCGATGTCCCCCGGGGTGACCCGCTGCCCGGGGCCGCGTTCCACCCCGTCGGCACGGCTGTCGGCACGGCCGTCGGAGCGGTGCGCCCGCGGGACGCCGGGCGGCGGCCCGCCCGCCGGGCCGCGCACCTGCGGGGGCACCCGCGGGGCGGGCGGCTCGGGGGCGGACTCGCCGCGCGCGACGCGCTCGTCCGGGCGGCCGATCAGCCAGTCCCGGCTGGGCACCACCAGCCCGGCCGGGGTGAAGGCGATCTTCCGCAGCTCGGCGTGGCTGCCGCTGTCCTTGCGCCACAGTCCGCCGACGATGTCCACCGCCTCGCCGGGGGTGGCCGCGAACTCCAGCCCGGCGTAGACCGGCGCGCACGCGTCCAGCCCCAGGTCCTGGGCGGTGAGCCGGCGGCCCAGACGGCGGGTGAAGACCTCGGCGATCAGCGCGGGGGTGGTGCCGCGCGGCTGCTGGCCGCGGAGCCAGCGGGTCACGGAGGTCTTGTCGTAGCGGAGGTCCAGTCCGTGCTCCAACCCGAGTTGGTCGACCCGCCGCGCGAGTCCGGCGTTGGAGAACCCGGCCTCCGCGATGAGCGCGGCCAGCTGGCGGTTGGGGGTGCGCTGGGAGGGCTTCCCAGGTCGTTCCGTCGACATCTGCTCTGCGGTCTCCTGCCTGACGGCTCCAGGTACGGCAGACGCCGGGGCGCCCTGCCGGAACGGCGCGAATGTAGCTTTCCGGAGCGGCTTTCCGGGGGTCTGGGCGCAGGTTTCATCCATACGTGTGAGGGGGCGGCACGCGGCAGCGGGGCGCCCGGCTCGCGGCGGCCGGCCCCGCCGTCCGGCCGGGCGCCGTAGAGTTGTTGCCGGGCACCGCCGCGCCCCGCGGCGGCACCCGACCGACCGCGAGGAGGATCCCGCCGTGCGCGAGCTGCGCTTTGTCCACCTGGGGTTCGGCGACGAGGCCGTGGAGTACCGGCAGGCGTGGCAGCGGCAGCGCGAGGTCCACGCGGCGCGCTTCGCCGACGAGATCTCCGACACCTGTCTGCTGCTGGAACACCAGCCGGTCTACACCGCCGGGCGCCGCACCGAGGACAGCGAGCGCCCGCTGGACGGCACGCCCGTGGTGGACGTGGACCGCGGCGGCAAGATCACCTGGCACGGCCCCGGCCAGCTCGTCGGCTACCCGATCCTCAAGCTGCCCCGGCCGGTGGACGTCATCGCCCACGTACGGCGGCTGGAGGAGGCGATGATCCGCGCCTGCACGGAGTTCGGCCTGGCCACCACCCGGGTGGAGGGCCGCAGCGGGGTGTGGGTGCTGGGCGACCCGGCGCGGCGGCCCGCACCCGCGCCGGGCGGGCTGGAACTGGACTTCGCCCCCGGGCTCCACGGCGGGCGGGACGATGAGTTCGACCCGCGGCTGAGCGGCCCGGAGTACGCGCCCTCCAACGCCGGCCAGCGCGGCGAGGACCGCAAGCTCGGCGCGATCGGGGTCCGGGTCGCCAAGGGCGTCACCATGCACGGCTTCTCCCTCAACTGCGACCCGGACAACACCTGGTTCGACCGCATCGTGCCGTGCGGCATCCGGGACGCGGGGGTCACCTCGCTCTCCCGGGAGCTGGGCCGGCGGGTGACGGTCGGCGAGGTGCTGCCCGTGGTGGAGAAGCAGCTGCGCGCGGTGCTGGAGCGGGCCGAGCCGGCGCCCCGGGCCGTCTGACTGCGAAACCCGGGGCGTAGGCTGGTGTTCGCCGCACATTCGAAGGCAACGCCACAGGCAACACGGAGAACACGGAAAAGGGGAACCGGACGTGTCCGCTGTCGCACCCGACGGTAGGAAGCTGCTGCGCCTGGAGGTCCGGAACAGCCAGACCCCCATCGAGCGCAAGCCCGAGTGGATCAAGACCCGGGCGAAGATGGGCCCCGAGTACAACGCCCTGCAGTCCCTGGTCAAGCGCGAGGGGCTGCACACGGTCTGCCAGGAGGCGGGCTGCCCCAACATCTTCGAGTGCTGGGAGGACCGCGAGGCGACCTTCCTCATCGGGGGCGAGCAGTGCACCCGGCGCTGCGACTTCTGCCAGATCGACACCGGGAAGCCCGCCGAGTTCGACCGCGACGAGCCGCGCCGGGTGGCCGAGTCCGTGAAGCAGATGGAGCTGCGGTACGCCACCGTCACCGGTGTGGCGCGCGACGACCTGCCCGACGGCGGCGCCTGGCTGTACGCCGAGACCGTCCGCCAGATCCACTCGATGACCCCCGGCACCGGTGTCGAGCTGCTGATCCCCGACTTCAACGCGGTGCCCGAGCAGCTCGCCGAGGTCTTCTCCGCCCGTCCGGAGGTGCTGGCCCACAACGTCGAGACGGTTCCGCGGATCTTCAAGCGCATCCGCCCTGCCTTCCGCTACGAGCGGTCGCTGGAGGTGCTCACCCGGGCCCGCGCGGACGGACTGATCACCAAGTCCAACCTGATCCTGGGCATGGGAGAGACCCGTGAGGAGGTCTCCCGGGCGCTGCTCGACCTGCACGCGGCCGGCTGCGAGCTGATCACCATCACCCAGTACCTGCGGCCCACGCCCCGGCACCACCCGGTGGAGCGCTGGGTGAAGCCGCAGGAGTTCGTGGAGCTGCAGGAGGAGGCGGAGGAGATCGGCTTCGCCGGTGTCATGTCCGGCCCGCTGGTCCGTTCCTCCTACCGCGCCGGGCGGCTGTACCGGCAGGCGGTCGAGCGCCGGGGCGCCGACGCGGCCTGACCCGCGGTGCCCGCGTCCCGCGCGGGCCGCACGGCCGGCCGACCGGCCGTTCACCTCGTCGCCGTCCGGTCTTTCCGGAGGCTTTGACCGCCGTGTCATCCCCCGGTAACACCGTCCGACGACGATCGGGGGAACGGATCGTCCACGCCACTCGCCGTGCGAGGAGCATCATGCGGAGGGAACCCACGATGCACACCACCCTGCGGGTCCTGGAGAGGCTGGAGGGGCTGCTGCTCTCCGGTGAGCAGCGGACCGCGCGCCGCAACGCCTGGAACGCGGTCCTGGAGGACCGCCGCCGGGCGCGGGCGCGCGGCGAGGCGGCGGCCCGGCTGGAGGCCGCGGCGACCGGGGCCAGGCGGGCGACGTAGACTGCGCCGTATGGCGAGGAAGGAAACATCCGAGAATCCCGGGCGGCTCAAGCAGATCGCCCTGACGTACAGGATGACGCAGCGCGTCGACAAGAAGGTCGGCTTCGTCATCGCGGGCGTGGGGCTCGTCACCTTCGGGGTCCTTCTCGCGATCGGCTTCTGGCTCGGCCACCCCGTCTATCTGGGCATTCTGGGCTTCCTGCTGGCCCTGCTGGCCATGGCGATCGTCTTCGGGCGGCGGGCCGAGCGGGCGGCCTTCGGCCAGATGGAGGGCCAGCTCGGCGCCGCGGCGGCCGTCCTGGAGAACCTGCGCCGGGGCTGGACGGTCACCCCGGCGGTGGCCATGAACCGCCAGCAGGACGTCGTCCACCGGGCCGTCGGCCGGCCCGGCATCGTGCTCGTCGGCGAGGGCAACCCCAACCGGCTGCGCACCCTGATCGCGTCCGAGAAGAAGCGCATGGCACGCGTCGTCGGCGACGTCCCGGTGCACGACATCGTGGTGGGCACCGGTGAGGGCCAGACCGAGCTGCGGAAGCTCCGCACCAAGCTGGTCAAGCTGCCCCGGACGCTCCAGGGGCACCAGGTCACCGAGATCAACGACCGGCTGCGGGCCATGGGCGACCTGATGAACAACCTCCCGCTGCCCAAGGGCCCGATGCCGCGCGGCCGCGGCATGCGGATGCCGAAGGGACCCACCACCCGCCGCTGACCCGCCGCCGACCCGCCGCTGAGCAGCCGGGAACGCGCCGTCGAACGCCGAGAACGCCGAGAACAAAGAGCCGGAGCGGGTGGTGGCCCGGTGCCCCGCGGGGCACCGGGCCACCACCCGCTCCGCATGCCGGCCGCGTCCGCCGCCGGGCCCGTCGGGCACGGTCAGCCGCGCACCTGCACGGCGCCCGAGAGCCGGTCGTGCAGACCGCGGGTGTCGCGGTCCCAGACGAGCGCCGGCACGGCGAGCGCCAGCAGCACCGTACGGAACACCGCGCGGGGGAACGAGAGCCGCGCGCCGTTCACGGCGATCACCCGCAGGCCCAGCAGCCGCTTGCCGGGGGTGGAACCGACCGTGCCGACCGTGAGCACGCCCAGCAGCACGAACACCGCCAGCGCCCAGTTCCCGGCCGCGCCGAGGTCGCCCCCCGTGATCAGGCCGTATGCGATCAGCAGGCACAGACCCCAGTCGAAGAGGATCGCCGCCAGCCGTCTGCCGAGCGGGGCGACGGATCCCGGCCCCTCCTCGGGCAGTCCCAGCCGCTCGCCGCGGTAGCCGAAGTCCGCGCCCATCTGCTCGGCCGCCGCCCGGGGGCCGGAGAGCCACGATCCGATTGCCTGCCTGTTGTCCACCCGTAAACGGTAACGTGCCGCGTCTCCGGGTACCCGGCCGCCTCCGCCGCGCGGAACGTATGCGGACGCGCCGAGTGACGCCGGGCACACCGGCCGCCCCGTCCGCCTGGTTAACATCGCCGAAACGATCGGGTCATGCCTGAGAAATCCCGCAAATCTAAGGTCGGGCACAGCAGGACGCACCCTGGACTGCCACCAGAGCTGTCACCCCGTCCCCTCGCGCGGCGGGACTAGGAGGACTTGGATGTTCCAGAACGCCGACGAGGCAAAGAAGTACATCTCGGACAACGACGTCAAGTTCATCGACGTCCGGTTCTGTGACCTGCCGGGCATCATGCAGCACTTCACCGTGCCTGCCGAGACCTTCGACCCGGCCGAGCAGCTGATGTTCGACGGCTCGTCGATCCGCGGCTTCCAGGCCATCCACGAGTCCGACATGGCCCTCGTCCCGGACCTGTCCACCGCCCGCCTGGACCCGTTCCGCAAGGACGCCACGCTCAACGTCAACTTCTTCATCCACGACCCGATCACCGGCGAGCAGTACAGCCGTGACCCGCGGAACGTGGCGAAGAAGGCCGAGGCGTACCTCGCCTCCTCCGGCATCGCCGACACCGCGTACTTCGGCCCCGAGGCCGAGTTCTACGTCTTCGACAGCGCGCGCTTCCAGACCAGCGCGAACGAGTCCTTCTACCACATCGACTCCGAGGCCGGCGCCTGGAACACCGGTGCGCTGGAGGACAACCGCGGCTACAAGGTCCGCTACAAGGGCGGCTACTTCCCGGCCCCGCCGGTCGACCACTTCGCCGACCTGCGCGCCGAGATGTCCCTGGAGCTGGCCAGGGCCGGCCTGCAGGTCGAGCGCCAGCACCACGAGGTGGGCACCGCCGGCCAGGCCGAGATCAACTACAAGTTCAACACGCTGCTGGCCGCCGCCGACGACCTGATGCTCTTCAAGTACATCATCAAGAACGTCGCCTGGCGCAACGGCAAGACCGCGACCTTCATGCCGAAGCCGATCTTCGGCGACAACGGTTCGGGCATGCACGTCCACCAGTCGCTGTGGTCCGGCGGCGAGCCGCTGTTCTACGACGAGCAGGGCTACGCGGGCCTGTCGGACACCGCCCGCTACTACATCGGCGGCATCCTCAAGCACGCCCCCTCGCTGCTGGCCTTCACCAACCCGACGGTGAACTCCTACCACCGTCTGGTGCCCGGCTTCGAGGCCCCGGTCAACCTGGTGTACTCGCAGCGCAACCGCTCCGCCGCGATGCGCATCCCGATCACCGGCTCCAACCCGAAGGCCAAGCGCGTCGAGTTCCGCGCCCCGGACCCGTCCTCCAACCCGTACCTGGCCTTCTCGGCCCTGCTGCTGGCCGGTCTGGACGGCGTCAAGAACAAGATCGAGCCGGCCGAGCCGATCGACAAGGACCTCTACGAGCTGGCCCCCGAGGAGCACGCCAACGTCCCGCAGGTCCCGACCAACCTCGGCGCCGTTCTGGAGGCCCTGGAGTCGGACAACGAGTACCTGCAGGCCGGCGGCGTCTTCACCGCGGACCTGATCGAGACCTGGATCGACTACAAGCGCACCAACGAGATCGCCCCGATCCAGCTCCGCCCGCACCCGCACGAGTTCGAGCTGTACTTCGACATCTGATCGGCGAGTACCACTGCCCCTTGTCTGACCTGCAGAAACGCAGGCCGGGCAGGGGGCGGCGGCGTCCGTGGGACTTCTCTGGGACTTTGCGCCCGGGCCGGGCTCCCGCGGCCCGTTCCCGAGCCCGGCGCTAAGCGAAGATCGCGTCGATGGCGGCGCTGCCCCGTGCTCCCGCACGGGGCAGGAAGTGGGAGTACTTCCGCAGCGTGAACCCGGGATCGGAGTGGCCCAGCCACCGCGCCAGCGACACGACCGATTCACCGGCCTCCAGTTCCTCGGAGGCGTAGAAGTGGCGCAGGGCATGGAAGCCGTGCTCCCGGGACGGTTCCCACACCCGGGACCCGCCCGTGGACTCCTCCAGCGGAGCGATCACGCCCGCCTTGGTCAGGACCGGCTTCCAGACGTGGGAGTTGAAGTAGTTCCGGTTGATCGCCTTCCGCTCGCGTCCCGTCACCAGGAGGCTGTACGTCCTCGGCCGCCGGTGCTTGGCTTCCACGGGCGTCTCGGGAGGACGGGGATCGTCCCAGGGCAGCGTGACCGGCACGGGCGCGAAGCGCTCCGTGTGCCGCTGGACGGCCCGGGCCACGCTGGACGGCAACGGCACGTCCCTGACCTTGCGGCCCTTGGGAAGCGCGAAGCACAGCTTGGCCCGCACCATCTTCACCTGGCGCCGGACATGGACGACCTCCTTGTCGAAGTCGACATCCTCCACGCTCAGCCCGAGCGCCTCCCCCTGTCGCAGCCCCAGGCCCGCCCCGAGCTCGACGAGGACCCGGTAGCGCTCCGGCATCGCCGCGCGGACGGCCAGCACACGCTCGGGCGACCATGCCTCGACTCTTCCCTGTCCAGCGGTCGGCGGACCGACCGTGCTGGAACGGCACGGATTGCGTGCGAGGCGCCGATCCTCGACAGCGGTCTGGAGAATGCTGGAGAGCGTTGCCCAGACAAGGCGGATCGAGGCCGGGCCGAGATCCTTCTCAAGGCGCTTCTTCCAGTTGCGCAGCCCTTCCGCACCTATCCCGTTCAGCGGCTGGGAGCCGAGGTGCGGGAGGATGTGCCGACGCACCTGCTGCTCGGTGCGCTCGATGGTGGAGGGGTCTCCGCTCCGGGTGGGCCACCAGTGCGTCTCGGTGTAGTCCCTGAGGGAGATGGCTCCGTCGCGGGGATCGACGAACTCGCCTCGGCGCGCGTCGGTCTGGGCCTGGGCGAGCCAGGTCTTGGCGTCCTGAAGGGTGTCGAAGGAGCGGTCCTTGACGCCGGGGATGCCCTTGACGCGGTGGCGGGTGCACTTGCCGTGCATGGCCGTGCGCTCGCGCTTGCCGGTCTTCGGGTTGGGCCGCTTCTTCAGCCATCGGTCTTCTATGTAGCCGACCAGGTGGAACTCCTTGACGAAAGTGGAGGGAGACGGCGCTGTACGGCGCCTGGAGCGTCAGGCACCGGGAAAGCGGGCGGGCCGCTCCTGGGGACGGGCGTTCAGCGGGTTCAGGGCCGTGTTGGACCGCGAGTCGGCCTGTTCCTGTTCACGGACCCAGGCGTCGAGGGCCTCCAGCCGGTACATGACGCGGCCGCGTGGCCCCATGCGGAAGCTCGGCGGTCCCTGCCGCCGGTGGCGCCAGACGTAGAGGGTGTGGGGTGAGAGGCCGAGGTACTCGGCCGCGTCCTTCGCGGTCAGGAACGCCGTGCGTGTGGCACTCGCAGGAGTGCGGGCGGTGGAAGGAGCAAGAAGCGGTTGTGCTGGCATGGAAGGTTCTCTGTGGGGTGCAGAAGGGGTCGGGTCCGGGTGGCGGAGACCGGTTCTCCGACCACCCGTGGCTCGTGGTGAGGTAGCGGGGGACTTCGCGGACAAGCCGTAGCACGGCACCGCGCTACGGGCGGCGGGCAGTGGTCATCGGCTCGCTCCGCGGAGTGGGAAGGCGGAAAGCGGCTTCGAGGCGGTCCCAGGGGACCTCAGCCGGCGTCGGCTTCCGGAGGCAGTGCGAAAAGCGTTCGGCGAGCCGAGGGGCGCTCACGCCCGCGCACTCAGCCACCGCGGCGATGTGCGCCGCCGTCTGGTCGCCGTTGCGCAACCAGGCCGCGATGCACGCGTCGCGCAGGGCGGAGACGTTCCTGCCGAGCGGCGAGTCGATCCCGTGTGCTTCGAGAACCGCTGCCCGCGCATGCTTCCAGACCCTCCGGTAGGTCTCACCGGTCAGCGGCCGCCCCTCGTCGAGGGTGAACAGCGCGTCGTCCGGCCCGAGTCCACGACGAGTGATCTCCGCCTTGAGGATCGCCACGAGATCCGAGCACGCGGGGACGCTCCGAACGGCTTCCGCTTCGCTGATTCCGCTGCGATGGCCCGTTCGCCCTTGAGGGCGGACCAGCAGAGCGTTGGGCCCTCCGTCAGACAGTTCCAGGTCCCGGACCCGCAGCGCCAGCGCCTCCGCCGGCCTCAGCGCCGCGAGAGCGATGGTTGCCAGGAAGGCACGCAGTACGCGGCCGTCCTGCGGCCGTTCGCCAACCGCGTCCAATATGGCAGAACACTGCCGTTCCGTGAGAAGGAACGCTTCGTCGCCAGTCGCGGCGGTCATGAACAAACTCCTTTGGGCAGGGCTCGGGGAGGTGAACACAGCGTCGGCCCACTGTGCGGTGCCGCACAGCCGACCAGCGCGTCAATGGTCTGCAGAATCGCCGGTTTGGCTAACCGGCGTTCTCGTGTTACAAGCACGACGCGACCAGGCTTCCAGCTCTGCGGATCAACGCTGAAAGGGCCGAGAGAGCGGCACTGCGACTTCCTGGAACCGCTCCAGGTTGACTTGCGCTCGGCGATCTCTTCCAGTCCTTTCCGACCCCGATGCGTCTTCCGTCGGCGAATCGCGGCGACCCTCACGGCCACGCGGAGGCCGTCCGGCGAGTTTCGACCAGACGGCCGAACCACCAGAACAGAGCAGGCGCCTTCTAAGCGCTTGGCCGCAGGTTCGAGTCCTTTCGGTGCTGAGCTCATGGACTCCTTGCTGAGCAGCCCACGCCGCACAGACATGACCTGGATCCGCGTCCATGCGCGGATCAAGGCGTCCTGACAGCCGTCGGCGTTGCCCCGGTGGTCTTCATGATGAACAGTTGCTAGATGCATTGACCCGCGTGAGGCTGGTGACGGTGCGCACCGAGCCCGACGGGGCCCTGCTGCTCCCCGGCACCTTCCCCGCCCACGACCTGCCCGATGTCGGCGTCGGCATCGGAGAGCGGCCCGACGACCGGTACACCACCGTCGCCGGGCTCGTCCTGACGGAGCTGGGGCACATCCCGCAGCGGCCCGGGGAGCGCGTCGAGGTCGCCGGAGGGAGCATCGAGGTGGCCGCCGTCGACCACCACGCCATCACCGCGGTCCGTCTCCGGCCGGCCGACGGCGGACGGCCCGGCGGGGAGGCGCGGCACGACAGTGGGCGGGCGGCCGGCCCCGACGAGGGGTGACCGCGAGGAGGCCGGCGCCGTCCCGTCGGCGCGTCGGCGCCGGGTCAGCCTTGCGGCCGGGCCGGGGTCCCGGCCGCAAGGCTGACCCGGCTGGGTCACGCCGCGTGGGTCAGGCGGGCGATCAGGTCGTCCAGGCTCACGATCCCGGCCAGACCGCCCCGGTCGTCCCGGATGACGGCAAGTGTCGCGCGGCGCTGCCGGAGCAGCTCGATACCGTCCGCGACGGTGTTGTGCGGTTCCAGTTCCGGCACCGGGCGGGCCAGGGCACGAGCCGTGGTGGCGCGGCCGCGGGCGCGGGCCACCAGTGCGTCGCGGGCATGGACCGAGCCGATGACCTGCGCGCCGTCCAGTACCAGCAGCCGGGTGCGGTCGTGCCGGGAGGTGGTGGCCAGGACGGTGTCCGCGTCCGCGCCGGCGGGGACGGCGACGACGCGGTCGGCGGGGACCATCAGCGCGCCGACCGGTTCCTGCGGTGCGGTGAGCGAGCGGGTCAGCAGACCGGAGTCGCTCTCGGTGATCAGGCCCAGGCGCTGCGACTCGGTGATGAGATGGGTGAGCTGCTCCCGGTTGTGCACCGAGGTCAGTTCCTCACGCGGGGTGACCCGGCACAGCCGCACCAGCCCGTTGCTGATCTTGTTGAGCACCCAGAGCAGCGGGCGCACGAGCAGGGTGATGCCGCGGAACGCCGGAGCGAGCAGCATCGCGGAACTCTCCGGGTGCGCGATCGCCCAGGACTTGGGCGCCATCTCCCCGACGACCATGTGCAGGAAGACCACGACCGTCATGGCGAAGAGGAAGGCGATGCCGTACGCCAGCCCGCCCGGCAGTCCCAGGGACTCCAGCAGCGGTTCGACCCGGTAGGAGATCGCCGGTTTGGAGATGCTGCCCAGACCGAGGGTGGCCACCGTGATGCCCAACTGGGCGCCGGCGAGCATCAGCGACAGCTCCCGCATCCCGGCGAGCGCCGACTTCGCCCCTCTGCGGCCCTGGTCGGCGTAACGCTCCATGCGGTGGTGCTTGGCCGCGACGAGGGCGAACTCGGCGGCGACGAAGAAGCCACTGGCGATCAGCAGCAGGACGGTGACCAGCGCGGCGGTCCACGGGCTCATACGTTCTCCCCCTGGCCGGTCTGTTCGGTGTCGGTGTCGGGATCGGTGGCGGTGGTGCGGGCCAGCCGTACGCGTTTGGGCACGTGCCGGTCCAGGGACAGCACCTCGACGGCCGCGTGCCCGTCCTGCGTCGGCAGAACGAGGGCGACGTGGTCACCGACGGTGGGGAAGCGCCCGAGGTGGTCGATGACCAGTCCGGCGACCGTCTCGTAGTCCTCGGCCTCGGGCAGGTGGATGCCGGTGGCCTGGGCGACCTCGTCCAGCCGGCGGCCGGCGTCGACCAGCCAGCCGTCGCCGTCGGGCACCGCCGTCTCGGCCAGGCGGTCGGTCTCGTCGGCGATCTCGCCGACCAGTTCCTCGGCGATGTCCTCGAAGGTGATGATCCCGGCGAGACCGCCGTGCTCGTCTAGGACCACGGCGAACTCCTCGTCCCGCTCGCGCATCTGGTCGACCGCGTCCGGCAGCGGCTGGGTCTCGGGCAGCAGCAGCGCGGGGCGGGCCAGTTCCCCGGCGGTCGCCGCCGCGATGGAGGCCGCATCCCGCCGCATGAGGTCGCGCACGCCGACGACGCCCACGACGTCGTCGGGGCGGTCGCCGAGCACGGGGTAGGTGGAGTGTCCGTGGGCGGCGATCAGCTCGATGACCTCGGTCGCCGGGGCATTCGCCGCGACGAAGGTGGTCTCCACCCGGGGCACCATGACCGTGCCGGTGTTGCGGTCGCCGAACTCCAGGGCGTGGTCGACAAGGTCGGCCGTGTGCCGCGGAAGGTGGCCCCGCTCGTGCGCGGCCTCGATGAGGTGACCGACCTCCTCCAGCGTCGCCCCGTGGTGGAGTTCCTCCACCGGCTCGATGCCGACCCGGCGCAGCAGCCTGTTCGCGGTGCTGTCGAAGACGTGGATCAGCGGACCGGTCACCTTCAGGTAGGCCAGGGTGGAGGGGGCCAGGGCCTTGGCCAGCCGGTCCGGGACGGCCAGGGCCAGGTTCTTGGGCGCGAGTTCGCCGATGACCATCTGCAGCACGGTGGCCAGGACGAACGCGATCGTCAGCGCCACCCCGCCCACGGCGGCCTCCGGGACTCCGGCACCCGTCAGAACCGGGCGCAGCAACTCGGCGAGCGCCGGTTCCGCGAGGAAGCCGACGACCAGGCCGGTGACGGTGATGCCCAGCTGCGCCCCGGAGAGCATGAACGACAGCCGGCCCAGCACCTTCACCGCCCGGGCGGCGCGCTTGTCACCGGCGGCGGCCTGCCGCTCCAGCGCGAGCCGGTCGGCGGCGACGTAGGCGAACTCCTGGGCGACGAAGTATCCGGTGCCGACAGTGAGCACGAGGACGGCGAGCAGACCGAGCCAGGCGGTCACCGCTCCCCGCCCCCAGGACGGGTGACGGGTCGGGTACAGCAGACCTCACCCTGCGGACGGGCTTGCAAGAACGGCTCCTCGGTTTCGGCGGACTGTACGGAAGACGATACGGCCGTGCCCCGCGGCGGCCGCACAGGTCGACAGCAGACACGTTCCACCGGACCGCCGCTGCACCGCATGGTCTGCGGTGTCCGTTCTGGGGGAATTGCTACCCCGGCCGCAGAGTTCCCGCAGTTCGGCGTGCTTTTCTCCCCGTGTGGCCCATCGGGAGGTGCGGGTTGCGGCACCGCCCAGGCCGGCGGTCCGCAACGGGCTGCGCAGCAGCGCGGCCAGGGACGGTTCGGCGAGCATGCCGATGACCAGTGAGGTGACGGTGATACCCAGCTGGGCGCCGGAGAGCTGGAAGGTCAGGCGCCGGACCGCCTTCAGCGCGCTGTCGGCGCCACGCTTCCCCTCGCGCGCGGCCTGCTCCAGTTCGCCGCGCTCGACGGTGGTCAGGGAGAACTCGGCGGCCACGAAGACCGCGCAGCCCAGGGTGAGGGCCAGGGCAAGCAGGAGGAGCAGAATCTCGGTCACCGTGGCACCCCCCGTCCCCGACTCGATACCGGGAGGGTGGCACCGCTGGTACTGGGAGGTTCGCCCATGGCGGGGTGAGTACTCCTTGTGTCTCTCAAGGGGCCGACGGGCCCCGATGTGCTGGCTGGAGGGTCTTGCCGCGCCATCGTAAAGGAGGAGCAAAGCCCCGTGCCCTCAGGGATGAGGTCGCCCCTGAGGGGCTGTTTTCGGACTTTTCCCGACCGGCTGCCTGGATGTGCACCGGGCGGGACTCCGCACCCTCTACACTTCTACACTCGTGTAGAAAATACGAGGGGTGGCCATGGGTATTCCCGGCTACCGGCAGGCATACACGTCTCGCGGGAGGGATGGATGGAGACATCTCCGTCCGCGAAAAGCAGTGGAGCAACAGGCACACGCGGTTCCCGCAGCCGGACAGGGCCCCGGCCGCTGCACGACCGCGAGGCGGCCGATCCTGCCACCCCATCCGTGCATCGTCAGCCTGGGAGGGCATACGTGGCTTCGATCGACCTGGACAAGGTGCTGGACAAGGCATGGGCGGACAAGGCCCTGCCGGAGATCATGGACGCACCCGTCTCCGCCCTGAAGGGCGTCTCCAACCGCGACGGCGAGCTGCTGGACCAGGCGTTCGGCGTGAAGACCGTCGCCGACCTGGCCAAGCTGAAGTACGTCCGCTGGGCCCAGGCCCTGGCCGCGCTGGACAACGCGGCGAAGTAATCCCAGAAGACCGCGCGGCGCCGCATGAGCGGATCCCCCGTCCGCCGGGCACGGCGCCGCGCGCTCCCTCACACGCACATGCAAAGGAGAACGCCACCATGGTGTTCAAACGGCTGCTCGGCTCACTCGGCGTGGGCGGGCCCACGGTCGACACCGTCCTCGACTCCGGCCCCTTCCTGCCCGGCGGCAGCCTCACCGGCCAGGTCCACCTCCAAGGAGGCAGCGCCGACTTCGACATCGACCACATCACCCTGGAACTGGTCGCCCGCGTCGAGGCCGAGCATGAAGAGGGCGAGTCCGAGGGCGCCATCGCCTTCGAGCGCTTCACCGTCGCCGGCAGCTTCCGCCTTGCCGAAGGCGAGCGGCGCAGCCTCCCCTTCACCGTGGCGCTGCCGTGGGAGACGCCGGCCACCGAACTGCATGGGCAGCCGCTGGGCATCGTGCTCGGGGTGCGCACCGAACTGTCAGTGGCCGGCGCGAAGGACAAGGGCGACCTGGACCCCCTGACGATCGGCCCACTGCCGGCGCAGGAGGCGATCTTGGAGGCACTCGGGCAGCTCGGCTTCGGCTTCAAATCGGCCGACCTGGAGTACGGGCACATCGGCGGCACCGGCCAGACCCTCCCCTTCTACCAGGAGATCGAACTCGCCCCCGCCCCTCAGTACGCGCACGCCATGCGGGAACTGGAGGTGACCTTCCTGGCCAACCCCGGCGGGATGGAGGTGGTGCTGGAGGCCGACAAGCCCGGCGGCTTCTTCTCCGGCGGCCACGACGCCCTCAACCGCCATGCCGTCGGCCACGAGGGCGCGGCGCACCGCGACTGGAGCGCCGCCGTCGACGCCTGGGTCCGTCAGCTGGTCGCCCACCGCGGCCACCTCGCCGCGTCGGCCCCCTACGGGCAGCCCGGTCCCTGCGGTGAGGGGTCCGCTCACAAGGACAACCACGGTCACCACGGGCACGAGCACCACGGCGGCCACCACTCCGGTCCCGGCATGGGAACGGCCATCGCCGCAGGCGCGGCCGGACTGGCCGTCGGCGTCGCTGGCGGACTGGTGGCCGCCGAGGTCGTCGATGAGATCGGCGACGCCTTCGAGGACGAGGGTGACGAGGACGCGTAGGTTGCCCACCCAATCCTTTTCTTCTACAGAACCGTAGAAGATAGTCTGGGTCCGGGCCGCATCTGCGCGGCCCGGACCCGAGCGATGTATGGAGTTGCCATGGCCTTGTGGGATCGCATCAAGGAATCCGCTCAGACGATGCAGGCCCAACTGGAGGCGAAGAAGAACGATCTCAAAAGCGGCGCCTTCCGGGATGCCTCTATGGCGATGTGCGCGCTCGTCGCGGCAGCGGACGGCACGATCGACCCGGCCGAGCGTCAGCGTGTCGCCTATCTGATCGCCAACAACGAGGTCTTGCAGAACTTTCTCGCGGAGGACCTCCAGCGCCGCTTCAACGACCACCTGAACAAGCTGACCGCGGATTTCGAGCTGGGCAAGGTGAGCGTCCTGCAGGAGGTCGCCAAAGCGAGGAAGAAGCCTGCCGAGGCCCGCGCGGTGATCCAGCTCGGCATCGTCATCGGTGGCGCCGACGGTGACTTCGACACCACCGAGCGGGCCGTGGTCCGCGAAGCCTGCTACGCCCTCAACCTGCCGCCCCACGAGTTCGACCTGTAACCGGCACACGCAGGCACAGCGGACGACCCCGGAAAGGGACAGCATGGAAATCTCCGGCCTCATCAGCGCGATTGCGATCGGCATTGTCATCGGCATTCTGGGAAGACTGGCACTGCCGGGCCGCCAGCGCACCGGGGTGCTGCTGACCATCGGAGTCGGCATCCTCGCCGCCCTGGTCGGCACCGCCATCGCCGCAGGCCTGGGCGTGTCCGAAACCGATGGCGTCGACTGGATCGAACTGGTCATCCAGATCACCCTGGCCGCCGGTGGCGTCGCGCTCGTCGAACGCCTCAAGGGCCGCTGAGGCTGTCCGCCCCCCTGAGGCGGCCATCCGGACCACGCGGCGGTCGTCCCCGAGAACTCACGATGCTGCTACAGCGGGGTGGCTGCCTTCAGCACCAGGAACAGGGTGACGGCGGAGTTCGCCGACGACAGCGCCGAGACAGTCGTCCCCGCCGCGGCCGTCCAGGCCGCCAGCCCCGCCGTGGTGAACACCGGCGGCCAGCTGCGCACCACCGGAGCCGGCTCCAGCAGGGCCGCCACCCGCCGCGGCACCGGTCCTGCCGCGGCGAAGTGGACCGGCGCGGCGGCCGGGCGGCCAGCGGCGCGGGAGACCAGGGCCGCTCTGCCCACCGCCCGGGCCACCGTCCGCCGGCTCCCGACCGCCTCCGCCGCCTCCTCGTCCGCCCACCGCTCCGCGGTGTAGGACACCGCCGTCCGCAGCGGCCGCAGGAACGGGTTCGCCCGCGCGGCCAGGTGCACGGCAAGCAGGAACCGGTGGTGCCGGCCGGCCAGGTGCGCCCGCTCGTGCGCGAACAGGGCCCGCCGCTCCCCGCCCTCCAGACACGACAGCATCGCCGTGGACACCACCACCCGGCCCTGCCCGCCCCGGCCCGCGGGCAGGGCGTACGCGTACGGCTCGCCGTCGGGCAGCACCGCCACCGAGCGGCCGCGCGCGCCCGCCAGCGCCCGTACCGACCGGCGCCGCACCCGGCGGTGCGCCCACAGCGTCCGCGCGCAGGCCACCACGACCGCCAGCAGCGCGGGGATGGCCGCCCGGCCCGCGACCTCGTCGTAGGGGACCGCCTCGCGCACCTCCTCGTCCGACCAGCCGTCCGGCAGCGGGTTGCCCGGCAGTTGCGCGGTGCCCACCACCATCAGCAGTGCCAGGCACACCGTGCTGCACACCGCCAGCACACCGGCCGCCACCGACAGCAGCACCGTGGCGGTGCGCGGATGCAGATGCTGCTCGGCCAGGCGCGCGATCGGCCAGGCCGTCAGCGGCAACACCAGCGGCAGGAAGACGAAGACCCCCACAACCGCCTCATTCCCCCAGCTCTTCGGCCCGCTCCAGCAGCTCCCGCAGCAGCCGCTCGTCCCCCGGCGGCAGCGAGGTCACGAAACTCGCCAGCACCGCCTGACGGTCACTCTCCCCGTCCAGCACCCGCCGCATGCGCAGCGCCGCCAGCCCCGCCTCGTCCGCCGTCGGCGACCACAGGAACGAGCGTCCCGCCTTCTCCCGTACGACCGCGCCCTTGGCCAGCAGCCGGGTCAGGATGGTGATCACGGTGGTGTACGCCAGGTCGCCGCCGAGCCGCTCCCGTACCCAGGCCGTGTCCACCGGCCCCGGAGCCTGGCACAGCGCCGACAGCACCTGCACCTCCAGCTCGCCCTGGCCGCGCCGACGCGCACGGGGCCGACGGGACTGCCCGCCCGTGTCCTGGTCCGCCATGCCCTCTCCCTCCAGCTCCAGAACTTCCCGCTGTGCTCGCCAAGTCGGCGGTACATCGTAAGCGGGTGGTAGCCCGATCACCCTCCAGGTCTTCTACATTCATGTAGAATAAACAGTGGGCCTGGCAGACCCAGGATCTTAAGACCGACGCGCACCACAGGAGGAGAGTGTGGGAGTATCCCTGTCCAAGGGCGGCAACGTCTCGCTCAGCAAGGAGGCACCGGGCCTGAGCGCGGTCCTCGTCGGCCTTGGCTGGGACGTGCGTACGACCACCGGCGCCGACTACGACCTGGACGCCAGCGCCTTGCTGTGCGACGAGGCAGGGAAAGTCGCCTCCGACCGGCACTTCGTCTTCTACAACAACCTCACCAGCCCCGACGGCTCGGTCGAGCACACCGGCGACAACCTCACCGGTGAGGGCGAGGGCGACGACGAAGTCGTCAAGGTGAACCTCGCCACCCTTCCCGCCGACATCCACAGGATCGTCTTCCCCGTTTCCGTCCACGACGCCGAGGCACGCGGGCAGAGCTTCGGCCAGGTCCGCAACGCCTACATCCGCGTGGTCAACCAGGCCAACAGGGCCGAACTGGCCCGCTACGACCTCACCGAGGACGCCTCCACCGAGACCGCCATGGTCTTCGGCGAGCTCTACCGCCACGGCGCCGAGTGGAAGTTCCGGGCCGTCGGCCAGGGCTACGCCTCCGGTCTGCGCGGGATCGCGCAGGACTTCGGAGTGAACGTCTGAGTCCGCGTCCGAACCCGTGGACCGGCCCTGCACGGGCGGCACCCCGGACACGTTCGGCGCAGGACACACAGCCGGGATTCGCCCCCGGAAGCCGTACCGCAGAGCCAGACCACTCCGCCGAGGAACCATCCATGATCCCACCAACGTACTTACGAACAGAAGAACCCGAGTTCGAGCAACTCGTACACCAAGCACTGCGCAGGGCGGACATCCGACACGCCATACGCCAGGTCCCAGGAGAACTCACCCTGGGACACCTGCGCGACAGAGCCATGGAGAAGAGGCACATCATCGCGGCAGCAGCCGCCACCGAGTACCAGGCACACCTCGAGCGGCGCGGAGCCGCCGGGGCGGGATCCTGGAAGGGACACGCCGAGGGCACAGCATCGGCCGACGGGCACGGTTGCCTGGCAGCGGTGGTCGTCCTCACACCGATCCCCTCCTCGGCCGCGGCCGCGTTCTTCCTCGTCCTCGGTTACGGGATAAGCCTCAGCAGCGCCCAAGGAACCCTCGCGGACGCGCTGATAGGCGCGGGACACACAGCGGTGATCGCCGCATCGATCTCGATCGCAATCGGCGTCGCCTGCCTTCTGCTCACCGTTGCCCGCCACCACTCCTCACCGCCAGGGAGCACTTGGGACCGAGAAGCCGAACTGCGGCGACTCCACGAGTCCTGGCGGCAGGCTCTCCTGACACGCGGCATCCTCCCCTTCCTCCGCGACCAGCTCCGCCTGCCGCACTCCACCCTCGCTCCAGAACCAACGGAGTATTCACGGACGGCGCATCCCGGCCCAGGTCCCACCGGCCCCGGATACAGCAGTCCGGGATTCAGCGGCCCACGCCACCCCACGCCGAGCGCGTGACCCGTCTTTCCGCCCCGCACCAACCGAGAAGAGGCA
>NZ_JAZDCX010000026.1:0-97302 GCF_036323805.1 Streptomyces rubellus
GCACCCCCGCCACCTCCTCATGACCACCGCCCCGGCGGCCGAGCCCAGGAAGCCCATGAGCACTCAGCAGTCCATCATCAACCACATCGCCGACGTCTGGCTGGACGGCGACGCCGACGGGCTGGACGCGCAGGTCCCCATCACCGAGCTCAACATCGTCGACTCGGCCGGGATCTTCGACCTCGTGCACTACCTCCAGGAGACGTTCCGGGTCACCGTGCCGCTGCACGAGATCACCCCGGCGAACTTCCGGACGGTCGAGGCGATCACCGGCCTCGTCGAGCGCCTGCGGAAGGAGGGGGCCGTCCGATGACGCACACGGCGGAGGAGACCGCGGCGGACCGGGCAGCCGGCACCCCGGCCGGCACCGCTGCCGGGGAGACCAAGGACGTCCACCGGCAGGTGGTGGACATCATCGCCTCGCGCACCCTGTACGACGAGTCCTACCTGCTGCCGGAGAGCGACTTCGAGGGCGAGCTGGGCATCGACTCGGTCGTCTTCGAGTCGATCCTGGAGACGGTGCGCGAGCACTTCGCCCTCGCCGGGCCGCTGCCCGGCGGGCTGACCACGATCCGCGAACTGGCCGAGGCGGTCGAGGAGGCGCTCGGCACCGTGCCGGACACCACATCGGGCACCGCGCCGGACACCGTGCCGGGCCCGGACGGCGACGTCCTGTTGGAGACCCTGGTCGCCCAGGCCATGCACCACACCCGGTACCAGCGGCACCAGCTCGGGCCGGACGCCGACTTCGAGAGCGAACTGGGCATCGACTCCGTGGTGCTGACCTCGATCGTCGCCGACACCGCCGACGCCCTCGGCCTGGCCGCGGACGTGGCGGGCGGCGTGACGGCGACCACCCTGCGGACCCTGGCCGAGGAGCTCCGTCCCCACCTCACCGGGACCGCGGGGGTCGTCCCCGTCCGGCCGGGGACCGGCGCGGACACCGGCGCGGAGCCCGGTGCCGTACCGCCGGAGCCGTACGGCGAGGACTCCTGGGACAGCCGCTCCATGAAGGACTTCATGGAGGAGCGCGACCCCGACCTCTTCGCCAAGACCCGCAGCTTCGGCGCCTATCTGCGGCGGCGCAGGCGGGACCGGCTCTACTGGTACGGCATGCCGCTGCGCTCCCGCTGCGGGAACCGGGCCGTGATCTTCGACGAACTCACCGGGCGCGAGCGCGAGTTCCTGATGTTCGCCTCCAACAACTACCTGGGCCTGGCCAACCACCCGAAGGTGGTCGAGGCGATCTGCGAGGCCACCCGCACCTACGGCGCCACCCACACCGGCTCCCGCTTCATCGGCGGCACCAACACCCTGCACAAGGAGCTGGAGCGGCGGCTGGCCGCCTTCAAGCAGCGCCCGGCCTGCATCGTCTATCCCGGCGGTTACGCGGCCAACCTCGGCGCCATCTCCGCGCTGGTCAAGAGCTACGACACGCTGATCACCGACAGGCTCAACCACATGAGCATCCTCGACGGCGGCAAGCTCTCCGGCGCCGAGCGCCGGATCTACCGGCACAACGACATGGCCGACCTGGAGCGCGTCCTGGCGCGCTGCGCGGACCGGCCCACGGGCAGGCTCATCGTCGCCGACGGCGTGTTCAGCATGCACGGCGACATCTGCGACCTTCCCGAGATCGTCCGCCTGGCCCGGGAGTACGGCGCGCGGGTGATGATCGACGACGCCCACGCCACCGGGGTGCTGGGCCGGCGCGGCTCCGGCACGGCCGAGCACTTCGGCCTCAAGGGGGCGGTGGACCTCGAACTCGGCACCATGAGCAAGACCCTCGCCGGCATGGGCGGCTTCGTCGTCGGCGAGGAGGAGGTCGTCGAGTACCTGCGCCACTACTCCAACTCCTACGTCTTCGCCGCGAACATCCCCGCCGGGGTGGCGGCCGGGCTCATCGCCTCGATCGACGTGATCGAGTCCGAGCCGGAGCGGATCGAGCGGCTGTGGGACAACATCCGCCTGCTGCACGGCCTGCTGACCGACGCCGGGTTCGATCTGGAGAACACCCGGAGCGCCATCCTCCCCGTGGTCGTCGGCGACGAGCGGGCCGCGATGGAGATGGGCCGGGCCGTACGCGCCCGCGGGCTGTACTGCCAGACCGTCGTCTTCCCCGGGGTGCCGCTGGGCGACGCCCGGCTGCGGGTCAGCGTCACCTGCGAGCACACCCGCCAGGACCTGGCGGAGGCGGCCGGGATCTTCGTCGACGCCGCCCGCGAGGTCGGCGTCCTGCCGTCGGCGGGGTGAGGCCGGTGACCAGGCAGCAGACCGGCCGCCCCGGCGCGTACGCCCCCGGCGGCGAGCCCGACGACCCCGATGACGTGGCCCTGATCCGGCTCCCCGCGCGGCTGCCGGACGGACAGGCCGTCCGTCCGGCGTTCGTGGGCGAGCGGACCGTGACCTACGGGGAACTCGCCGGGGAGGTCGTGGCGCTCGCCGCCGCCCTGGCGGAGCTGGGCGCCGTACCCGGCGACCGCGTCGCCGTCTGGACGGACAAGCAGCCGCGCTACGCCGGGGCCGTCCTGGCCGCCCTGCGGGCCGGGTGCGCGTACGTGCCCCTGGACGGCCGCCAGCCGCCGGACCGGGTGGGCACCATCCTGGCGGACGCCGAGCCGGCCGTGGTGTTCACCGACCGGACCCGGCTGGGCCCGCTGGCCGGGGCGGGCCTGCCCGCGTCGGTCCGGGCGGTCGTCCTCGTGGACCCGGAACCGGACGCCGGACCGGACGCCGGGCCCGCCGGTACGGCGCCGGAGCGCGGGACCGCACCCGTCCCGGTGCCCGTCCGCACCTGGGACGCCCTCACGGACCGCACCGCCGGCCGCACCGCCGGACCGGCACCCGGCCGCGACGACCTCGCCGCCCTCCTCTACACCTCGGGATCGACCGGCACCCCCAAGGGCGTGCGGATCACCTACCGGAACCTGGCGGCCTTCATCCGCTGGGCCCGCGCCGAGCTCGCCCTCGGCCCCGGGGACGTCCTGGCCAACCACGCGTCGTTCAACTTCGACCTGAGCACCTTCGACCTGTTCGCCGGGCTGTCGTCCGGCGCCGCGGTGTGGATCGTCCCCGACGACCGGACGCGCGACGTGGCGGCCCTGGCCGCGGGCGTCCGCGAGCACGGCGTCACCGTCTGGTACTCGGTGCCCTCGGTGCTCAACCTGCTGACGGTCTCCGGCGCGCTCACCCCCCGGGCCACCCGCACCCTGCGCCACGTGCTCTTCGCGGGCGAGGTCTTCCCCGTGCCGCAACTGCGCGCCCTGGCGGCGCTGCTGCCCGCCGAAACCTCCCTCTACAACCTCTACGGCCCGACCGAGACCAACGTCTGCACCTACCACCGGGTCCGTCCCGAGGACCTCGCGAACGACCGGCCGGTGCCGATCGGCGGGCCGCTGCCCGGTGCGCGGCTCACGGTCACCGGCGAGGACGGGCGTCCCGCCGAGGGGCCCGGGGCGATCGGCGAGCTGGTCGTCGAGGGCGACTGCGTCACCCCCGGCTACTGGCGGCGCGAGACGGAGTCGGCCGCCGCCGGGCACCACCTGGGCCGCCACGCCACCGGCGACCTGGTGAGCCGGGAGGACGGCGGGCTGGTCTACCGGGGGCGCCGGGACCGCATGGTCAAGCTCTCCGGCTACCGCGTCGAACTGGGCGAGATCGAGGCCGCGGCGCTGCGGCACCCGGCGGTCGAGACCGCGGCGGCCGTGGTCGCCGGGGGCGACGACCCGCGGATCGCCCTCTACTACACCGTCCGCGACGGCGCCGACGCGCCCGGCCTGCTCGCCCTCAAGCGGCACTGCGCCCGCCACCTGCCGCCCTACATGCTCCCGCGTACCGCCGTGCGCCTGGCCGAGCTGCCGCACAACGCCAACGGCAAGACCGACTACCGCCGACTGGCCGACGAGGCCGCCGAAGCGGCCGCGGCGGGCCGGCGCCCGCGGGCCCTGACCGGCAAGTGACGGAGACGCACATGACACCAGATCCGATCGAGGTCCTGTGGCGGGGAGGGGAACCCGAGACCGTCACCGCGGTCCTGCGGCACCACCTCGAACACCGCCCCGACGAGCTCGCCTACCGCTTCCTGACCGGGCACGACGGGGCCGAGGAGTCCTGGACCTACCGCGAACTCGACCTGCGGGCCCGCACCGTCGCCGTCCTGCTGCAGCGCGAGCACCTGGCGGGCCGCCCCGTCCTGCTGCTCCACCCCCCGGGTCTGGACTACGTCGCGGCCTTCCTCGGCTGCCTGTACGCGGGCGCCGTCGCCGTGCCCGCCTACCCGCCGGACACCGCGCGCTTCGACCGGACCGTGCCGCGGCTGGCGGCCATCGCCCGGGACTCGGGGGCTACCCACGCCCTGACCACCGAGAAGGTCGCCCGCTCCGTCGCCGGCCGGCGCGCGGAGGCCGAGGCGCTCGGGCTGGGCGGACTGCGCTGGACGGTCACCGACCGCGTTCCCGCGGCCGACCGCGACCCGGACGCCTGGCGCGACCCGGGCACCACCGGCGGCTGCCTGGCGTTCCTCCAGTACACCTCCGGTTCGACCGCCACGCCCAAGGGCGTCATGGTCGGCCACGCCAACCTGCTCCACAACCTCCGCTCGATCCATCTGCGGCTGGCGCACGACCGCGACTCCGCGATGGTGTCGTGGCTGCCGCCGTACCACGACATGGGACTCATCGGCGGCATCCTGACGCCGCTGTACGGCGGCTTCCCCGCCCATCTGATGTCGCCCCTGACCTTCCTCGCGCAGCCGTTGCGGTGGCTGGAGACGCTCTCCCGGACCGGCGCGTCCACCAGCGTCGCGCCCAACTTCGGCTTCGAGCACTGCGTCCGCAGGATCACCCCCGAGCAGCGCGGCGCCCTGGACCTGAGCGCCTGGCGGCTGGCGCTCAACGGCGCCGAGCCGGTGCGCGCCGACACCCTGGAGCGCTTCGCCGAGTACTTCGCGCCCTGCGGCTTCGACCGCCGGGCACTGCTGCCCTGCTACGGGCTGGCCGAGGCGACGCTGATGGTGACCGGCACGGACGCCCACGAGCCGCCCGCCGCCGGGACGTTCGCCTCCGGCGCGCTGGAGGCGGGCACCGCCGAGCCCGCCGAGCCCGGCGCCGGGCGGACCACCCGTGTCGTCGACTGCGGTACGGCCGTGGACGGCGTCGAGACCGCGATCGTGGACCCCGCCACCCGGCGCCGGGTCGCCGGCGAGGGGCGGATCGGTGAGATCTGGGTCGCCGGGCCGAGCGTGGCCAGGGGCTACTGGCGGCGGCCCGACGCCACCGAGGAGACCTTCGGCGCCCGGCTCCGGAACGACGACGGCGGCAGCGGCGCCGACGGCGGTGGTGACGGGCCCGGCACCACCTGGCTGCGCACCGGCGACCTGGGCTTCCTGCGCGAGGACCGGCTGCATGTCGTCGGCCGCACCAAGGACGTCGTCATCGTCCAGGGCCGCAACCACTACCCCCACGACATCGAGCTCACCGCGGAGCGGGCCCACCGGGTGGTCCGGCCGGGTGCCGGCGCCGCCTTCGGGGTCCAGGTGGAGGGCGCCGAGGAGCTGGTGGTCGTCCACGAGATCGAGGGACGCCGCCTGGACGACCGGATCCCCGTCGGGGACCTGCTGGCGCGGCTGCGCACCGCGATCACCGAGGAGCACGAGGTCACACCGCACGCCGTCGTCCTGGTCCGCAGGTCCGGGGTGCCCAGGACCACCAGCGGCAAGATCCGGCGCCGGGCCTGCCGCCAGGACTTCCTTGACCTGGCGCTGCCGGTGGTGGCCGCCGGGGTGCTCCGGGAGACGCCGGAGCACCCCGCCCGCACCGCCGGCCCGGCCGCGGGCCGGAGCCGGGAGGAGATCGCCGGGACCGTCGCCCGGGTGCTCACCGGCGCGGTGCCGGGGGACGCCGGGAACTCCGGGGCGGCCGGGGAGACCTCCGGCCGTACGTTCGCCGAGCTGAGTCTGGACTACCCGCGGCTGCTGAGGGCCGTGGCCGAGCTGGAGCGGCTGCTGGACGTCCGGGTCTCCGTCGGGGACCTGTTGGTCACCCCGACCGCCGACGCGCTGGCCGGGCAGTTGTACGAGCGGACCCGGCCGGAGGCGGGCGCCCCCGGCGGCGCGTCCGCCGGCACCCCCGGTGCCCGGCGGTACCGCGTGGGCGCGGCCGCCGTCGAGGCCTGGCTGACCGACCGGATCGCGGACCGCCTCGGGCTGTCCGCCGGAGCGATCGACCCCACCGTGCCCTTCACCTCCCTGGGGCTCGACTCCAGGCAGGCGGTCGCCGTCGCCGCCGAACTCGGCTCCTGGCTGGGCACCCCGCTGACCCCGGGGGTGGTCTTCGACCATCCGACCGTCCGCGCCCTGGCCGCCCGCCTCGCAGCCCCGGCGGAACCCCGGCCCACGGCCGTGCCCGCCGCCGTGCCCGCCCCGGCGCCCGCGGTCGGCACCGGTGGCGCCGGAACCGGTGGCGCAGGGGCCGACGAGCCGATCGCGATCATCGGCATGGGCTGCCGCTTCCCCGGCGCCCCCGACCCGGAGAGCTACTGGCGGCTGCTGACCGACGGCCGCGACGCCGTCGGCGAGGTGCCGCCGGGCCGCTGGGACCCCGAGCGGGTGCGGGCGCCCCGCCACGGCGGGTTCGTCGAGGGCGTGGACGAGTTCGACGCCCGGTTCTTCGGGATCTCCGCGCGCGAGGCCGAACGCATGGACCCGCAGCAGCGACTGCTCCTGGAGACCGCCTGGCGGACCCTGGAGGACGCCGGCACCGCGCCGACGAGCCTGGCGGGCGGCGACACCGGGGTCTTCGTCGGCATCAGCAGCCACGACTACGCCGACCTGCAGATGGGCCACCTCGACACCGTCGACGTCCACAGCGCCACCGGCAACGCCCTGTCGGTCGCCGCCAACCGCGTCTCCTACCTGCTGGACCTGCGCGGCCCCAGCCTGGCCGTGGACACGGCCTGCTCCTCCTCCCTGGTGGCCGTCCACCTGGCCTGCCGCAGCCTGCGTGACGGGGAGTGCGGCACGGCCCTCGCGGGTGGCGTCAACCTGATGGCCACCCCGGGCCTCACCGTGGCCTTCGCCGAGGGCGGGATGCTCGCCCCCGGCGGGCGCTGCCGCACCTTCGACGACGCCGCCGACGGGTACGCGCGCGGCGAGGGCGCCGGTCTGGTCCTCCTCAAGCCGCTGTCCGCCGCGCTCGCCGACGGCGACCGCGTCCATGCGGTGATCCGGGGGACGGCCGTCGCCCACGGCGGACGCGGCAACGGGCTGACCGCGCCCCGGGGCGCCGCGCAGCGCGCGGTGCTGACCCGGGCCCTGGACCGGGCGGGCCTGACGGCCGGGCAGATCGGCTACGTCGAGGCCCACGGCACCGGCACCTCGCTGGGCGACCCCGTCGAGTGGGAGGCCCTGACCGAGGTCTACGGGCGCGGCCGGGACGGCGCGGAGCCCTGCCTGGTCGGCTCGGTGAAGACCAGCATCGGCCATCTGGAGGCGGCCGCGGGCATCGCCGGACTGATCAAGGCCGCCCTCGTCGTACGGCACCGGCAGGTGCCTCCGCTGCTGCACCTGCGCACCCCCAACCACCGCATGACCTGGGAGGGTTCGGGCCTGGAGGTGCCCATCCGGTGCCGTCCGCTGCCGGGCGGCGGCACCGCGCGGGCCGGGGTCAGCTCCTTCGGCTTCGGCGGCGCCAACGCCCACGCGGTCCTGGAGGCCGCGCCGGAGCGGCCCGCCCGGCCGGAGCCGGACCCCGCCGCGCGGCCCGACCGGCGGGTGCACGCCCTGTGCCTGTCGGCGCACACGCCCACGGCGCTCACGGCGCTGGCGGGGGAGTACCGGACGCATCTGGCGAGCCGCCCCGGCGTCCCCCCGGCCGACCTGTGCCACTCGGCGAACACCGGCCGGGCCCAGCTGGCGCACCGCGCCGTCGTCACCGGCCGGTCGGCCGCCGAGCTCGACGCCGGGCTGGAGGCGCTGGTGCGGGGCGGGCCCACCACCGCCGTGGTCCGCGGCCACGCCGCGGGCGGCCCGGTCCGCCGGACCGCCTTCCTCTTCAGCGGCCAGGGCAGCCAGTACCCGGGCATGGGCCGGGACCTGTACGAGACGCACGCCGGGGCGGCCCGCGTCCTGGACCGGGCGGACGAGGTGCTCCGGCCGCTGCTGGACACCTCGCTGCTCGGCCTGCTGTTCGACGACTCCGGCGCCGAGCGGCTGCGGAGCACCCGCTACTGCCAGCCGGCCCTGGTGGCCCTGGAGGTGGCGCTCGCCGAGCTGTGGGCGTCCGCCGGAGTACGGCCGGACGCCGTGCTCGGCCACAGCGTCGGCGCGCTCGGCGCGGCCTGCGTGGCGGGGGTGCTCTCCTTCGAGGACGCCCTCACCCTGGCCGCCGAACGGGGCCGGCACATGGCCGCCCAGCCCGGGGACGGCGCGATGATCGCCTGCACCGGGGACGCCGGGACGGTCCGCGCCGCCGCGGCGGGCTTCGCCTCGGTCGCGGTCGCCGCCGTCAACACCCCCGGCCACCTGGTGCTCTCCGGGGAGCGGGAGGAGATCGACGCGCTGCGCGAGACGCTCACCGGTCAGCGGATCACCGTGAAGCCGCTGGAGGTCTCGCACGCCTTCCACTCCAAGCTGATGGCCGGGGCGGCGCCGCCGCTGCTGGCCGCGGCGCGCTCCGCCGTCCACGCCGAGCCGCGCGTGGCGTGGATCTCCGACGCCACCGGGGAGCGGGTCCGGCGGATCGGCGCCGACCACTGGGTCGAGCACCTGCTCGGCACCGTGCGGTTCGCCGACGGCTTCGCCGCCCTGCGCCGCATGGGCTGCGACACCTTCGTGGAGATCGGACCGCACTCCACCCTGCTCGGCTTCGGACGGCTCATGACCGCCGCGGCCGAGGACGGCACCGGGGACGGGGGTGAGCGGGACGGCGGGCCCGGTGCCGGGAGCCCGGCGCCGCTGTGGCTGCCGTCGCTGCGCCGCGGGGGAGACGACTGGGCCACGCTCCTGCAGTCGCTGGGCCGGCTGCACTGCGCGGGCGGCGAGGTGGACTGGGCCGCGCTGGACGAGGACCGGCCGCGCGAGCGGGTTCCCGTGCCGCACGCGGTCTTCGAGCGGCGGTCGTACTGGTTCACCCCGCCCCGGCCGGCCGGCCCCGCCGGGCAGCACACCGAGCCGTACGCCCGGCCCGCCACCGACCCGGCGGTCCCGGCTGCTTCCGTGCCCGCCCCGGCCGGCGCGGGCACGGTGCGCCACGCCGTCCTCGGCCTCGTCGCCCGGGTGAGCGGCTTCCCCGTGGAGCAGCTTCCGCCGTACGCCCGCCTCGGCGCGGACCTCGGCTTCGACTCCCTGATGCGGGTCGATCTCGAACGCCGTATCGCCGCGCGGTTCCCCGACCGGGTGGCGCGGCTGCGCCGGGACCTCCCCGAGGACCCCACCGTCGGCGACCTGACCGACCGCCTCACCGAGACCGCTCCGTTGCCCGAGACCGACCCCGAGACCACCGGAGCCCCCATGGCCGCGCAGCCCCGCACCCCGTGGCCGGAGGCGCCATCCGCCCCCGCTCCCGTGCCCGCCGAGCCGCCGGTGCGCATGGAGTACGAGTTCGAGGAGTGGGCCGAGTACGCGGAGCTCCAGGGCCGGCTGCGGCAGGCGGGCGCCGACGGCGCCAACCCCTACGGGCGCGTCCACGAGGGCTTCAACTCCGGCCGCGCCCGGCTGAACGGCCGGGAGGTCCTCAACTTCGCCGCCTTCAACTACCTGGCCCTCTCCCACCATCCGAGGGTCCGCCGGGCGGCCAAGGCGGCCATCGACCGTTACGGCACCTCCAGCTCGGCGACCCCGCTGCTGTTCGGCGAGACCCCGCTGCACCACGAACTCGACACCGAGATCGCCTCGTTCCTCGGCACCGAGGGCGCGATCGTCTTCGCCGGGGGGCATGCCACCAACGTGGCGACCGTGGGCCATCTCTTCGGCCCGGAGGACCTCATCGTCCACGACGAGTGGATCCACGACAGCACCGTGCGCGGCTGCATGCTCTCCGGCGCCCGGCGCCGGCCCTTCCCGCACAACGACTGGGCGGCCCTGGACCGGATCCTCGGCGCCATGCGCACCCGGCACCGCCGCGCGCTCGTCGTGGTCGAGGGTGCGTACAGCCAGGACGGCGACATCCCCGACCTGCCCCGGTTCATCGAGGTCAAGAGGCGCCACCGAGCCATGCTCATGATCGACGAGGCGCACTCGATCGGGGTGCTCGGCGCCACCGGGCGCGGCATCGGGGAGCACTTCGGCACCGACCCCGCCGACGTGGACCTGTGGATGGGCACGCTCAGCAAGGCCATCGGCAGCCTGGGCGGCTACATCGCGGCCCGCGGCCCGCTCATCGAGTACCTCAAGTTCACCGCCCCGCTGCACATCTTCAGCACCGGCATCTCCCCCGCCAACACGGCGGCGGCGCTGGAGGCGTTCCGCGTCATCCGGGACGAGCCGGAGCGCGTGACGCGGGTGCGGGAGCTGTCCGACCACTTCCGCGCCGGAGCCCGGGCTCGCGGCCTGGACATCGGGGTCTCCCGGCTCTCGGCGGTCGTCCCCGTGATCACCGGCGACTGGGGGAGGACCATGGCGCTCTCCAACTCCCTGCTGGAGCAGGGCGTCAACGTGATGCCGATCGGCTATCCCGCCGTGGAGCGGGACAAGTGCCGCCTGCGCTTCTTCGTCAACCACGACCACGACGAAGCCGACCTCGACCGCGCCCTCGACCTCCTGGTGTGACACATGGCGACCAACGGCAGCATTCCGGCACCCCCGGCCCCATCCCCGCCCTCACCCTCCCCCTTCCCCTCCCCCGCCCCCGGCCCCTCGGGGTCCCCGGGCCCCGAGGTGCTGGTGACCGGCGCCAGCGGCTTCCTCGGCGGGCATCTGGTCCGCCGGCTGACCGGGCGCGGGTACCGGGTCCGGGCCCTGGTCCGCGCGGACAGCGACCTCACCGGTCTGGCCGGCGCCGAGCCCGGGCCCGAGACCGTCGTCGGCGACCTCACCGACCCCGCCGACGTGCGCCGGGCCGCCGAGGGCGTGCGGTACGTCTACAACTGCGCGGGCGTGTCCGCCGACTGGGGCCCCTGGGAGCGGTTCCGGCGGGTCAACGAGGACGGCGCCCGCAACGTCGTCGAGGCCGCCCACCACGCGGGCACCGTCGAACGCGTCCTGCACGTCAGCACCACCGACGTCTACGGGTACCCGGTGCGGCCCTGCGACGAGAGCGCCCCGCTGCGGGACACCGGGCTGCCCTACAACCGCAGCAAGATCCTCGGCGAGCGCGCGGTGCGGGAGGCGTCCTGCCGCACCGGCGTACCGGTGACCGTCGTCCGCCCGGTGTCGGTCTACGGGCCCGGCAGCAAGGACTTCGTGATCGAGATCGCGAACCTGCTTCTGAGCGGGCAGATGGTCCACGTCCGCCAGGGCCGGGCCCCGGCCGGACTGCTGTACGCGGATAACGCGGCCGACGCGATGATCGACGCCTGCACCTCCCCGCTGACCGCCGGGCGGGCGTACAACCTGCGCGATCCGGACCTCACCACCTGGCGCGAGTACGTCGGGGCCCTCGCCCGCGGGCTGGGCACCCGCCCGCCGCGGCTGAGCCTGCCCACCCCGGTGGCGACCACCGTGGCGGTCGTCTCCGAGAAGCTCTACGGCGCGCTGCGTATCTCCGCGCGGCCGGTCCTCACCCGGCACGCCGTCCACCTCCTCGACCGCGACCAGTCGTACCCCGCCGACCGGGCGCGCGAGGACTTCGGGATGAAGAGCGAGGTGGACTTCGAGGAGGGCATGCGCCGCACCCTGGCCTGGCTGGACACCCCCGAGGGGCGCAGGCATGTCAAGCGCTGAGGCACCTGCCGGGCCGGGCCCCTGGTTCCCGCCGGCCGGCCCGCCCGGAGCCGGGCCGGCGGCGCCGGTGACACCGGTCGCCGCCGCGCCGGATGCCGCCCGGACGCGGCTGGTCTGCCTCCCGTACGCGGGCGGCACACCGTCGGCGTACCGCGGCTGGGACGGGCACCTCGGCGACCGCGTCCGGGTCGTGCCGGTGCTGCTGCCGGGCCGGGGGCTGCGGCTGCACGAGGCGCCGTACACCCGGATGGTGCCGCTGGCCGCCGACCTCGCCACCGCGCTGACCGCGCACGGGATCACCGGGCGGCCCGGCGGTTACGCGCTGTTCGGGCACAGCATGGGCGCCCTGCTGGCCTACGAGGTGGCCTGTGTGCTGCGCGAGCGGGGCGAGCCCGGTCCCCGGCACCTGTTCGTCTCCGGCAGCCGGGCGCCGCACCTGTACGGCGACCGGGCGGACCACGCCCTCGCCGACGACGGACTGCGGCGTTTCGTCCGGGACCTCGGCGGTCTGGGCGGTACGGACCCCGGTGGCGTCGGCGGCGCCTACCTGGAGCGCCGGCTGCCGGTGCTCCGCGCCGACCTCACCGTCTGCGACACCTACCGGTGGCGGCCGCGCGGCCCGCTCGGCTGCCCCATGACCGCCTTCTCGGCATCCGACGACCCCCTCGCCGGCCCCGGCGAGGTGGAGGCGTGGCGCGCGTACACCACGGGCTCGTTCCTGCGCCGGCACCTGCCGGGCGGCCACTTCTTCCTGCTGAGGGAGGCGCCGCGGCTCCGGCTGCTGCGCGAACTGCGGTCCGAGACCGACCGGTTCGGCCCCGGCCCCGGCTCCGGCCCGGAGAGCCCGCCGGAACCGCCCGCCGCGTTCGCCCCGCCCACCGCGTCCCGCGCCACACCACCCACCCCGCCGCACGCCACACCGCAGAGGAACCCATCGTGGACATACTGAGCCTGGCCCAGAACGTCGTGGACCGCGTAGAGGGCCCCCTGACCCAGGCCCGCACCGTGGCCAAGGTCCTCGGCGACCGGCGGACACCGCTGCTGCTGGCGCTGTCCAAGGGGCTGATCACCCCGCTGTACCGGGCCGCCTTCCTGGCCTCCGCGGCCGGCGCGGGGATACTGCGCCCGCTCGCCACCCGCCCCTGCGACCTGGACACCCTGGCCGAGCGGCTGGAGATCGAGGGCGGCGACCGTCAACTGCTGCGCGCCTGGCTGGACATCGGCGTCCAGCTCGGCGAGTTCGACCGCCGGGAGGGCTGCTACCGGCTGCGGAGCACGGCGGCGAAGACGCTCGCCCGGGCCGACAACGACGCCGTCGCCGCGGCCCTGGAGGAGGTCATGCGCTTCCACCTGCCGGTCCTGCTCGACGGCCCGCGCATGCTGCGGGAGGGGCGGCGCTTCTCGCTCGGCGACCAGGACGGCTCGGTCATCGCCCGCTCCAGCCTGGTCGTGCGGTCCTTCGTCGAGGAGGCCGTCGAGCGCACCCTGGACACCACCACCCCCGTCCACCTGCTGGAGATCGGCTGCGGCAGCGGCGTGTACGTACGGCACGCCGCGCGGCTGAACCCGCGGCTGACCGCCCTCGCGATCGACCTCCAGCCGGAGGTCGCCGACCGGGCCGCCAAGAACATGGCCGCCTGGGGGCTCGCCGAGAGGGTGGAGACCCGGCAGGGCGACCTGCGCACCCTCGACCTCCAGCCCCGCTTCGACCTCGTCACCCTGCACAACAACATCTACTACTTCGCCCCCGAGGAGCGGGTCGAGGTGCTGGAGCGGGCCCGCGCCCTGCTGGCGCCGGGCGGGAGGCTGCTGCTCACCACCTCGTGCCGGGGCGGCCACATCGGCCTGGAGGTGCTCAACCTCTGGTTCACCTACGCCGACTTCGGCGGTCCGCTGCCCCGCGAGGACGAGCTCACCGACCAACTGGAGCGCGCCGGCTTCACCGACGTCCGGGCGGACCGGATCGTCCCCGGCGAGCAGTTCCACGCCTTCACCGGCACCAACCCGCCCGCCGCACAGCTCTGACCGCCGAGGAGGCACCGACCATGACACAGCATGTCGAGGACCCGGCGGCCGGGGCGTCCCGCTCCGAGCACGTCGTCGTTCTGGGGAAGGACCCGGCCGATCCGGCGGTCCTGGGCGGCAAGGCCGCCCGGCTCGCCGAGCTGATCGGGGCCGGGCTGCCGGTCCCGCCCGCCTTCTGCCTCACCACCGGCCTCTTCGAGGACTTCCTGCGCGAAACGGGCCTGGCCGCGCAGGTCCGTACCGCCGAGCCCCGGGTGATCCGCGAGAAGATCCTCGCCACCGAGCTGCCCGGCCCGGTCGCCGGGGCCGTGCTGGCCGCCTACGAGCGGCTGGGGAGCCCCCGGGTGGCGGTCCGCTCCTCCGCGCTGTGGGAGGACTCCGTGGACCAGTCCTTCGCCGGGCAGCACGACACCGTCCTGGACGTCGGCGGGAACGAGGCGCTGCTGGAGGCGGTACGGCGCTGCTGGGCCTCGCTGTGGTCCGACCGGGCCGCGGCCTACCGCGAGGACGGCGCCGAACCCGGGGCGATCGCCGTGGTGGTCCAGGAGATGATCCACTCCGACATCAGCGGTGTGCTGTTCACCGTGGACCCGGTCGGCGGCCGGCCGCACCGCATGGTGGTGGAGGCCTGCCAGGGCCTGGGGGAGGGCCTGGTTTCCGGCCGGGTCTCCAGCGACTTCTTCGCCGTCGACGACCGCACCCTGGAGGTGGTCGAGGAGCGGGTCCGCTACAAGGTCACCAAGTGCGCGCCGGTCGAGCCCGGCCGGATCGGTATGACGAAGGTGGACCCCGCCGCGCGCGACGTGCCCTGTCTGACGGGGGAGCAGCTGCGCGAACTGGCCGGACTGGCCCTGCGGGTGCGCTCCCACTACGGAGGCACCGAGCAGGACATCGAGTGGGGCCTGCGGGACGGCGTCCTCCACCTCTTCCAGACCCGCCCCGTCACCACCCGGCCCGCCCCGGACGGCGCCGGGCGGGCGGACCGGCACAGCCCGTACGTCACCGAGCAGCCCGCGGAGATCCGGCAGGGCACGTTGTGGTCCCGGATGGACATCGGCGAGATCTTCGTCGGGCTGATGACACCGCTGGGCCTGAGCTTCGCCCGGTACTACCAGAAGCACGTCCACACGGACTGCGCCGCCGCGCTCGGCGTCCGCGTCACCGGCGACGCCGACCGGCACATGGGGTACCTCCAGGGGCACGTCTACCTCAACATCTCCTACACCGCCCATCTGCTCGGCCAGTGCCTGCCCACCCGGGACCAGCGCCACTTCACCAGCCGCTTCGTCAGCGAGGAGGTGGACCTGGCCGCCTACCGGAACCCGTTCGGCACCTTCCCCGGCGGTGTGGAGGACGCGCTCTCGACGGCGGTCTGGCTGAAGTACACGGCCGCCGAGGTCGCCCGGACGAGAAGCCGCGCCGAGAAGATGGTCTCCTCCCGGCTGTACGAGTTCGACCGCGCCCGCCGACTGGACCACACCCGGCTGAGCCGGCGCGAGCTGCACACCGAACTGAACCGCCACCTGGGCTACTTCCACGACATGCACGTGGGCTACATGCCCTACTACATCAACGCCTTCGGCTTCTACGGCGTCCTGACCGAGCTGTGCGCGCGATGGCTGGGCGAGGACGGCGTCAACCTCCAGAACCGCATCAAGACGGACATGTCGACGCTGCGGACCGTGGAGTCGGCCCGGGAGATCTGGGCGGTGGCCCAGGCCGCCCGGCGCATGCCGCGCGCCCTGCGGATCATCGAGGAGGAGCCGCTGGAGGGCATCGAGGCCGCGCTCCGCGCCGACGAGGAGGGCCGGGCGTTCTGGGAGCTGCACATGGAGCCGTTCCTGCGCATGAACGGCACCCGCGGCCGGCAGGAGATGGAGCTCACCCACCCGCGGTGGATCGACGACCCGGGCTACCTCTTCCAGATGATCCGGCGCTACGCGGCCGACGGCACTGCCGAAGGTACTTTCGAGGACGCCTTCGGACGGGGCGGCGGCGACACCGGCGAGGCCCGGAAGGTGCTGGAGCGGCTGCCGGCGGCCAAGCGCCGCACCATCGAGACGGTCATCTCCCTGTACGCCCTGTGCAGCGAGCTGCGCGAGGCCACCCGGATGGCGATGATCACCTCCATCTGGCTGGTGCGCAACGTGGTCTACGAGGTCGGCCGCCGACTGGTGGACGCCGGGGTGCTGCACTCGCTGGACGAGGTCGCCCACCTGGACTTCGAGGACGTGCGGAGCTATCTGGCCACTGGCGCCGACGCCCGCGAGATCTTCGGCCGCGGCCGGATCGACGAGGCACGGCGGCTGCACGAGTACCACAAGCGCCTGCCGGAGCCGCCGCTGACCTTCATCGGCGAGCACGACGTCACCCAGGCGGTGCGGCCGGTGCCGGACGGTGCCCGGCTGGAGGGGCTCGGGTCGAGTCCGGGCCGGATCGTCGGCCGCGCCCGCATCGTGGAGGACCTGGTGTGGCAGGCCGACGAGTTCCAGGCCGGGGAGATCCTGGTCACCCGGTACACGGACGCCTCCTGGACACCGCTGTTCGCCGTGGCCGGCGGGGTCGTCACCGACATCGGCTCCATGCTCTCGCACAGCTCGATCGTGTCCCGCGAGTTCAACGTGCCGTCGGTGGTCAACACCAAGCACGCGACCCAGCGCATCCGGACCGGCGACCTGGTCGTGGTCGACGGCGACACCGGTGTGGTCGAGGTCGTCGAGGGCTGAACGGCCGGACCGAGGACCGACGGCCGACAGCCGAGGGCCGGGGAAGTCGGCCAACCCCGAAGACGCCGCAATCCCCCGCCGGCCCCGGTGGGAGACGATGAGGAGAGACGACCGATGATCCGCAACCAGTGGTATCCGATCCTCCAGCCGGAGGAGGTCGGCAACGACAGCCCCACCGGGGTCCGCCGCTTCGGCGAGGAACTCGTGCTCTGGCGCGACGTCGAGGGCAACCTCGTCTGCCAGGGCGCCCGCTGCCCCCACAAGGGCGCCAACCTGGCCGACGGCCGGATGAAGGGCGACTCCATCGAGTGCCCCTACCACGGCTTCCGCTACGGCTCCGACGGCGCGTGCCGGGCGGTCCCGGCCCTGGGCTCCGGGGCGCGCGTCCCCGGCTCGCTGCGCGTCCCCACCCACCCGGTGCGCGAGCGGTTCGGGCTGGTGTGGATGTGGTGGGGCGAGGAGCGCGACGTCCTGCCGGACCTGCCGGTCCCCCGGGAGGTCACCGGCAATCCCAAGGTCTACGCGACGAAGCGGTGGACCCGCCCGGTCCACTACACCCGCTACATCGAGAGCCTGCTCGAGTTCTACCACGTGACCTACGTGCACCGGGACCACTGGTTCAACTACATCGACTACCTGCTGCTGTACGGGACGCCGAGCAAGCTCGGGCTGGACGGCCGGGAGCGCTACCTCGCCGCCACCAAGATCGCCAACCACCGGGTGGAGACCGAGGGCCAGACCATCCGGTACTCCTTCGACCACTGCCAGGAGGACGACCCCGCCAACACCACCCACTACGAGATCACCTTCACGTTCCCGTGCATGGTGCACGTGAGGACCGAGCAGTTCGAGACGACCTCGTGGCTGGTTCCCATCGACGACGGGCACACCGAGCACATCCTGCGCTGGTACGAGTATCCGCAGGTCAAGCCGATCCTGCGGTTCGAGAAGCTGCGGCGGGTCCTGCCCTGGGCCTCCCTGTACATGGAGAAGTGGGTACAGGACCCCCAGGACGTGCGGATCATGGAGCGCCAGGAGCCCAAGATCAGCGCGGGCGGCATCAACAAGTTCATCCCGGTCGACGAGATGAACGCCAAGTACCTGGCGATGCGCGCCAGGCTCATGCAGGAGGCCGGGCAGACAGGGGAGACCGGGAGCGAGCCCGCCGAGTCGTCCGGGCCCGGGCCCGAGCCCGCGGGGCGGCCCGCCCGCCGGACCGCGGCCCGGACGGCCGCGGGCGGCGGACGCGGGAGGAGCGCCGCGGGCCGGACGGCGGACGGCTCCAACGGCTCCAACGGGACCGGTGGCTCCAACGGCTCCGGCGGGGCCGCGGACGGCGGGACCGGGGCCAGGACCGGGGCGGGGAGGAAGGTGGTCGGCTGACCGGTACCGCTTCCCGAAGAGCTGTCCGTGAACGGGGGGAAGGCGCAGAAGAAGGCGCAGAAAGCGAGAGTGGCCCATGTACGGCCGACACGATCCCTCGACCGGCCCCAAGCTCCTGGTGACCGCGTGCAACGCGCTCGCGGTCGCCGGTGTCGCCTGGTTCCTCCTCCTCGGCGGAACGGACACGGTGGGGGACTGGTTCGGAACCGACCTCGAGCGGGCCGACACGCTCCGCCGGGTCCTCCTGGTGAGCCTGTCGGCGATCTACCTGCTGCGGTTCGTCGCGACGACCTTCGTCATGCTGAAGCGGAAGATGGAGTGGTCCGAGGCGGCGACCGTCGGCGCCTGGGTCGTGGTCATCCACGGCACCATGGCGTACTTCGGCGGCACCAACACCGCCTCCCCGGGCTTCCTCGTCTGGCTGGGCGTGGTGCTCTACGCGGTCGGCTCCTGGCTCAACACGGGCTCGGAGTACCAGCGCAAGCTCTGGAAGCAGCGGCCGGAGAACAAGGGCAGGCTCTACACCGGAGGGCTGTTCAGGTACTCCATGCACGTCAACTACTTCGGCGACACGGTCCTGTTCACCGGTTTCGCGCTGGTGACCGGTACGGTCTGGGCCTTCGCCATCCCGTTGATCATGGCGTGCATGTTCGTCTTCCTGAACATCCCCATGCTCGACAAGTACCTCGCCGAGCGGTACGGCGAGGCGTTCGAGGAGTACTCGGCCAGAACGGCCAAGTTCATTCCGTTCGTGTACTGACGCACCGCGGCCGGCTCCTCGGTACCGGGCGCGCCGACCGCCGGACAACGACACACCGAGGAGACAGCAGACGTGTTCCAGGAGCAGAGGCCGTTCGGACACCACGACGGCGGCGGCCACCCCGGCGGCCGGCCCGGCGGCGGTACGGCGGGCGCGCGGGGAGCGGGCGGCCCGCAGGCCGCGGAGCGGCTCTCCCCGCTGGCCGAGGTGGGCAGGGAACTCCTGGCGAGAGGCGCCGAAGTCCTCGAACGCGTCACCTCCGGCGAGGGCGCCGTGGACGACTTCGGCTTCGACCCCGGGCTGACCGACGAGGTGATCCTCCCCGCCCTGCGCCCCCTGTGCGAGAAGTACTTCCGGGTCGAGGTGGAGGGGCTGGAGAACATCCCCGACTCCGGGGGCGCGCTGGTGGTGGCGAACCACTCCGGCACCCTGCCCCTGGACGCCCTGATGCTCCAGGTGGCGGTCCGCGACCGGCACGCCGCGCGCCGCAGGCTTCGGCTGCTCGCCGCCGACCTGGCCTTCTCCCTCCCGGTGCTCCGCGACCTCGCCCGCCGGGCGGGGCATGTGCGCGCCTGCCCCGAGAACGCCGTCCGGCTGCTCGACGAGGGCGAGCTGGTGGGTGTGATGCCCGAGGGCTACAAGGGCCTGGGCAAGCCCTACGAGGAGCGCTACCGGCTCCAGCGCTTCGGCAGCGGGGGCTTCGCGCGGGTCGCGCTGCGCACCGGGCGGCCGATGGTGCCGTGCTCCGTCGTCGGCGCGGAGGAGATCTACCCGATGATCGGCGAGTCCCGCACCCTCGCCCGGCTGCTGCGCCTGCCGTACTTCCCGATCACCCCCACCTTCCCCCTGCTGGGCGTGCTGGGCCTGGTGCCGCTCCCGACGAGGTGGACGATCCGCTTCGGCGAGCCGGTGACCACCGACGGCTTCCCCGCCGGCGCCGCCGACGACGAGAAGGTGGTGGAGAAGCTGGCGGGCGAGGTGCGGGACACCATCCAGCACACCCTCAACGAACTGCTGGAGCACCGCGGTCCGGTCTTCTGACGCGCCACCCCTCCCTCCCCCCTCCGCGTACCGCCCCGCCCTCCGGACCGGCAGGTCCGGGGGGCGGAGCGGTACGCGTTCCGTCCGGGGCCCGCCTCGGCCCGCCGCCCGGCTACTGGGCCCGCTCCCGTACGACCCGGGCCAGGTCCAGGCGCCGCACCATGCGCACCGCCGGCACCTGGGAGAGCAGCGACGCCGCCAGGACGGCCGCCACGGCGGCGGCCAGCACCGGCCAGCCCATCGAGAGTTCGACCGTGAACATGTCGCTGTCGAAGGCGCGCAGGGACTCCCGGGCGGCGACCGCGCCGAGCGCCAGCCCAGCCGGGACCGCCAGCAGGGTGGCGGTGAGGTTCTCGACGGCCAGGATCTTGGCGATCCGGCGCAGGGGCACCCCCGCCGCCCGCAGGGTGGCCAGCTCGTTGGTGCGTTCGGCCACGTTGACGGTCATCGTCACGTAGATGACCGTCAGGGCCAGGATCCCGCCGAGGACCAGCATCACCCCGACGAAGATCCAGAACAGGCCGAGGAAGCGGTCGATCTGCCGCCGCAGGGCCTGCTCGTCGGTGTACGCCACCACGCCGTCCAGGGCGGTGACCGCTGAGCGCGCCTCGTCCCGCTCGTCCCCGGTGACGCCGTCCTCGAAGCGGAGCTGGTAGCCGTTGGCCTCCAGCCCGGTCAGGGAGGCGACGGTGTCCCGGGTGGCGTACAGCTCGGTGCCGATCGGCTCGTCGAGCAGCCCGGCCAGCCGCGCCCGTTCCGCGCCGCCCGGCGTGTGCACCGTGAGGGTGTCACCGACCGAGACGCCCAGCCGGTCGGCGAGCGCCTGTCCGGCCAGGACGCCCTCCCCGGGCAGCTCCCGGGTGCCGCCGTCCCCGGTGCGGAAGCCGTGCATGACGGTGTCGGGGCGGTACCCCGTCAGGGTGGTGGGGTAGGAGTGTCCGTCCGCCGACGCGGTCACCGGCACCGTGGTGATCGCCTCGACCCGGGCCACGGACTCCACCTCGCCCAGCCGTTCCGTCAGGTCCCCCGCGCGCGGATCGGCCACCACCGTGGCGTCCTGCCGCTGCACCGTGCCGAACTGCACGTCCAGCAGGGAAACCATGCTGGTGATCATGCCGACCGAGGAGAGCGTCAGGATCAGCGCGAGCACGGTGCCCGTCATGGTGGCCAGGGTGCGGCGCCGGCTGCGGGTCAGCTCGCGCAGGGCCATCCGCAGCACCACCGGGAGCCGGCGGGCCCGGGCCACCGCCCGGCCCCAGCGCCCGGGGGCCCTCGGGGTGCCGGCGTCGCCGCGCATCGCCTCCGCGGGAGCGGCCCGGGAGGCGGCCAGCGCGGGCGCGATGCCGCCGGCCAGGCCCACCAGAACACCGAAGAACAGGCCGGTGACCAGCACGCCCGGGCGGGTCTGCACCACCGTGTCGGGGATGTCCAGCGCCGAGGTGTAGGCGTGGGACACCCCGGCGGTGGCGGCCGTGCCCAGCGCCGCCCCGAGCACGGCACCCGCCGTACCGGCCAGGACGCCGTGGCCCAGGTAGTGGCGCACCACGGTGCCGCGCGGCGCGCCCGCGGCCAGGAAGGTGGCGATGATCTTCCGTTCGGAGAGCACCAGCCGGGTGATCAGGACGTACGCCGCGACGGCCGCCGCCGACAGGAACAGCACCGGGAAGGCCACGGCGAGCTGCTCGAAGCCCTTGAGGTCCTCCTTGAGGGTGGCGCTCGACGGCTGGTCGGCGCGCGGCATGACGTCCACCGCGCCGGCCTCGCGCAGCCGGTCCGCGATCCGGTCGGCCGCCGGGCCGCCGCGCACGGTGTCGGTCAGTTCCACGAGGGTCTGCCGGGAGCCGTCGCCCGCCAGTTCGCGGGCGGTGGCCTCGGGCGCGAACAGCACCGCGAAGGAGTGCGGGTCGATCAGCACCTCCTGCCGGGTGTACGCGGGCCACAGGTACTCCGGGGAGACCACCGTGCCCCGCACGGTCAGGGTCCGCCAGCCGGAGCCGTCGAAGACGCGGAGCGGGTCGCCGGGGGACAGTCCGAAGGTGTCGGCGGCGTGGCGCTCCACCAGCACCCCGCCGGGGTCGCCGGGGGACAGGCCGCGCCCGTCGATCACGTCCACCCGGCCCACCTCGGGCCGCCCGTCCGCGGGCAGTCCGGTGACCCGGCCGAGGAGCTTGTCGTCGCCGACGCGCATCGGGACCCGGGCCTCGGTGCGCACCGTCACGCCCGCGACGCCCTCGGCGTCCCGCACGGCGCCGGCGATCCGCTCCGGATCGCCGCCGGTGGCGGTGAGGTCGGCGAAGTGCAGCCGGTCGTAGGTGCGTTCGTAGGACTCGCCGAGGTTGCGGTAGGCGTCGTAGCTGGCGGTGAACAGCAGCACGCCGACCAGCACGGTCGTCGCGATCGCGGCGAACTGGGCCAGCCGGCGGCGGATGTCCCGCCGGGTCTTGGTGGACAGGATCCGCGGCACGCCGGTCACCAGCTCACGGCGGAGACGTCGGCGGGTGAGGCGTTGCGCTCCACGGACTCCACCCGGCCGTCCTTCATGGAGACCACCAGATGGGCCATCGCCGCGACCGAGGCGTTGTGCGTCACCATCACCACGCCGCGGCCCTGCCGGTTGGTCTCCTGGAGCAGCCGCAGGACGGACTTGCCGGTGGCCGTGTCCAGGGCGCCGGTCGGCTCGTCCGCCAGCACCAGGTCGGGATCGGTGGCCAGGGCCCGGGCTATCGCCACCCGCTGCTGCTGGCCGCCGGAGAGCTGGGCGGGGAAGTGGTCCATGCGGTCGGCCAGCCCGGCCGCCGTGAGCAGTTCCGGGACACGGGCCCGGTCCCCGCGCCCGGTCAGCTCGACGATCACCTCGGCGTTCTCCCGCGCCGTCAGCGTCGGCACCAGGTTGAAGAACTGGAACACGAAGCTGACCCGGTCACGGCGGAACCCGGCGAGCGAGTTCGGCGGCCGTCCGGTCAGGGTCTCCCCGGCGACCTCCAGCTCCCCGCCGTCAGCCGCCTCGATGCCGCCGATGACGTTCAGCAGGGTGGTCTTGCCGGAGCCGCTCGGGCCGAGGATCACCACCATCTCGCCGGGCTCGACGTCCAGGTCGACGTCGCGCAGCGCCGTCACGGCGGCCTCACCGGCGCCGTAGGTCTTGGACACCTTGCGCAGCCGGGCTCCGCCGCGCGCTTGTGCTGTCTGGGCCATGTCTCTCCTCGGGGTCGTTCCTCGGGTGCACCGGTCGTGTCCCGCCGCGCGGCGCGGCACCCGTCGGCGGGCGGGACGGAACGCCGAGGGCGCGCCCGGGCGGTCAGCCGCCGCCCCCACCCGGGGGGCCGGTGGGGGCGGCGGGGCTCTCGGGCGGACCGGTCCGCGGGGCGGAGGCGGGGGCGCCCACGAGACGCCGCAGCGGGCCGGAGACCGGGACGGCGACCAGCTCCGGGTCGATCATGCGGTGCAGCACCAGGCTGTCCAGGGCGGCGCCCAGCAGCACCGCGGTGGCCTCCGGGTCCGGGCATCGGCCCGCGGCGCGCAGCCAGTCGGCCACGGCGGTGCGCCACTCGCGCAGCAGCTCCGCCATGCCCGCGCGCAGCCGCTCGTGGCGCCGGGCGGCCAGCAGCATCTCGGTGAACAGGATCGTGCCGGGGTCCTCGGGGGAGTACTCCGCCACCGCCTCCAGCAGCAGATCGAGGCCCGCCGCCGCGCCGGTGGACCGTACCGCCTCCAGGGCCCCCCGGACCTCGCGCCGGGCGGACTCCAGGGAGGCGTCGATCAGCAGGTCGGTGACGGTGTGGAAGTGGTAGTGCACCAGACCCGGCCGCAGCCCGGCGCGGTCGGCGACCTTCCGCGTGGTCACGGCGCCCCAGCCCTCCTCGACGATCAGCCGGGCGGCGGCGTCGAGCAGACGCGTCCGGGTCTCCTGGCCGCGCTCGGCCGCGGTGGGCGTCATCTCCCGGCACCTCCTGGGCGGTCGTCCTGGCCGCCCGGTCACTCGTATTGGGCGTTCGCATTGGGCGTATGACCAAGAAGTTAGCACGCCCCGCCGGCCGCCGCCAGGAGAGCCGGGCGGCCGGGCCCGGCCGGCGGCCGGCGGCCGTGCATAGCCCGAACGGCCCAGGAGCGCAGGACAGCGGGGGCGGGCGGTCCCAGCCTGGCTGTGTAGGAGGAGGTAGGTCCGGACGGGGCGCGGTCGGCCGGAGGGCCGTCGCGTGGCCGGTGCCGTGCTCCCAGGAGGTGGCCGGATGCCGCAGGTGCGGGTGTACGTGTCGATACCGCTGCCGGTCGAGGAGGTGTTCGGGTACCTGGCCGACGGCTGCAACCTGGCCGACTGGCACTCGGGTGTGATGGAGGTGCGGCCGGACGGGACGCGCGACGGCGCGCGGGACGGCACGGCCGGTGCGAGCGGCGCGGGCGAGGCGTACCGGTACCGGTTCCCGGGCCGCCGCCACGAGTGCCTGCTGACCCGGGCGGTGTACGAACCCCCCGCGCGGGTGGGGTTCGTCGGACAGCGCATGTGGACTCCGCTGGGCACCCAGATGCCGCGCTACGACTTCCGGTTGTGGCCCCGGGAGGGCGGCTGCCGGGTGGAGGTGGGGGTGACCTCGTCGCTGAGCGGCGCCATGGTGCTGCTGTGGCCGGTGGTGGCCTGCGGCTGGCGGCGGGACCTGCCCTTCGACGCGCAGCGGCTGTACGAGCGGCTCACCGGCGGTGGCGGGGAACCAGTGGCGGAGGAGGAGCGCGCGGTGCTCACGGCGTACGGGGCGGCGGGCGGCGGTCCGGCAGGCAGTCTCCCCGGGGACGCGCCCGCCCCGGACTTCCGCGCCCCGGCCGCCTCCCTGGGGGCCGCCGGAGGGCTCGGCGCCGGCCCCGACATCAGCACCGACCCGGGCTTCGGCCCCGTGGAACCGTGCCGGCGGACGCCCGCGGAGCCCCGGTGGCGCCGCTCCGTACGCCGCTTCCGGCCCGTCCCGCACGGCTGACCCGCCCGGACCCGTTCCGTCCCCTCCGGGGCGGGCGGGTCCGGACGGTTAGGGTCACGGGAGTCCGCCCCGGCAGAACCGGGCTCCGGGGGGACCGCGGGGAACAGGGGGAGAGGGAATGCCGTTCACGCTCAGCCACGCGGCCGCCGCGCTGCCGGGGATCCGTCCGGACGGGACCGGCCGGGGCCCGCTGCTGCCGTCCGCGCTGGTCGCGGGCACGCTCGCGCCGGACCTGACGTACTACGCCGCCAGCGCGGCACCCGCCGCCATGGAGCTGGGCGTGTACACCCACTCCCCGGCCGGGGTGCTCACCGTGGACGTGCTGCTCGCCGCCGCGCTGGTGGGGATGTGGCTGCTGCTGCGGGCGCCGCTGTCGGCCCTGCTGCCCCGGCGGCGGCAGGGCAGTGCGTACGCGCTGCTGCGCGGCGGCACCTGGCGCGGCCGGCCGCCCGCCGCCCTCGCGGCGCGGTTCTGGCTCTCGGCGGCGCTGGGCGCGGCCACCCACGCGGTCTGGGACTCCTTCACACACCTGGACCGGTGGGGGGTGCGGCGGGTGCCGTTCCTGGCCGAGGAGGTGCTGGGCGTACCGCTCTACCACCAGCTCCAGTACGGCAGCTCGGCCGTCGCCCTGGTGGCGCTCGCCGTCTTCCTGCGCCGGGCCTGGCGGTTGACGGCACGGCACCTGCCCGACGCCCCGGCGCCCGCCGGGCTGCCCGTCCTGGCCGCACCCGTCCGGCGGTGGGCGGTGACGCTGCTGGCCGGGGCGGCGGTGGCGGGCGCGGCGCACCGCTGTGCCCGCCGGGCGGCGGCGGAACCGGGGATAGCCTGGGACGGCTACCTGCCCACCGCGCTGTTCGGCGCGGGCGCCGGACTGGTTCCGGCGCTGGTGGCCTTCGCGGTGGCGGTGCACGCCGTACAGGCGGCGCGCGCCGGGCGGCCGGACGAGGCCGGCGCTGACCGGCCGCCCGCCGTGCCCCGCACCTGACGGCCGGCCGGCAGACGGCCGGTCAGCGGCCCAGTGGGTCCCGGTGGAGCGGCCGTACGCGTCCCTCCAGCATCGCGCCCAGCCCCTCCACCGCGCAGACGGCCGGCTGCTCGGCGACCCGGACCGGCATCCCGGTGGCCTGCCGCAGCATCGTGTCCAGCCCCGGCAGCGCCGCGCTGCCGCCCACCAGCGTGATCCCGCGGTCCGCCAGATCGGCCACCAGATCGGGCTGGCACTGGCGCAGCACCCCGCGGATGGCGTCCACCAGCGAGGTCAGCGGGGGACGGAGGGCGGCGCGCACATCGTCGGTGTCGACGCTCACCGTGCGGAACCGGCCGGTGGTCACGTCCCGGCCGTAGACCTCGGCCTCGGACCGCCCGGCGGGCGCGACGGACATGGCCAGGTGCAGCGGGTGGACCGCCTGGCCGGGCAGCAGCAGCTCGTGGTGGCTGCGCAGATGCTGGACGACGGCCCGGTCGATGACCTCGCCGCCCACCGGCACCGTCTCGGCGGCGACGATCGAGCCCAGCGAGAGCACCGCGGTATGGGAGGTGGAGGCGCCGCACAGCACGATCATCGTGGCCTCCGGCTCCGTCACGGGCAGCCCGGACCCGACGGCCGCCGCGATGAGACCGTCCACCAGCTCCACCCGCCGCGCGCCCAGCCCGGTGAGCGTCTCCACGGCGGCCCGCCGGGCGAGCGGCTCGGCGCCGTGCGGCACGCAGACGGCGGCACGCAGCGTCGGCCGGCGCCGCCAGGCCCGGCGGAGCCGGTCGCCGAGCAGGGCGCGCAGCATCCGCCGGGCCATGTCGATGTCGACCACGGTCCCGCCCGCCACCGGCCGGACGACCCGGATGTGCTCGGGGGTGCGGCCCACCATCCGCTCGGCGGGGGCGCCGACCGCGATCAGCGCGCCGGAGCGGGTGTTCACGGCGACCGCGGACGGCGCGTCCACGATGACACCGAACCGTTTGAGGTAGACCCGGGTCCGGGCCGCGCCGAGGTCGACGGCCACGGAACAGCGGCGCAGTTGCTCAAGACTGACGGTCACAGCGGCATCTCCCGTGGTGGTCCCGTGGTGATCGGACAGGGCCGCCGCGCCGGCGGTCCTGCCCTCATCGTGGGGGCGGTGCGCCACCCGCGCGCGCTGGACTGATCCGGATGGGCGTCGGCCCGGCCCGGACGCCGGACGCCGGACCGGCCGAGTGCCGCACGGCACGGCCTGGATGATGCGGGGTCAGCATGACGGAACATCAGCGGACGCCTGGTCAGGAGTTGGGCGGACGGGCGCGGGCGGTGCACCGCCCGCCGGGACCGGTCCCGCCGGGGCTCGGGCGACCGCCACACCCCGGTGCCCGGCCCACGCCTCGGCGGCCTGCACCGTCGCGTCACCGCGATGACGCAGGCGTCGCCGGATGCCGGTCCCTGCCTGTCACGGGAGGCGAGCAAGGCCGACAGCAGGGCGAAGACGGCGGCAGGGATGCATGCGTTTCTCGGCTTTGTGCAGTGTGTACATGACCGCGTCGCCCTGGGAGGCCGGCCACATCCCCCTCGTCCCGCTGGCCGAGGCGTGTGTCGACCTGCCCGGACTCGCGAACCTCGCCCACTGCACCGGGCGCCCGGCGATCCTCACCCGCTATGGGAAGCCATGGGCCGTCATAGCTCCCATGGCTGCTCTCGCCCATCTCGCGGAGGCAGCGCCCCCCGACTCCGGGGGAAGCGCGGACGTGGTGGAGGTCTCCGAACGCCTCGAGGCTCTGGGCGGGAGCACCGTGACACCGGAGAGCATCCTCGCCGCACTGCGCGCGGTCCGCGAGGAACAGGAGGAGGACGGGACGTGACCGTGGCGGCCGCTCCCCGTCGCCAAACTCCTCACCGACTTCGGGGACTCCGTGGCGGCGTGGTGCATGAGGCCGTGCGTGCCGGTTCTGCCGGTGGCCTGTGGGCCGTCGTGCGCTCAGTCGAGGACGGCGACGGCCTCGACCTCGACCAGGTGCTCGGGCACGTCCAGTGCCGCGACGCCCAGCAGGGTGGCCGGTGCGGCCGGGGTGACACCCAGCTTCGCGGCCGCCCGGTCGATCCCTTCCAGGAGCAGGGGCATCTTGTCGGGGGTCCAGTCGACGACGTGGACGTTCAGCTTCGCGACGTCGGCGAAGGAGCCGCCGGCCTCGGCCAGGGCGGCGGCGACGTTGAGGTAGCACCGCTCGACCTGCGCGGCGAGGTCGCCCTCGCCGACCGTGGCCCCGTCGGCGTCCCAGGAGACCTGCCCGGCGACGAAGACCATCCTCGACCCGGTCGCGACCGCCACCTGCCGGTAGACGTCGACCTTCGGCAGTCCCTCGGGGTTCATCAGGGTGATGGCCATGCTGTGCGCCTCCTCGTCGTGCGGGCCCATGGGCCCGCTTCCGCCGGACCGGGACACCCCCGGTCTCTCGTGGTTACTCGGAAACCGTAGGAGAGTGGCCGCTGACATGGAAGAACGCACTTTTCAGTGACAGGGGAACCTCAAGGTGACCCAGCAGCTCAGCGGCTCGGCGAGGGCCCGTCCCGGCCGGGGTGTTTTACGGTGCGGAGTGCTGAGGCCGGCAGCGCGTTAACTTTGTTCCGTGGCTGATGAGCACTTGGGCGACCGCATCGCGCGGCTTCGGCGGCTCGCAGGACTGACGCAGGAAGGTCTCGCGGAGGCTTCCGGCATCTCCGTGGACGTGGTGCGCAAGCTGGAGCAGAAGCCGCAAGCACTCGGCACGGCCGCCCACGCTTCATGCCCTGGCCGGAGGGCTCGGGGCGGAGGTCACGGCTTTGCTGGGGGGATCCACCCGGTGTTCCTTCCGCCGGCGGGGCCGAACCTCCGCAACTCGTGGCCGTGCGACGCGCGATCATGCCGCCGCTGTCCGCCCTCCCTCCGGAGCCGCGCAGCGCGGAACCCTTGTCGCTGTCACTGCTGCGGGCGGAGATCGCGGACGCGTGGACGCTCTGTCACAGCGCCGACTTCGGCAGGGTGATGGAGACCCTGCCGGGCATCATCGCGGACGCCCGGCTGGCGGCTGCCGTGGGCAGTGGAGACCAGCGGGCTGCGGGGCAGGCCGCGCTGGGCAAGACGTTGCAGCTCGGTGGTCACCTTGCCATCCGCCTCGGCAAGACGGATCTGGCCCTGGCGAGCCTCGAACGGGCGATGACGGCGGCCGAGGCGTCCTCGGACCCGCTGCTGGCCTCGATGATCTCGAACAGCGCCGCCTGGGCGTACCAGCGGCAGAACCGCCTGGAGGACGCCACGCACCTCGCCGTCCATGCCGCCGGTGTGGTCGAACACGACCACAAGCGCACCCCCGAAGGACTGCGGGTCCGGGGTGGCCTCCTGATGCCGGCGGCGACCAGTTACGCCCGGGGAGGCGACTACGACCGGGCCAACAGCATGATGGTGGCAGCGGAACAGGCGGCGAGCCGACTCGCCCGTATGCCGCCGCCTCCCGACGGGAGGATGGTGTCGATCTTCAGCCGCACCTCCGTCCGTATCGAACGGGTACGCCTGGCGGTACAACACGCCCGCCCGGAGGGGGCGTTGGAACTGGCCCGTGGGATGCGGCCGGGCAAGGACACGCCTCCGTCGTGGCGCACCTGGCTGTTGCCGGACGTCGCCCGTGCTCATGCGGACATGGGTGACGCCGATGCCGCGGTCAAAGCGCTGGAGTCCCTCCGCAGGGTTGCTCCGGCATGGATGCGCCACCACACTCTGGCAGTGACGATCGTGAACGACCTGCGAGCGAGTACCGCCCGTCCCGCCGGTGTGCGGAAACTCGCCCAGCTTCCGGGAGTCGACGGACAGCGGCGTAAAAGCAGGACGCAACGTCCCCGCAGAAACGGATTGCGCCCAGAACGCGGCGCCTCGTATCGAGTCGACCTCGCCCGTGCTCTGTCGCTTGCTGGGCGAGAGGGCGATACATTCGCGGAGCTACGTGCGGCAGAACACACCTCGCCGTAGTTTGCGGGCAGCAAGCCCAGGGTGCGCGAGACGCTGCGGGACTTGATCAGCCAGTTCTCGACGACTGCCGGTTCCCGCTCGTCCGAGGCGTTCGTGATGGCTCAATGGTGCAGGGTGGCGCGGTGGGGAAAGAAAAGCGCGGGGTCCTGGGAGTCGTCGGCACTGCGGCGGCGGGAGTCGAGACCCTGCGGACCGGTCTCGTCGAGCCCGCGATCGAGCGAGGCTGGCGGGTCGCGGTGACTCTGACACCGACGGCGGGGCAGTGGCTACGGGCGAACGGTGAGGCCAGGCGTCTGGAGAGGCTGACCGGATTGCCCGTCCGCGATCAGCCGCGTCTCAGCGGGGAGCCCCGGCCGCATCCGCTGGTCGACTGCTACGTCGTGGCTCCCGCGTCGGCCAATACGGTCGCGAAACTCGCGACCGGCGTGATGGACAACCAGGCATTGACGCAGGTGGGGGAGGCCATCGGCACCCTCGGCCTGCCCGTCGTCGTCTTCCCGCGTGTGAACGCGGCCCACGCCCGTCACCCCGCATGGCGGCGTCACATCGATGCCCTGCGCGAGGGAGGCGTCCACCTGGTCTACGGTCCGGACGTCTGGCCGCTGCACGAGCCTCGCGAAGGACCAGCAGAGCGTCAGCTTCCGTGGTCGGCAGCACTGAACACCGTTGAGGAAGCGGCTGGGTGACCCCTTCCGGTCTCCTGCTGCCCGGTTCCCGGTGCCGCGCCCGCCCCGCGCCTCACCACACCCCGTCTGGTGAGGCATTCGCCGATGTGGGACGGACCTCTTCGGACCTGTGCTCAGTTTCCCCTGTTTGGAATGTGCCGGTTCCTGGCGGCGACTGGACGGTGAGTCACCCGTCAAGGTCCTGTGGATCTTCCATGCGGCGGGATTGATCTGCCGAGGGGCGCATCTCGCGCATTCGGGGGTGTACGGGTTCTTCCTGGCAGTACCGTTCTGGGCGTCGGGAACACAACCCGCACAGCGGAGGCCGGTATGCCCCGTGTCGATGACGAGCACATCGGAACTCGTGTACGGATCGCCCGCACTGCGGCTGGACTGACTCAGCGGGAACTCGCCGACTTCCTGTCACGGTCGGAGGTGTGGCTGGCGAACGTGGAGTCCGGGCGGGTCTCGTTGGACCGGTACAGCGTCATCACCGCGATCGCCGAGCGGTGTGACGTCGATGTGGTGTGGCTGCTGGGACAGCCCTACCGTCTCCGGCGGGAGGGTGGGGGTCTGGCCCACTCCTGCAACCCGGCTCTGCGTACGGCGATGCGCCGTGCGAGTCCGATCCTGTCCGGACATCCGGGACTGGCCCCGCTGAGCGGGCCGGTGGATATGACCGGAGTGCGGAAGACGCTGCGGAAGGCCAACCTGGCGCGGCAGGCGGCGAATCTGCCGGAGGTGGCCCGCCTGCTGCCGCCGGTGGTCGAGCACCTGAACACCGCGTTGTTGAGCGCCGGGCCGGAGGAACGCGGGAGGGCGCTGCGCGCCCGGGCCCGCACGCCGGCCGAGTCCCTGGCGCTCCTGGAGTCCCTGGTCTGAGGGCCGGTGTTTCCGGCGTGTCCCCGCCACCGTCCGGGACCGGGACCGGAACGGCCGGAACGGCGGCGGGGACACGCCGGGGAGGCGGGTTCAGGAGGCGGGGGCGGAGACCGGCGCGGCGGTGGTGCCCGGGGCGAACTGGGTGCGGTACAGCTCGCCGTAGCGGCCGTCGGCCGCCAGCAGCTCCTCGTGGGTGCCGCGTTCGACGATCCGGCCGCCCTCCACCACCAGGATCTGGTCGGCGGCCCGCACGGTGGACAGCCGGTGGGCGATCACCACCGAGGTGCGGCCGTGCAGCGCCTCGGCCAGCGCCTCCTGGACGGCTACCTCGGAGGTGGAGTCCAGGTGTGCGGTGGCCTCGTCCAGGATCACCACCCGCGGCCGGGCCAGCAGCAGCCGGGCGATGGTCAGCCGCTGGCGCTCGCCGCCGGAGAGCCGGTAGCCGCGTTCGCCGACGACGGTGTCCAGTCCGTCGGGCAGGGAGGCGACCAGTTCCTCCAGCCGGGCGCGGCGCAGCACCTCCCACAGTTCCTCCTCGCCCGCGTCCGGCCGGGCGAAGAGGAGGTTGGCGCGGATGGTCTCGTGGAAGAGGTGGCCGTCCTGGGTGGCCATGCCGAGGGCGGACCGCAGGGAGGCGGAGGACAGCTCGCGCACGTCCACGCCGCCGATCCGCACCGCGCCGCCGTCGGTGTCGTACAGCCGCGGCACGAGCTGGGCGATGGTGGACTTGCCCGCGCCCGAGGAGCCCACCAGGGCGACCATCTGCCCCGGCTCGGCGCGGAAGGACACCTGGTGGAGCACCTGTTCGCCGCCGCGGGTGTCGAGCACGGCGACCTCCTCCAGGGAGGCCAGGGAGACCTTCTCGGCGGACGGGTAGGCGAAGTCCACCTTGTCGAACTCCACCGCCAGCGGGCCGTCGGGCACCCCGCGGGCGTCCGGGCGCTCCTCGATCAGGGGCCTGAGGTCCAGCACCTCGAAGACGCGCTGGAAGCTGACGAGCGCGCTCATCACCTCCACCCGGGCCCCGGCCAGGGCGGTCAGCGGGGCGTAGAGCCGGGTCAGCAGCAGGGCGAGGGCCACCACCGCGCCGGGTTCCAGGGCGCCGCTCAGGGCGAACCGGCCGCCCAGTCCGTAGACGAGGGCCAGGGCCAGGGCGGAGACGAGGGTCAGGGAGGTGAGGAAGACGTACTGGACCATCGCGGTGCGCACCCCGATGTCGCGCACCCGGCGGGCCCGTACCGCGAACTCCTCCGACTCGTCCGCCGGGCGCCCGAACAGCTTGACGAGGGTGGCGCCGGGCGCGGAGAACCGCTCGGTCATCTGGGTGCCCATCGCCGCGTTGTGGTTCGCGGCCTCCCGGGAGAGCCGGGCCAGCCGGGTGCCCATCCGCCGCGCGGGCAGCACGAACACCGGCAGCAGCACCAGGGCGAGCAGGGTGATCTGCCAGGACAGCCGCACCATGACCGCCACCGTCAGCAGCAGGGTGACGATGTTGCCCACCACCGAGGAGAGGGTGTTGCTGAAGGCCCGCTGGGCGCCGATGACGTCGTTGTTCAGCCGGCTGACCAGCGCGCCGGTGCGGGTGCGGGTGAAGAAGGCGACCGGCATCCGCTGGACGTGGTCGAAGACGGCCGTGCGCAGGTCCAGGATCAGGCCCTCGCCGATCCGTGCCGACAGCCACCGGGCGAACAGTCCGACGGCGGCCTCGGCCACCGCGATGGCCGCGATCAGTACGGCCAGCAGGACGACGGTGTCGGCCGCCCCCTCGGCCGGCGGTTGTTCGGCGATCACGTTCACCACCCGGCCGGCGAGCACCGGGGTGGCCACGGCCAGCAGCGCGGTGACCGTGCTGAGCAGCAGGAACAGGGTCAGCCGCCGCCGGTGCGGACGGGCGAAGCCCGCGATGCGGCGCAGCGTCGCCCGGTCGAAGGGGCGCTGGTCCTGGGGTGCGTGGCGCGCCTGGTAGAGCGCGTTCCACGCGGCGGATTCCATACTCATGGCGGGTCCTCCGGTCCTCCGCGCCGGCCTCCCGGCGCTGACGACGACGGTAGGAGGTGAAGTCGGCTTGAGGTCAAGGACGGGCGGAGCGGCGGAGGCGCCGCGGGGCGTCCCGCGGCGCCTCCGCCCGGCATCCGCCGGCCACCGTACGGCCCTTTGTCCAGGGGGCGTTCAGCCGACGGGACAGGGTTCCGCTTTCGGTGCCGGCGGGGGATCATTCGGGTGACCACTGATTGACCACAGTTACCGACGCGGAGGCGGGCGGTCCGGGGCCGCTGACCGACGGCACCGGAATGCTCCTCCCGCTCCGCGCCCACCCGAGGGCTCTAGGGGGAACATGACTGCCATCGGCGTACCCGAGGACCGGCTCCGGGAGGACCGGCTCTTCGCCGCGCTCGCCAACGCCACCCGGCGCGAGGTGCTGCGCCTGCTCCGCGTGGAGGGGCCGCAGCCCGTGCAACGGCTGGCCGACCACTTCGACATGCGGCGTCCCAGCCTCTCGGAGCATCTGAAGGTGCTGCGGGAGGCCGGTCTGGTCAGCGAACGGCGCATGGGACGGGAGCGGCACTACCGGCTGGAGGCCGGTCCGCTCAGCGAGGTACAGGACTGGCTCAGCCCGTACGAGCGGTTCTGGCGCGAGACGCTGGGAGATCTGCGCGACCTGCTCGACCGGGGGCCCGACGACCCGGCGGCGTAGGGGACCGGGCGGGCGGGAGCGGGTCCGGGGGCGGGGGTGCCGGGGCCCGGTTCCGTTTCGTCCGCCGGTCCGGCCGGCTGTGCCGTCCGGTTCCGCCGCGGGCGGTGCTGCTCCGGTCGTACGGTGCGCTCCGTACGGCCGCCGCCCGGCGGAGAACACTTCTCGACCCGTTGTCATGAACCCGTGACAGGCTGTCGTGCACGTGCATCTTCACGTGCATCCGCATATGAACGGGGCTATGATCCGAAGAAGTTGACCGTTCCAGCTACCTGACCGCACCCGACCGCACTGTCCGGGAGAGTCCGATGCCCCAGGCGTACAACGGCATGGCAGCCAGGGACCTCCACGGGGTCGTCTGGCAGAAGAGCAGACACAGCAACTCCCAGGGAGCGTGCGTGGAGTTCGCCAGACTGCCCGGTGGCGACGTGGCCGTACGGAACTCGCGCTTCCCGGACGGCCCCGCACTGGTCTACACCCCCGCCGAGGTCGAGGCGATGCTCCTCGGCGTCAAGGACGGCGAGTTCGACCACCTCGTACAGGACTGACGCCTCAGCGCGCCCGGGGGTTGAGCCGGAAGAGCGCCCAGACCACTTTTCCGGACGCCCCGGGCACGGATTCGGCCATCGGCTGCCAGCCCCAGCCGTCGCTGAAGGACTCGACGAGGAAGAGCCCGCGCCCGGACTCCGCCTCGGCGTCGACGCGGTCGGCGTGCTCGGTGCCCGGCGTGCCGGGCACCCCGAGCAGGTCCGCCGTGTCGTCGGCGGGATCGGGGCCGAGGAGGCCGGCCAGTTCCGCGAGCCCGGGCGTCCTGGCGACGGGCGCCTTTCCGCCGGGATCGCGCACGGCGCAGACCAGCCGGCCCGACCAGTGCATCAGGTGCAGCCTGATCGGCGGCGCCGGCCTGCCGGGCCCGGACCCCGGCCCGGACCCGGTGTCGGACAGGCCGTGGCGCAGGGCGTTGGTGACCAGTTCCGAGACGACGAGGGTCACGTTGTCGAGGCACCCGGCCAGCCGCCAGCGCGTCAGCGTGCTCCGGGTGAACTCCCGGGCGGTCCGCACCGCCTCGTGGCGGGGCGGCAGGACGCAGGAGGCCGAACCGGAGAGCGTGTCGGGGTCGAACGGCGGGAAGTCATGCCATAACCGGTCGAGCACGGTCGGTCCTTCGGTCCCCATGGCGAGGCACTCCTGGCGATGCGGCGGTCATGGCCCTGGCGGACCCCGTCAGCGGTCTTCCGTTTCCTCTTCCGCTTCGTTGCGCTGGTGCTGTGAATCGTGTACATGCCCAAGTGCCCTGACTCTGTGTGCACTCGCGCTTTCCCCATGGTTCCCAATGCCCACAGCAGATGCAAGGGCAGATGCACGTGCACGCACGACTTTCGATTGTGTGTAACCGCATGGGCACGCAACGGAGCGCATTAGTGGCACACTTCCTCCTGTGCCAGGGGTGGAGAGCTGATCACAACAGGAGTATTTCCGGTGAAAAACGGAGCGAACGGGGCAGGCGGGGCCGGCCGGTCGAGCGGGTCGATGGTGCGTCGCATCCTGCTCGGCTCTCAGCTGCGGCGACTCCGCGAGGCCCGCGGCGTCACCCGTGAGGCCGCCGGATATTCCATCCGGGCTTCCGAATCCAAGATCAGCCGCATGGAGTTGGGACGGGTGAGCTTCAAGGCGAGGGACATCGAGGACCTGCTCACGCTGTACGGCGTCACCGACAAGGCGGAGCGCGAGCCCCTGCTGGACCTGGCGCGGGAGTCCAGCGTGGCCGGCTGGTGGCACAGCTACAGCGATGTGCTGCCCAACTGGTTCCAGACGTACGTGGGCCTGGAGGGCGCCGCCTCCCACATCGGCGTCTACGAGGTGCAGTTCGTCTCCGGACTGCTCCAGACGGAGGACTACGCGCGCGCCGTCGTCACCAGCGGGCACCAGGAGGGGCTGTCGCGGGAGGAGATCGACCGGCGGGTCGCGCTGCGCCTGGAGCGGCAGAAGCTGCTCCTGTCCGAGCGGGCGCCGCGGTTCCGCTGCGTACTGGACGAGGCGGCGCTGCGCCGCCCGTACGGCGGCCGCGCGGTCATGGACGCCCAGCTGCGGCATCTGACGGAGCTCTCCGAGCTGCCCCATGTCACACTCCGGGCGATGCCGTTCGACACCGGCGGCCACCCGGCCGAGAGCGGGGCGTTCACCCTGCTGCGCTTCCCCGAGTCGGAGATCTCCGACATCGTCTACCTGGAGCACCTCACCGGCGCCCTCTACGTGGACAAGCCGGACGAGGTGGCCCAGTACGAGAAGGTGCTCGACCGGCTTCTGGAGGACAGCCTCCCGTCCGTGAAGACCCGGGACCTCCTCCACCGGATCCGGCAGACCCTCTGACGCGCCGCCGGGCACCGGCCCGCCGCAGCTTCCGGTGACGCCCTCCCGGGCGCCCGGGCGCGTACCGGCCGGGGCGCCGCACGGCGCGGTCCCGGCACCCTCCAGCTCCGGCGCGTGCCATGACGCCGTGGGGTACTCCCGTGTCCCCTGCTCCCCTGCTCCCCTGTTCCCGCGCCCCGCCGGTGCGGGGTTCTCCGGCGCGGTCCCCTTTTCTTTCCGGCTTCCCCGTCGTGCCCCTTGAGGACAGCACTCGTCCGCAAGGGTGCATAGCGTGTGAGTCGTCGGGGAGAACGGCCCCGTCCCTGAGCCCCGAGGAGAGTCGAGATGCCTGTTGTCGTCCCCACCGAAGCCCCCGGTGACGAGCGCGGCGCCCTGCTGGCCTACCTGGAGGCCCAGCGGGGCGCCGTCCGCCGCGCCCTGCACGGTCTCACCGAGGAGCAGGCCCGCAGCAGGCCGAGCGCGAGCGAGCTCTCGGTGGCCGGGGTGCTCAAGCACGTCACGGTGGGCGAGCGCGGCGCGCTGCGGATGATGCGCGGCGAGCCCCTCGACATCCGGAAGCAGTCGAAGGAGTGGGAGAACAGTTTCCTCCCCGGTCCGGAGGAGACGATCGAGTTCCTGCTGGCCCTCTCCGCGGAGGTGGCCCGCGAGACCGAGGCGGCGGTACGGGCGCTGCCCTCGCTCGACGTCACCTTCACCGCCCCGAGGGTCCCCTGGGACGAGGGCGGGGAGCGCTCCTGGCGCTGGGGCCTGCTCCACCTGATCGAGGAGACCGCCCGGCACGCCGGGCACGCGGACGTCATCCGCGAGTCGATCGACGGCAAGGGCGCCTTCGACCTGGTCTTCGAGACGGGCGCGATGCCGGAGCCGGACTGGTCCGTCATGGGGTGACCCGGCCGCCGCCGGGGCGCCCCGAGCCCGTACGCCGTGCCCGTCGCCGCCCGGATACGCTGGGCGGCGACGGGCGCCGCGCGTTTCCGGCGCCGTACGCGGAACAGGGCGGAACGGGAGAGGACGACGGTGTCGGCGATCAGGCTGCTGGTGCTGGGCGCGGTCCGCCAGCACGGCCGCGCGCACGGCTACCAGATCCGCAACGACCTGGAGTTCTGGGGCGCGCACGAGTGGTCCAACGCCAAACCGGGCTCCATCTACCACGCACTCAAACAGCTGGCGAAACAGGGCCTGCTGCACACCCGCGGCACCGGGCCCAGCACGGCCGGCGGCCCGCCGCGCACCGAGTACGAGCTGACGGACGCCGGCGAGGCGGAGTTCTTCCGGCTGCTGCGCTGGGCGCTGACGGCGCACGACGAGAAACCCGACGTGCTCACGGCGGGCGTGGGCTTCCTCGTGGACCTGCCGCGCGACGAGGCGATCGCCCTCCTCGAACAGCGGGTGAGGGCCCTGGAGGAGTGGAGCCGGGAGGTCGAACGCCACTGGACCCCGTCCGCCGCCCCGGAGGAGTGGGGCCACATCGGCGAGATCATGAAGCTGTGGGTGCACACCGCCGTCAGCGGCGCGGAGTGGACCCGCGGCCTGATCCGGCGCCTGCGGGACGGCGCGTACGTGATGGCCGGTGAGGGCGAGCGGTCGGTCGAGGTGCTGCCCGAGGGGACGGCGAACCCGTACGCCGAACGGCCGCCCGGCTGACGCTCCCGCACCGCCGTCCCGAGCCGCCGTCCCGGCCCGTCACCCCGCGCCCGCCGCCTGTGCGCACATCACACCGCCGGTGCCTTCCGTAGCGGCGGCGCGGTCCTATGCTCGCAGTTGGAACCGGGCATCTCCGGCGACAGGACGGGAACCCGCGAGGCCGTACGACGGTCGGCCGACGGCATGAGGAGCGGACAAGAGCGTGACCGGGCATACCCCGAGAAACAGCGGTACGACCGAGACGAGCCGCCCGGAGGACCACCGTTTCGACCGGCGCTGGTCCCCGTCGGAGGAGACGGGAACGCACAGCGCCTTCGCCCCGCCCGAGGGCATCCCGCTGCCGTCCCCGCAGACCGAGGACGAACACCCCACGTCGGAGTTCGTCGTCCCCGAGGGGCTGCGCAGGCCGGCACAGCACGAGCCCGGCATCGCCTTCACCCCGCCCGAGGGCATCCCCGCGCTCCCCGGTCTGACGCGGCCGGGCACGCCCTGGCAGGACCGGATGCGCACCATGGTGCGGCTGCCGCTGGGCGAGCGCCCGGTGCCCGAGCGGCCCCGGCGCACCGACGAGGAGGACGCCGAGACCGGACCGGCCCCGCCGCGCGTCCTGGACCTGACGCTGCGCATCGGTGAACTGCTGCTCGCGGGCGGTGAGGGCGCCGAGGACGTCGAGGCGGCGATGTTCGGCGTGACGCACGCGTACGGCCTGGACCGCTGCGAGCCCACCGTCACCTTCACGCTGCTGACGGTCACCTACCAGCCCTCACTCGTGGACGACCCCGTCTCGCTGAGCCGCACGGTGCGCCGCCGCGGCACCGACTACACCCGGCTGGCGGCCGTCTACCGGCTGGTGGACGACATCACCGGCGACGGGGTGACGCTGGAGGAGGCGTACCGCCGGCTCGCCGAGATCCGCCGCAACCGCCACCCGTTCTCCAAGGGCACCCTCACCGTCGCCAGCGGCCTGCTGGCCGGCGCGGCGTCCACCCTGGTCGGCGGCGGCTGGCTGGTCTTCTTCCTGGCGGCGGCCGGCGCGATGCTCGGCGACCGGATCGCCTGGTTCCTCGCCAAGCGCGGGCTGCCGGAGTTCTACCAGTTCGTGGCGGCGGCGATGCCGCCCGCGGCGATCGGGGTGGCGGTCGCGCTGTTCGCGTCGGACCTCGGCCTGAGCATCAGGGCGTCCGCGGTCGTCACCGGCGGTCTGTTCCCGCTGATTCCGGGACGGGCCCTGGTCGCGGCCGTCCACGACGGGCTGACCGGCTTCTACATCACCGCCTCGGCCCGGCTGCTGGAGGTGGTCTACCTGGTCGTCGGCATCGTGTGCGGGGTGCTGCTGGTGCTGTACATCGGCGCCGAGCTGGGCGCCGAGTTCAACCCCGGGGGACTGGACCTGCACAGCCGGCCGCCCCTCCAGCTCGCGGCGGCGATGCTGCTGGCGCTGACGTTCTGCGTGCTGCTCCAGCAGGAACGTTCGACCGTGCTGCTCGCCACCCTCAACGGCGGGGTGGCCTGGCTGGTGTACGGCGCGATGGCCGACGTCGGCGGCATCGACCCGGTGGCGGCGACCGCGGCGGCGGCCGGTCTGGTGGGCCTGTTCGGGCAGCTGATGTCGCGTTACCAGTTCGTCTCGGCGCTGCCGTACATCACCGCGTCGATCGGCCCGCTGCTGCCCGGTAGCGCCATCTACTTCGGGCTGCTCGGCATCGCGCAGGGCCATCTGAACAACGGCATCGGCAATCTGTCCCGGGCCGCCGCCCTGGCCCTGGCCATCGCCATCGGCGTCAACCTGGGCAACGAGCTGGCCCGGCTGTTCATCAAGGCACCGGGCCGGGAGACCCCGCTGCCCGGCCGCCGCGCGGCGAAGCGCACCCGCGGCTTCTGAGGACCCGCACACGTGCGGCGGGGCGTCAGTGGTGGCCGCCGCCCGACGCCTCCAGGCGCTTGATCGAGGCCTCGACCTCCGCCTCGGCGTCGGCGCGGCCGACCCAGTTGGCGCCCTCGACCGACTTGCCGGGCTCCAGGTCCTTGTAGACCTCGAAGAAGTGCTGGATCTCCAGCCGGTCGAACTCGCTCACGTGGTGGATGTCGCGCAGGTGCTCCACCCGCGGGTCGGACGCGGGCACGCACAGCAGCTTGTCGTCGCCGCCGGCCTCGTCCGTCATGCGGAACATGCCGATCGCCCGGCACTTGATGATGCAGCCGGGGAAGGTGGGCTCCTCCAGCAGCACCAGGGCGTCCAGAGGGTCTCCGTCCTCACCCAGGGTGTTGTCGACGAAGCCGTAGTCGGCCGGGTACACGGTCGAGGTGAACAGGTGCCGGTCGAGCCGGATGCGACCGGTCTCGTGGTCCACCTCGTACTTGTTCCGCGAACCCTTCGGGATCTCGATGACGACGTCGAACTCCAAGGGAGACTCCTCCGTGTGCTTCAGTCCTCGCCGGGGCCGCGGGGGCACTCCCCCCGGCACCGGCGGTGTGGTGGTTAAGTGTCCCTCACGCAGGTGTGTGGGCGCGAAAGGGGCTGGTCCGAGGTGCGGGACACATGGCGGGTGGCGATCGGTTCCGCCGCCGTCGGACTGGCGGTCGCGCTGTCGGCGGTGACCGTCGCGGGACCGTGGGACTCCGGCCAGCGTACGGCGGAGCGGGTCCGCGCCGCCGACCGGGACCGGCACAGTGGCGAGGAGCACACCGGCAGCCGCCCCGGTGCCGCGCCCGGCGCCGCGGCGGTGCTGACCGCGCTGGGCACCGGCCGGGGCGGGGGCCCGGACACTGCCGGGCCGGACGACCCCGCCGCGCCGGCCCCCGCCCCCGCGCCCGCCCGGCTCGCCGCCGTCCTGGACCCGCTGCTGGAGAGGGACGTCCTGGGCACGGTCCGTACGGCCGCGGTGGTGGACGTGGCGACCGGGCGGCAGCTGTACGGCTCGGAGGCGGACCGGGCCGTCACCCCCGCCTCCACCATCAAGATCGCCACCGCGGCCGCCGCGCTCTCGGCGGCCGGCCCGGAGCACCGGATCGCCACCCGGGTGGTGTGGGACGCGGCGGAGCGGCGGATCGTGCTGGTCGGTGGCGGGGACCCGACGCTGACCGGTGCGCAGCTGCGGAAGCTGGCCGAGGCCACCGCCCGGGAGCTGGCGGAGCGCGGCGCGGAGAGGAGCGGGCAGGACGCGCGGGGCGGGCGGGAAATCGCCCTGGCCTACGACACCTCGCTCTACACCGGCCCGGTCCGCCACCCGATCGGGGTGAACGACAACATCGCGCCGGTCGTCCCGCTGATGGTGGACGAGGGACGGCTGGACGACAGCACCGCCGGGCCCGCCCCGCGCTCGGCCGACCCGGCCGGCGACGCCGCCCGGGCCTTCGCCGGCCGGCTGCGCGAACTCGGAGTCCTCGGGGGCGATGCCGCCCGGCCCGTCGCGGCGGGCCGGGCCCCGGCGAACGCCGAGGAACTGGCCGCCCACCGGTCCGCGACGCTGGCGGAGCTGGCCGAGCGGATGCTGACGCACAGCGACAACGACATCGCCGAGGCGCTCGCCCGGCTCACCGCCGTCGAGCGCGGCGAGCCCGCGAGCTTCGCCGGGGCCGGGCGCGCGGTGCGGGCGCAGCTCGCGGAGCTGGGGCTGCGTCCGGCGGGGTCGCGCTTCGCGGACGGCAGCGGACTCGACCGGGACGACCGGATCTCCGCCGGGCTGCTGGCCCGGCTGCTCGCGCTGGCCGCCGAACCCGGCCGGCCCGGGCTGCGGCCGGCGCTGACCGGGCTGCCCGTGGCGGGTTTCAACGGCACGCTCGGCGGCCGCTACGACGGTGCCGGCACCCGCGGCGGCGCGGGCCTGGTCCGCGCCAAGACCGGCACGCTGACCGGGGTCAACACACTGGCGGGCACGGTGGTGGACGCCGACGGCAGGCTGCTGGCCTTCGCCTTCCTGGCCTCGGGCACCACTGACCGCCAGGGGGCCCACACCGCCCTGGACCGCCTGGCCGCGGCCCTCACCGCCTGCGGCTGCCGCTGACACCGGCACGCCGGCCCGCCCCGGCGGCGGCCGGATGCCGGCCGCCGGGCTTTACGAACGGGTCCCGGCGGGCACCCGTGAGCGGAGCCGGTCCGGACCCGGTGTCCCCTGTAGTCGTCCCCCGTCGTCCTCCCGTCCGGCGGCGACGGCACGTACGGTGAAGTCATGACGAGCCTCGGTGGTGTGGAGATGGTCGACTGGAATCTCGCGGTGGCGACCGCGACCCGGCTCGTGAAGCCGGGGCCCGAAGTGAGCCGGGACGAGGCGCGCGAGGCCGTGGCCGAGCTGCGGCGGCACGCGGCGGCGTCCGAGGAGCACGTACGCGGCTTCACCCGGCTGGCACCGGCCGACGGCGCCGGTGACACCCCCGTGCTCGTCGTGGACCGGCCCGGCTGGATCCGGGCCAACGTGGCGGGCTTCCGCGAGCTGCTGACGCCGCTGCTGGGCAAGATGCAGGAGCGGCGCGCGGGCGGACCGGGCGGCGCGGTGCTCGGGGTGGTCGGCGGCAAGGTGACCGGGGTGGAGGTCGGGATGCTGCTGTCGTTCATGGCCTCGCGCGTCCTGGGCCAGTACGAGACCTTCGCCCCGCCCACCCCCGACCTGCCGGGCACCCCGGGCGCGGGCGGCGGGCGGCTGCTGCTGGTCGCGCCGAACGTCGTGCACGTGGAGCGCGAGCTGGACGTCGACCCGCACGACTTCCGGCTGTGGGTGTGCCTCCACGAGGAGACGCACCGCACCCAGTTCTCGGCCGTGCCCTGGCTGCGCGACCACATCGAGGCGGAGATCCACTCCTTCCTCGGGGAGACCGACATAGACCCCTCCACGCTGCTGGAGCGGCTGCGCGAGGCCGTCCAGTCGCTGGCCGGGGGCGGGAAGCCGTGGACGGCGGGGACGGAGGGCGCGGAGGCGGACGGTGAGGGCCGCAGCTTCGTCGAGCTGGTGCAGACGCCCGCCCAGCGCGAGGTGCTCGGCCGGCTGACCGCCGTGATGTCGCTGCTGGAGGGGCACGCGGACTACGTGATGGACGGGGTCGGCCCCCAGGTGGTGCCGAGCGTGGCCGAGATCCGGGAGAAGTTCCAGAAGCGCCGCGCGGCCGGTGCCGGCCGCCTCGACCAGGCACTGCGCAAGCTGCTGGGGCTCGACGCCAAGCTGCGCCAGTACCGCGACGGCGAGCGGTTCGTCCGCGCGGTCGTGGACGAGGTCGGGATGGACGGCTTCAACAAGGTGTGGACCTCCCCGAACACCCTGCCCACCAAGGGGGAGATCGCCAAACCGGCGGACTGGGTCGCGAGGGTGCACCGGAAAACGGACTGATGACCACCGAACGCCCGCACAATCACTCTTCCGAGGGACCGTGAGCCGTGGGTGCGCGTGCGATGCTCAGGAAGACCACTCTTCTCTGTCACCATCTACGCACACTGTGTAGTCACAGTGGCCATCCACCCCCCTCCCGAGGAAGTGAACGGACATGGGTCCCCACCCCGCGGTCGCGGCGATACGCCTGGCGGTTCGCCGCACGCTCCACGAGATCCTCCGCGAGACCGGCGGAGACGTTCCCGGTGCCGGCTCCGGTGTTCCCGGCCGGGAGGCATCCGGTGCCGGGCTCCCCCCGCTGGTGCTCGTCGCCTGCTCCGGGGGAGCCGACTCGACGGCGCTCGCCTCCGCCCTCGCCTTCGAGGCCCCCCGCCTCGGCCTGCGGGCCGGCGGCGTCACCGTGGACCACGCCCTGCAGCCCGGCTCCGACGAGCGGGCCCGCGAGGTCGTCTCCCGTCTCACCGCCCTCCACCTCGAACCGGCCGAGGCCCTCACCGTGACCGTCGGCCGCGACGGAGGCCCCGAGGCCGCCGCCCGCACCGCCCGCTACACCGCCCTCGACGAGGCCGCCGAACGGCACGGCGCCCTCGCCGTCCTCCTCGGCCACACCCGCGACGACCAGGCGGAGACGGTCCTGCTCGGACTCGCCCGCGGGTCCGGCACCCGCTCGCTGGCCGGGATGGCGGCCGTCTCCGGTTCGCCGGCCGGGCGCCCGGCCGCCCGGCGCCGCTACCGGCGGCCGTTCCTCGCCCTCGACCGGCAGACCACCCGCAAGGCGTGCATGGTCCAGTCGCTGCCCGTCTGGGACGATCCGCACAACGCCGATCCGGCCTTCACCCGCTCCCGGGTGCGCCACGACGCCCTGCCCGCGCTGGAGAAGGCGCTCGGCAAGGGCGTGGTGGAGGCCCTGGCCCGTACCGCCCAGCTCTCGCGCGACGACGCCGACGCGCTGGACGTCTGGGCGTGCGAGGCCGAGCTCGCGGCCCGTACGGCCGCCCCCGCGGCGGACGGCGCCGCCGGCGCCACCGACCCCGGTGCCGGTGAGGCGGTCGCGTTCGACGTCGCCCGGCTCCGCGCCCTGCCGCCCGCCGTCCGCCGCCGGGTGCTGCGCCGGGGGGCCGTCGCGGCGGGGTCCCCGGCGGGTTCGCTGTTCGCCCGCCACATCGAGGAGATGGACCGGCTGGTCACGGACTGGCACGGCCAGCGGGCGCTCAACCTGCCCGGCCGGGTGGCCGCCCGCCGGCAGGGTGGCACACTGGTCGTCCGGCAAGTGTGAACCTCGACCGAGAGCGGCAGGGTGGACGAGAAGGACATGGGCACCGATCTGAAGTCGGTGCTCGTCACCAAGGAAGAGATCGACGCGAAGCTGGCCGAGCTGGCCCTTCGGATCGACGCGGAGTACGCGGGCAGGGACCTTCTCCTGGTCGGGGTCCTCAAGGGCGCGGTGATGGTCATGGCCGATCTCGCCCGGGCCCTGTCCACACCGGTCACCATGGACTGGATGGCGGTGTCGTCCTACGGCGCGGGCACCCAGTCCTCCGGCGTGGTCCGCATCCTCAAGGACCTGGACACCGACATCCAGGGCAGGCACGTACTGATCGTCGAGGACATCATCGACTCCGGCCTGACGCTGTCCTGGCTGCTGTCGAACCTCGGCTCGCGCGGGCCCGCGTCGCTGAACGTGTGCACCCTGCTGCGGAAGCCGGACGCGGCGAAGGTGGCGATCGACGTGAAGTGGGTCGGCTTCGACATCCCCAACGAGTTCGTGGTCGGCTACGGCCTGGACTACGCGGAGAAGTACCGCAACCTGCCCTTCGTGGGGACGCTGGCACCCCACGTCTACGGCGGCTGACGCCCCCGGCCCCGGCCGGCGGCGGGCGTCCGAATGTCCCCGCGGCCGCCCGGGAACGCGGGGAGAGGGCTCGGCGTTGTAACCAATGGGCGGGATTGTTCACAGCCCCTCAGGCGCCGCAAGGCCGTGCTTCGGGCGACAATGCTGGGGTACCGTCCGAAGGTCGGTCTGTTGAGGCAGTCTGTTCGTAGGCCGAGCCAAGCCGAGTAATACACCGTACGCACAGCGACCTCCCCCGGGATCGCGGTGCCTCAACTGTGGCAGGAGGGACGGGGCGCACGCCGCCCCGTGTGGATGGACGTGAAGCGCTACTTCCGTGGTCCCATCATGTGGATCGTGCTGGCCGCCCTCGCCGTGGTCGTGTTGATGAACGTCGTCGGCTCGTCCGGCGGCTACAAGACGGTGGACACCGGCGAGGTCGTACAGGCGATCAGCAAGAACCAGATCAAGTCCGCCGAGCTGACCACCGGCGACGAGCAGAACGTCAAGGTCGAGCTCAAGGGCGACACCGAGATCGAGGGCAGCAACAAGGTCCAGGCCAGCTACATCGACGAGCAGGGCTTCAACCTGGCCCAGCAGCTGCAGTCCAAGTACCAGGAGGGGCAGATCCCCGAGGGGTACACCGTCTCGCCGCAGAAGCAGAACGCGTTCGTCGGGATGCTGCTCTCCCTGCTGCCGTTCGTGCTGATCGTGGTCGTCTTCCTGTTCCTGATGAACCAGATGCAGGGCGGCGGCTCCCGGGTGATGAACTTCGGGAAGTCGAAGGCGAAGCTGATCACCAAGGACACCCCCAAGACGACCTTCACGGACGTCGCCGGCTCCGACGAGGCGGTCGAGGAGCTCCACGAGATCAAGGAGTTCCTCCAGGAGCCCGCCAAGTTCCAGGCCGTCGGGGCGAAGATCCCCAAGGGCGTGCTGCTGTACGGCCCGCCCGGCACCGGAAAGACGCTGCTGGCGCGCGCCGTCGCGGGCGAGGCCGGGGTGCCGTTCTACTCGATCTCCGGTTCCGACTTCGTGGAGATGTTCGTCGGTGTCGGCGCCTCCCGGGTCCGCGACCTGTTCGAGCAGGCCAAGGCGAACGCCCCGGCGATCGTCTTCGTCGACGAGATCGACGCCGTCGGCCGCCACCGCGGCGCCGGCATGGGCGGCGGCCACGACGAGCGCGAGCAGACGCTGAACCAGCTGCTGGTCGAGATGGACGGCTTCGACGTCAAGGGCGGGGTCATCCTGATCGCCGCCACCAACCGGCCGGACATCCTGGACCCGGCGCTGCTGCGCCCGGGCCGCTTCGACCGGCAGATCGCGGTGGACCGTCCCGACATGCAGGGCCGGCTGGAGATCCTCAAGGTCCACGCCAAGGGCAAGCCGATGGAGCCCGACGTCGACCTGGGCGCGGTGGCCCGCCGCACCCCCGGCTTCACCGGCGCCGACCTGGCCAACGTGCTCAACGAGGCCGCGCTGCTCACCGCGCGCAGCGACAAGAAGCTGGTCGACAACAAGTTCCTGGACGAGGCGATCGACCGCGTCGTGGCCGGACCGCAGAAGCGGACCCGGATCATGAGCGACAAGGAGAAGAAGATCACCGCGTACCACGAGGGCGGACACGCCCTGGTCGCGGCGGCCCTGCCGAACTCCGACCCCGTCCACAAGATCACGATCCTGTCGCGCGGCCGGGCACTGGGCTACACGATGGTCCTGCCCGACGAGGACAAGTACTCCACCACGCGCAACGAGATGCTCGACCAGCTCGCGTACATGCTGGGCGGACGCGCGGCCGAGGAACTGGTCTTCCACGACCCGACCACGGGCGCCGCCAACGACATCGAGAAGGCCACCGCCACCGCCCGTGCCATGGTCACGCAGTACGGCATGACCGAGCGGCTGGGCGCGATCAAGTTCGGCTCCGACAGCTCCGAGCCCTTCCTGGGCAAGGACATGGGCCACCAGCGCGACTACTCCGAGGAGGTCGCCGGGCTGGTGGACGAGGAGGTCAAGAAGCTGATCGAGGCCGCGCACAACGAGGCGTGGGAGATCCTCGTCGAGAACCGGGACGTCCTGGACAACCTGGTGCTGGCCCTGCTGGAGAAGGAGACCCTCGGCAAGGAGGAGATCGCCGAGATCTTCCGCCCGGTCGTCAAGCGCCCCTTCCGTCCCGCCTGGACGGGCTCCGCGCGCCGGACGCCCTCGACCCGGCCGCCGGTCTCCACTCCCAAGGAGCTGGCCCTGGCCAACGGCTCGTCGTCCGTCCCGGAGAAGGGCAAGGAGATCGGTCCGACCGAGACGGCGCTCTCCAAGGAGGACCCGGCCCGGCGGTCCCAGGAGGAGCCCCGCTCCGAGGGCTGACCCGGCCCGTGAGTGACGGGAGCCACCACGGCTCCCGGAATGCCGTACCGCGCCCCTCCGGTTCACCGACCGGAGGGGCGCGTCGCATTTGCGCCGCGCAGGCACGAGAAACGAGGAACGCATGATCGACCCGGTGACGCTGGACGGCGACAGCCCCGTCGGCGAGTTCGACGAGAAGCGCGCCGAGAACGCCATACGCGAACTGCTCCTCGCGGTCGGCGAGAACCCCGACCGCGAGGGACTGCGGGAGACCCCGGCCCGGGTGGCGCGGGCGTACCGGGAGATATTCGCGGGACTGCGGCAGCGGCCCGAGGACGTCCTGACCACCACCTTCGACCTCGGACACGACGAGCTGGTGCTGGTGAAGGACATCGAGCTGCTCTCCTCCTGCGAGCACCACCTGCTGCCCTTCCACGGAGTGGCCCACATCGGCTACATCCCGGCCGCCTCGGGAAAGATCACCGGGCTGTCGAAGCTCGCCCGGCTGGTGGAGGTCTTCGCCCGCCGCCCCCAGGTCCAGGAGCGGCTGACGACCCAGGTCGCCGACTCGCTCATGCGGATCCTGGACGCGCGCGGGGTGATCGTCGTGATCGAGTGCGAGCACATGTGCATGACGGTCCGCGGGGTCCGCAAGCCCGGCGCCAAGACCATCACCTCCGCCGTCCGCGGCCAGCTCCGCGACGCCACCACCCGCGCCGAGGCGATGAGCCTGATCATGGCCCGCTGACCGGTCCGCCGACCGGCCCGCCGCCGTACGGGTACGCGGACGCCGCGGGGCGAGCGCCTAGGCTGGACCACATGAGTACCTTGCGCGCCTCACGCGGGGAAGTGGCCGGACTGCCGTCCTGGGACCGCTGTGCGGTCATGGGGGTGGTGAACGTCACGCCGGACTCCTTCTCCGACGGCGGTCGCTGGTTCGACGCCGGGGCCGCGGTCAAGCGCGGACTGGAACTGGTCGCGCAGGGCGCGGACCTGGTCGACGTGGGCGGCGAGTCCACCCGGCCGGGCGCCACCCGGGTGGACGAGGCCGAGGAACTGCGCCGGGTGATCCCCGTCGTACGGGAACTGGTCCAGGAAGGCGTGGTGGTCAGCGTGGACACCATGCGCGCCGGGGTCGCCGAGCGGGCTGTGGCGGCCGGCGCCCGGCTGGTCAACGACGTCAGCGGCGGCCGGGCGGACCCGCGCATGGTGCCGGTGGTGGCCGGGGCCGGGGTGCCCTACGTGGTGATGCACTGGCGCGGCCAGAGCGTCGACATGAACGACCGGGCCGTCTACACCGACACCGTCACCGAGGTGATCGGTGAACTGCGCGCCAGTCTGGAGCAGGCGGTGGCGGGCGGCATCGCGCCCGAGCGGATCGTCGTCGATCCCGGACTGGGTTTCGCCAAGCAGGCCCCGCACGATCTGGCGCTGGTGGACGCCACCGCCCGGCTCCGCCGGGAACTGGGACGGCCGGTGCTGGTCGCCGCCTCCCGCAAACGGTTCCTCGGCCGGGTGCTGGCCGGAGCGGGGGGCACCGTACCGCCGGCCCGGGAGCGGGACGCGGCCACGGCCGCGGTCTCGGCGATCGCCGCCCGCGAGGGCGCCTGGGCGGTACGGGTGCACGAGGTGCGCGCCAGCGCGGACGCGGTCCGGGTGGCCCGGGCGCTGGAGACGGCGGGGGAGGCGCTGTGAGCGTCGCACGCGCGGCTGCCGGGCCGCACATCGCCACGCTGCCGGGCGGTTGCCGCGGGGGCGGAGAAGCTCACCGGGAGGCGCTGTGAGCGTCGCACGCGCGGCTGCCGGGCCGCACATCGCCACGCTGCCGGGCGGTTGCCGCGGGGGCGGAGAAGCTCACCGGGAGGCGCTGTGAGCGGAGAGGCCCGCACGGACGTCGAGGCCGTCGAGGCGGCGAACGCGGCACTGTACGAGGCGGTCGAGCGCGGCGACATCGACGCCCTGGCCGACTACTGGCTGAACGACGACGTCAGCGTCGTCCACCCCGGGTGGCCGGTGCTCAACGGGCGCGACGAGGTGATGCGCTCGTACGCGCTGATCATGGCGAACACCGAGTACATCCAGTTCTTCCTGACCGACGTCGAGGTCTCCGTGCTGGGTGACACCGCCGTGGTGACCTGCACCGAGAACATCCTCAGCGGCGGCCCCGCCGAGGCGGACGGCTCGGCCGGCCCGCTGATCGGCGGTCTGGTGGTCGCCACGAACGTCTTCCGCAGGGACGAGGACGGCCGGTGGCGGGTCTGGGCGCACCACGGCTCCCCGATCCTGGTCGAGGAGGACGACGAGGACGAGGACGGCGACGGCATCGGCGGCGTGGACGGCATGGATCCGGAGGGCGGGACACTGCTCTGACGGCCCCGTCTGAGAGAGTGGCCCCAGCGGTGGCACGGGGTGGCAGACCCACCGCGTCCGCCGGCCGACCGACGGGGAGTGAAACGGGTGGATCGCGTCACACTGCACGGGCTGCGGGTCCGCGGGCATCACGGAGTGTTCCAGCGGGAACGGGAGCAGGGCCAGACCTTCGTGGTGGACCTGGCCCTGGGCCTGGACACCCGGTCCGCCGCGGCCGGTGACGACCTCACCAGGACGGTCCACTACGGCGTCGTGGCGGAGGAGGTCGCCGCGGTCGTCGGAGGCGAGCCGGTCGACCTGATCGAGACCCTCGCCCAGCGGATCGCCGACCAGTGCCTGACACACGAGGCGGTGCAGGAGGTGGAGGTCGTCGTCCACAAGCCGGAAGCCCCGATCACCGTCCCGTTCGACGATGTGACCATCACCATCAAGCGGAGCCGTGTATGACGCCGAACAGCGACCCGACCGTGCAGCCGGTGCCCGCCTCCGTGGTGCGCCAGGTCGACGCCGCCGACATGACCCTGCACAACCCCAAGCGCGCCGTCCTCTCCATCGGCGGCAACCTGGGCAACCGGCTGGAGACCCTGCAGGGCGCCGTCGACGCGCTGGAGGAGACCCCGGGGGTGCGGGTCAAGGAGGTCTCGCCGGTGTACGAGACCGAGCCCTGGGGAGTGGAACCGGGCACCCAGCCCGCGTACTTCAACGCCGTCGTCCTGCTGAAGACGACCCTGCCGCCCGCCTCGCTGCTGGAGCGGGCCCACGCCATCGAGGAGGCCTACGCGCGGGTGCGCGACGAGCACTGGGGGCCGCGGACGATCGACGTGGACATCGTCGTCTACCAGGACGCCGTCTCCGACGACCCCGTGCTGACCCTCCCCCACCCGCGCTGCCACGAGCGGGCCTTCGTCCTGGCACCGTGGCACGATGTGGACCCGGACGCCGAGGTTCCGGGGCGCGGTCCGGTGGCGGAACTGCTCGACACGGTCGGCCGGGAGGGCATCACCCGCCGGGACGACCTGGAACTGCGACTGCCCGAGTGACCACGGCGGCGCCACCGGGCACCGCCGCCTCTCAACCGCCGCCTCTCAGACGACGTGGGGAGTTCCGTGAGGGAACTACGTATCAGGACGCTGGCCGGCCTCTTCGTACTCGCCCTGGTGCTGTCCTGGGCGGGCACCGGGATGTGGGACGGGCTGGGCACACCACCGGCCGTGCCGGTCGCGGCCCCGGTCGTGCTCGCGCTGATCGCCGCCGTCCTGGCCGCCACCGCCCTGTCGCTCCGCGCCCGGCTGCGCGCCCAGCGCGAGCGGCAGCCCGGTGCGAAGGGCGTGGAGCCGATCATGGCGGCCCGCGCCGTCGTCCTCGGCCAGGCCAGCGCCCTGGTGGCGGCCCTGGCGGCGGGCGCGTACGGCGGCGCCGGCCTCCACCTGCTCCTCAACGCCATGGACGTGCCCGCCCGCCGCGACCAGGTGGTCTACGCCGGTCTGGCGGTGCTGGCGGGCGCCGCGGTGGTGGCGGCGGGCATCTTCCTGCAGCGGGTGTGCAGGCTCCCGGAGGACGACGACGAGCCGCCGACGGCGGCAACGGCCTGACCAGGCCCGCACGGCGGACGGCGGCTACCGGTCCAGACCTGTCGGCGGTTATCGTCACGGAATGGAGGAGATCCCGAGCCCGCCCGACCTGAAGGCCGACGTCCATCCCAGCCGCCGTTTCCAGGAGCGTCTGCTGAGGGATCCCGAGGACCACGAAGCGTGGCTGGGCCTGCGGCTCTCGTACGAGCGGATGGCCGAGGAGTGGCGGTCCTGGACCGACGGGCAGTACGGCTACGACCTTCCCGTGCGTGAGGGACTGCGCCGTGCCCGGCCCGCCCGGTGGGCGGTGGAGATCTGCTGCGGTACCGGTGAGGCGACGGCCGCCGTAGCCGAGACCGTTCCCACCGTGGTCGCGTGTGATCTGAGCCCGGAGATGATACGGCGGCGCGTGGAGGTGCCCAGGGTGTGCTGGGCGGTGGCCGACGTACGGGCACTACCCTTGGCGACGGCGCGGGTTCCCTTGGTAGTGTCGCTCAACGGGGTGTTCAACCCCGCCGAGATCGCGCGGGTCGTCGAACCCGGCGGGCAGCTCCTGTGGTGCACCTCGTTCCGTTCGGGGACGCCGCTGTACGTCCTGCCGGACCGGATGCGGAGGCTGCTGGGCAGGGGATGGGCCGTCGAGGGCGGCCAGGCCGGACACGGCGAGTGGACACTGTTCACGGCTCCGGGCGCGCAGACGGCCTGATGGCGCACGGCCCGTCCGCGGTCCGATCGGCGGACGACGGGGATGTGCAGGGGGCGGCTGTCATGCAGGTGGTACTCATCGCGCCTTTTCTCATGCGCTTCCGGTTATGCGCGAACACCTTCGGGGGCGAGGTCGGCAGGGCGTTGAAGGAGGCCGTCACCGAGACGGTGCCCGATTTCTCACCACAGGTCGACACACCGGACTCCCAGTTGCTGTTCGACCACCACATGTCCACCGGCGGATCCCGGCTCAGCGGCGAGAAGACCGTCGGCACGGTCCGCCTCGCGGGCATCGGACCGCTGCGGTGCCGCTTCGGGCCCAACGGTTACTGCTACGTCATGCTGACGATCCAGGTCCCGGACCGGAATGCCATGCACCGCCGCGAAAGTGAACTGGTGGAGAATCTCAACCCGCATGTCGCCCGCTGGACCGACGGCGTCTCGGAACGGATGCTCGCCCGCGGGCTGGTCGATCCGGTGGGCGAGGCGGCGATGGAACCCGGACGGCTGCTGTGGTGGCACCGGGTGCTGGTGGACCCGCCGCGGGACCAGGAGCCGGGCGCGACCCGGGTCTACGGCGTGGAGCGCAGGATCCACGATGACGCGCTGCTGCGCTTCGGGGACGGCTTCACGACCCTGGAGCGGCTGCCGGGCCACCGGATCCGCGAGGTGCTGGAGGGCGTGATGGCGGCCACCACCGAATGGATCGCGGTGGACGAGGCCAACCGGCTGGTGTCGGCCCGGATGCTGCAGCTCAACGACACCCGCTGGAACCGGGTGGCGGAGGTCGACCGGCAGTTCACCGCCTCCCTCAAACTCAGCAAGGATCTGGCGCTGCGCGACATGGTGCGGCTGGAGGAGAGCCGCTACACCGTGAACGCGGGCGCGGTGGTGATGGACGCGGCGATGGAGCGCTGGGCGATGGAACGCGAGCGCGGTGTGCTGGAGGTCCAGCTCCAGTCGTTGCGCGACATCCTCGACTTCCATCGCAGCATGACGCAGTACCGGCGGGACGAGCGCCGCAACCGGCTGCTGTTCGTCTTCACGGCCATCGCCCTGTTCCAGTCGGTCCTGGTCTGGTACGACTTCGCCCACGAGGGCAACAACACCCTCGGGCCGGCGATGCGGCTGGCCGTGGTCAGCGTCATCGCCGTGCTCACCGTGGTCGTGGTGGTCTCGGCCCTGGTGGTCCGGCGCCGAGACTGATCGTTCCCGTCACGGGAACGGGACGGCGGTTTCTGACGGGGTGTGGGGATCGGGGGACACGCGAGATAACGAATGGGGAGGGACGGTGCCTCAATGGGCGGCACCCACGGTAAATTCCAGGCCATGCCACGAGGACGCCACCGCCAAGCACCTCCCCTGCACCGGATGCTCGCGCCGTCCGCCGTGGCGGGCGCCGCACTCTTCTGCGCGCTCGTGGCCTGGCTGGTGGGTGATGTCGGCGCCCCGGGAGTGGTGGCGCTGCGCGTGCTCACCACCGGAGCGGCGCTGGCCGCCGTCGCCGGGGCCGTGCTGCTGCGCCACTGGGACCGGGAGGCCGGCCGGCGGGTGGCCGAGGTGCGGGCCGCCCGGGCCACGGCCGAGTGGCGGGCCGAGGAGCGGCAGGCGGAGCTGGAGACCGAGCTGGAGGAGGCCGCCGAGCTCCGCAGGAAGGTGGAGATCACGCTCCGGGAGAAGCAGGCCGAGCTGACCCGGCTGCGGACCGAGCACGCCGCGCTGCTGCGCCGGTACGCCACCGCCGAGACCGAGCGCGCCAGCGCGCTGGAGGGGCGGCGGCAGCTCGCCCTGGAGGCCGCCGGGCAGGTCAAGGAGCTCACCACCGGGGCGGCCGACCACCGCCGGGCCTCGGGCGCGCCCACCCCGCTGACCTATCTCCAGGCGAGCGAGGCCCTGGCCCGGCTGCGGACGAACGCCGTGCTCCAGGAGGAGCAGCAGGAGAAGGCACAGCGGGAGCGGGAGGACGCCGAGCGGAAGGCGGCGGAGGAGCGGGAGCCGGCCGTGCCGCCGCCGGGACGGGAGCCGTATCCGAGCCGGAGCGGCAGCCAGACGCCCAAGCGCGGCGGCTTCGACTTCTTCGGCACCGGCGGCGCCCCGCGGCGGCGCAGAGGGTCCGGGGGGCCGCGGCCGCCCGCCGAGTCCCCGTCCGACCGGGACGAGGAGGGCGACCGGGCGGCCGGGACCCCTCCCGGACCGGAGTCCGGGGCTTCCGCCGCGGGCGAGGTCATCCGTCCGGGTGCGGCCGGCACCGCGGAATCCGGCGCGGCCGGTCCGGACGGCGAGGACGCCGGGAGCTCCGCCGGGGAACAGGAGAAGGACTCCGGGGAGCCGAGCCAGCCGAGCCGCGCCCGCGCCTGACCCGCCCGACCCCGCGCCCGCCGCCGCTACCGCGTCAGCCAGCGCTCCGGACGTGCCGTGCGGCGCCCGGTGCGGGAGCGCTCCGCCTGGGCCTCGACCACCGCGCGGGCCTCGTCGGCGTCCCGCAGCCGGGCCGCCACCGCGCCGTTCGCGCCGTGGTCGACCTGGACGTTCGCCAGCCCCAGCCGCCTCTCCCACGGTCCCTGGTTCATCCGGACGCTCTGCACCTTCGCGTGCGGCACCATCTCCAGCCTGCGGCACAGCAGCCCGCGGCGGGTCGCGAAGACCGACCCCGTCACCCCGTGCCCGTACCCCCGCCACCACAGCGGCACCACCCAGCGGGCCCGGCGCGGCACCGGGGCCAGGGCCGCCTCCGCCTCGGCCGGGTCGACCTCGGGGAGCACCCGCCCCAGCACGCCCCGGGCGGTCTCCCGGGTGGCGACCGGCAGCAGGACGCCGCCCTCGTTGCCCCCGGCCGCGACGTCCAGCTCGACCCGCACCCAGCCGCGCCGCCGCCACAGCAGCGGCTCGACGATCCGCACCGCCTGGATCCGGCCCGGCGGGACGGTGGCGTGCGCGCGGTCCAGCAGCCCGTGGTCGAGCCGCACCCCGTCCGGGGACTCGGCCACCACCCAGTCGAACTCGGTCATGAAACGGCCCGCGCTGGTCCGCCACACCCCGCCGATCAGCGGTACCGCGATCGCCACGGCGGGCCAGACGCTGCCGAGCAGCAGCCCGAACAGCAGCGGGAAGAAGAGCGCCGCGGCCAGCGCCGCCCAGCCGCTGCCGAGCAGCAGCAGGGAGCCGAGCAGCATCCCCGTGTCGACCCGGACCAGCTCCCGGGCGGGCGCCTCGCCCACCCCGGGCGCGTCCTCGGGCGCCATGCCCGCCGCCCGCGCCAGCAACTCGGCGCGGAGCGCCACCGCGTCGGACTCGCCGAGGAAGGCCAGCTCGTCCTTCTTCTCCGCGCCGACCACGTCCAGTTTGAGCTTGGCGACCCCGGCGATCCGGGCCAGCAGGGGCCGGCCGACGTCGATCGCCTGGATGCGGTCCAGCCGGATGTGCGCCGCGCGCCGGAAGAACAGGCCGGTACGGATGCGCAGTTCGGTGTCGGTCACCAGATAGCTCGTCATCCACCAGGACAGGAAGCCGTACGCCGCCGCCACCAGCAGCACCACCGCCAGCGCGGCCAGCAGCCAGACGGGTGTCAGGGACTCCACGCCCCGCCGGGCCCGCTCCGGGTCCTGCACGGCGAAGGCCAGCAGCGCCGCCACCGGCGCCCAGGCCCGCCGCCACGGCGTGACCGGGTGCAGCCGCCTGCCCTCGGGACGTTCCAGCAGCGCCATCACAGCCCCGCGGACCGGGCTTCGCCCAGCTCGGTGAGACGCTCCCGCAGCCGCTCGGCCTCCTTCGGCGTCAGACCGGGGATGTGCGCGTCGGTGGTCGCCGCGGCGGTGTGCAACTGCAGCCGGGCCAGCCCGAAGTGCCGCTCCAGCGGCCCGGAGGTGACCTCCACCAGCTGCATCCGGCCGTACGGCACGACGGTCAGCTCGCGCCAGATCACCCCGCGGCTGATCAGCAGCTCGTCGGCGCGCTCGGCGTACCGCCAGGACGCCCAGTTGCGGGCGAGGGCCCGCCAGCCCCAGGCCGCCGCCGCCAGCGGCACCAGCGCGGCGGCCGCCCAGCCCGGCCCGGCCAGCGGATACAGGAGCAGGCCCAGCACCGCGGCGAGCGGGAGGAGCACGGCGGCCAGCACCGTCCTGCGCATCCGCAGCAGCCCCCGCTCCACACCGCGCCACGACTCGTCCCCGGTGGTGCGCTCCGCCGTGCCCGCCGGCTCGGGCCGCTCGGCCGTCCCCGGCGGTCGCGGTGGCTGCGGCGGCTGCGGTGGTCCTCCGGCTGGCTGGCTCATACCGGCAAGAGTAGGCGGGAGCGGTGGCCGGCGGCGCGGGGCGTCGCGCACTGCTGCCAGACTGGGACCATGACCCAGCCCGGCACGGCCACCGAGCACACCGAGACGACCGTCGGCGTCGGAGGCGCGGCGGAGAGCACCGACATGGTGCTCAACATCGGTCCCCAGCACCCCTCCACCCACGGCGTGCTGCGGCTGCGGCTCGTCCTGGACGGCGAGCGGATCACCGCCGCCGAGCCGGTGATCGGCTACATGCACCGCGGCGCCGAGAAGCTCTTCGAGGCGCGCGACTACCGGCAGATCATCGTGCTGGCCAACCGCCACGACTGGCTGTCGGCGTTCTCCAACGAGCTCGGCGTCGTCCTGGCCGTCGAGCGGATGCTCGGCATGGAGGTGCCCGTCCGCGCGGTGTGGGCGCGGACCCTGCTGGCGGAGCTCAACCGGGTCCTCAACCACCTGATGTTCCTCGGTTCCTACCCCCTGGAACTGGGCGCGATCACACCGATGTTCCACGCCTTCACCGAGCGCGAGGCGCTCCAGCGCGTCCTGGAGGAGGTCTCCGGCGGGCGCATCCACTACATGTTCAACCGGGTCGGCGGCCTCAAGGAGGACCTCCCGGCCGGCTGGCTCGGCCGCACCCGGCAGGCCGTCGCCGAGGTCCGCGCGAAGACGGACGTCTACGACCGGCTCGTCCTGGGCAACGAGATCTTCCGCGGCCGCACCCGCGGGGTGGGCGTCCTGGACGCGGCCACCGTCCACGCCTACGGCGTCAGCGGCCCCCTCGCCCGCGCCTCCGGGGTGGACTTCGACCTGCGCCGCGACGAGCCGTACCTGGCCTACGGGGAGCTGGCGGACGTCCTGACGGTCGTCACCCGGTCCGAGGGCGACTGCCTGGCCCGCTTCGAGGTGCTGCTGGAGCAGACCCATAACTCCCTCGACCTCGCCGACGCCTGCCTGGACCGCCTCGCCGAACTGCCGCCCGGCCCGGTCAACCAGCGGCTGCCCAAGGTGCTGAAGGCCCCCGAGGGCGCCACCTACGCCTGGACGGAGAACCCCCTCGGCCTCAACGGCTACTACCTGGTCTCGAAGGGGGAGAAGACCCCGTACCGGCTCAAGCTCCGCTCGGCCTCGTACAACAACGTCCAGGTGCTGTCCGAACTGCTGCCCGGCACGCTGGTGGCCGACATGGTGGCGATCCTGGGCTCGATGTTCTTCGTCGTCGGCGACATCGACAAGTGACCGGCGAGCGGAGGCCGGGACCACGGCGCTGGCGGGAGGCCGCCGAGGAGGCCCTCTACGGGCCGGAGGGGTTCTTCGTGCGGCAGGCGCCCGCCGCCCACTTCCGCACCTCGGTGCACGCCTCGCCGCTGTTCGCGCACGCGGTGGCCGAACTGCTGCGGCGCGTGGACGAGGTGCTGGGGCACCCCGCCGAGCTGGCGCTGATCGACTACGGCGCGGGCCGCGGCGAACTGCTGACCGGCGTGCTGGCCGCGCTGCCCGGCGAACTGGCCCCCCGAGTGCGCGCCCACGCCGTCGAACGCGCCCCCCGCCCCGCCGGACTGGACCCGGCGATCGGCTGGTCCGCCGAACCACCGCACCGCGCGGCCGGGCTGCTGTTCGCCAACGAGTGGCTGGACGACGTGCCCGTGGACGTCGCCGAGACCGACGGCGACGGCGTACCGCGCTACGTCCTGGTGGACGGCGACGGCACCGAGCACCCGGGCGAACCGGTGACCGGCGCGGACGCGCGGTGGCTGGCCCGCTGGTGGCCGCTGCCGCCCGGGCCGGGCCACCGCGCGGAGATCGGCCGCCCCCGCGACGAGGCGTGGGCGGCGGCCGTGTCCCGCCTGGAGAGCGGTCTGGCCGTCGCCGTGGACTACGCCCACACCCGCGCCGCCCGCCCGCCGCTGGGCACCCTCACCGGCTACCGCGACGGCCGCGAGGTGCCGCCCGTCCCCGACGGCGACCGCGACCTGACCGCCCATGTCGCCCTCGACGCCTGCGCGGCGGCCGTCCACACGCCGCCGGACCACGGACCGGCCCTGCTGCTCCCCCAGCGCGAGGCGCTGCGCGCCCTGGGCGTGCGCGGCGACCGCCCGCCCCTCGCCCTGGCCTCGACGGACCCGGCCGCGTACGTGCGGCTGCTCGGCCGCGCGGGCGAGGCCGCCGAGCTGACCGATCCCGCGGGCCTGGGCGGTTTCACCTGGCTGCTCCAGCCGCGCCGGGCACCGCTGCCTCCACCCTGGGGAGTAGGCGGAACGGACGGGGATCGCCCGCCGGGTTGACTCCCGCCCGTGCCGCGTCTGCCTACGCTGGGTGATGTGTACCGGGTATACGAGTTCATACGCAGGCATCCCACCTGGGTCGACAGTCTGTGGGCCCTGGTCCTGCTGGCGATGTCCGCCGGATGGCTCGTCTCGGTCATAGCGGCGCCGGAGCCGCCGGTGAAGCAGAGCGAGGTACAGCTGATCGCCTCCGTGCCGATCGTCCTCGCCCTGTGCACGGCGGTGGCCCTGCGGCGCCGCGCGCCCGAGCGGATGCTGCTGCTGACCGCCGGGACGGGGATGGCCGAGGTGGTGACCGGCGCGTTCCCGGTGCCGGCCAACTTCGCCATGCTGGTGATCGTCTTCACCAACGCCTCCCGGGGCAGGCGCTGGGCCTCCCGGCTGGCCCTCGCCGGTGCCCTGGTCGCGCCCACGATCTCCGCGCTCCGCTGGCCCGACGAGAAGCAGTCGATCGCCGCGGAGATCGTCGGCACCGTCTTCCTGACCGCCACCTTCGTGCTGGCCTGGGTGCTCGGCGACTCGATGCGCACCCGGCGGGCGTACTACGCGCAGCTCGAGGAACGTGCCGCCCGGCTGGAGAAGGAGCGCGAGGCGCAGGCGAAGGTGGCCGTCGCCGCCGAGCGCGCCCGTATCGCACGGGAGCTGCACGACGTGGTCGCGCACAACGTCTCGGTGATGGTCGTCCAGGCCGACGGCGCCGCCTACGTCCTGGACAACGCGCCCGACCAGGCCAGGAAGGCGCTGGAGACCATCTCCGGCACCGGCCGCCAGGCGCTGTCGGAGATGCGGCGGCTGCTGGGCGTGCTGCGCACCGGGGAACAGGCCGAGGGCGGGGAGTACGTGCCGCAGCCCGGGATCGAGCAGCTCACCGAGCTCGTCGACCAGGTGCGCGGCACGGGCCTGCCGGTGGACTTCCGCGTCGAGGGCACCCCGCGCCCGCTGCCCAGCAGCATCGGGCTGACCGCGTACCGCATCGTGCAGGAGGCGCTGACCAACACCCGCAAGCACGGTGGGCCGGACGTCGGCGCGACCGTCCGGCTGACCTACGGCGCCGACGACCTGACCCTGCTCGCCGAGGACGACGGCCGCGGCGCGCAGCGGGAGCTGTACGAGGTCGGCGGCCTGGACGGGCTGGGCCAGGGGCTGATCGGGATGCGCGAGCGCGTCGGCATGGTCGGCGGCAGCCTGGACGCCGGGCCGCGGCCCGGTGGCGGCTTCCGGATCAGCGCGGTGCTGCCGCTGAAGAGCACGATGTGAACCGCGCGACCACAGGAGAGGGACCTGCCATGACCATCCGGGTGATGCTCGTCGACGACCAGGCGCTGCTGCGCACCGGCTTCCGCATGGTGCTGGACGCCCAGCCCGACATGACGGTCGTCGCCGAGGCCTCGGACGGTGCCGAGGCCCTGGAGAGGCTGCGCGCCACCGCCGTGGACGTGGTGCTGATGGACGTGCGGATGCCCCGCCTGGACGGCGTCGAGGCCACCCGCCGCATCCGTGAGCGGGGCGAGGGCGGCCCCGGAAACCCCAGGGTGCTGATCCTGACCACCTTCGACCTCGACGAGTACGCCTTCTCCGCGCTGCGGGCCGGGGCGAGCGGCTTCCTGCTCAAGGACGTGCCGCCGGGTGAACTGCTGGGCGCGATCCGCGCGGTCCACAGCGGGGACGCGGTGGTCGCCCCGTCCACCACCCGCCGCCTCATCGACCACTTCGCCACCCTGCTGCCCGCCGCCGGGGAGCGGCCGCGGGCCGGGGGGCTGGAGCGGCTGACGGACCGGGAGCGCGAGGTGCTGCTGCTGGTGGCGCAGGGGCTGTCCAACGGCGAGATCGCCGCGCGGCTGGTGCTCTCGGAGGCCACCGTCAAGACGCATGTGGGCCGGGTCCTCGGCAAGCTGGAGCTGCGCGACCGGGTGCAGGCGGTGGTGCTGGCGTACGAGACGGGGCTGGTGCGGGCGGGGGGCGGCCCTGCCACGGGGTGAGGGTGCGGTTGCCGTGCCCGGGCTGCGCCCGGGGTGCGGGTGGGGTGCGTGCTGGGGTCGGGGCCAGTCCGGGGCGACCATTCCGGACGGCATGATTTACGGCCGTTGCCGTAGCACGTGCCGTGGCTCTCTCATTGGCCGCAAATCACGCTTGAGTGTCCGGAACGGTCGCCCCTCCCCGTCCCCTCCCCGCCGTCGCCGGGTGCGCCCCGTCGTGCCTGCGGTCCTCCACGCCCACCCACCCCATACGTCGTGTGACGCCCCTGGCCGTGGCCGGACGGCCACTCGCTCCTGGTGGCGAGGGTGACCAGGACGTGCCGCGGTGCGGGCCGGGTTGCCGGCCGTGCGCCCGCACCTGTGAGGGCGGCCGGTGCGCTGCTCGTCCCGGTGTGCGGGGGTGTCCCCTGGCGGAGCCGGGGCGACCTGCGGGCACGTCCGACCGCCCGGTCCGTGCCGATCCCCGATCCGGGCGACCATCTCGGGAGCGGGATCGGCCCGGGGAGGTATGTGACGCGGTCCGCGATCGGGCGACCGTGTCGGGAGTGGGGCTGGTCTGGAGCGCAGGGGAATCGGACCGGTAGTCGGGCGACGGCGGGAGGGGACGGGGAGGGGCGGCCGTTCCGGACACTCAAGCGTGATTTGCGGCCAGTGAGAGAGTGACAAAACGTGGCACGATCACGGCCGTAAATCATGCCGTCCGGAATGGTCGCCCCGGACTGGCCCCGACCCCCGCACGCACAGAACCCGCACCCCCCGGTGCCCGCCCAGGGCACACCTCACCCCGTGGCGGGCACCCGGGCCAGAAACGCGGACAGTGCCTCGCGGACGTCCGCCGGACGCCAGCCCAGACCGGGCGCGCCCACCGTCACCTCGGCCATCGCCGTCCCGGGCGGCCCCGGCGCCCCCCACCACCGGAACAGCACCGTCCCGTCCTCCTCCGCCTGCCGCACACCCGCCTCGGTCAGCTCCTCGGCGCCGTACGGCAGCCACACCTGGAACTGGTGGGTGTGCGGCTCCTCCGGATGGATCCGGAACCACGGCACCCCGGCCGCGGCCAGCCCCTCCCGCAGGGCGCCCGCGACCGTCCGTGCGTGGGCGACGTACTCCGGCAGCCGGGGCAGCTCCCGCTCCAGCCCCACCAGCGCGGACAACGCGGCGGGCCACTGCTGGAAGAGCTGCCCGCCGTAGCGGTGCCGCCAGGCGCGCGCCTCCTCCACCAGGTCGGGCGGACCGGCCAGGGCGGCGCCGGAGAGCCCGCCGAGGGACTTGTAGTACGAGACGTACACGGTGTCGGCCAGGGCGGCGATCTCGGTGAGCGGGCGCCCGAAGTGCTCGGTGCACTCCCACAGCCGGGCCCCGTCGAGGTGCACCACCGCGTCCCGTTCCCGGGCCGCGGTGACGGTCTCCACCAGCTCCTCCCAGGTGGGCAGCACGAAGCCCGCGTCACGCAGCGGCAGTTCCAGCAGCAGTGTGCCGAACGGCTCGGGGAGCTCCCGTATCTCGTCGGCGGTGGGCATGCGCGGCTCGGCGGTCGGGTGCACGGTGTGCAGCCCGGCGAGCCGTACCAGCGCTCCCCGTTCGTGGCGCTCGGGGTGCGACATCGGGTGCAGGGCGACGACGGGGCTGCCGGTGCGGTCCGCCCAGCAGCGCAGGGCGATCTGCTGGGCCATGGTGCCGGTGGGGAAGAACGCGGCGGCCCCGGTGCCCAGCAGGGCGGCGGTGCGCTCCTCCAGCGCGGTGACGACGCCGTCCCCGTACAGGTCGGGGCGGCCCGCCAGGTCCCAGACCCCGGCGCCCACCTCGGCGAGCCGGGCCAGCCACCCGGCGAGCGTCCCGCCGGCGGGGCCGTCGGCCAGTCTGCGCGGCGCGCGGTTCCACGCCGCGAACCGCCGCTCCCGCGCGGCGTCCTCGCCGGTGCCGCCGGGTGCTTCCTCGTTCGTTCTGTCCGGATCCGGGGTCATGGGCCGATCATCGCCCACCGGGACCGCACCGGGTACGGCCGTACCGCCTCCGGAACGGCGACCCCGTACGTCCGCGTAGCATGGCAGCAATCGTCCGGTACCGGATCCGTCGGACTGGAACGGAAGGCCCATCTCACGTGAACCAACACTCCTCGGGTGCCGCCGGGGACCGTCCCGCGCGCCTGACCGTCGGCGTCGTCGGCGCGGGCCGCGTCGGCCCCGCCCTGGCCGCCGCGCTCGGGCTGGCCGGCCACCGCCCGGTGGCCGCCTCGGGCGTCTCCGACGCCTCCCGCCGCCGGGCCGCGGCCCTGCTGCCGGGGGTGCCGCTGGTGGAGCCCGCCGAGGTGCTGGCCCGCGCCGAGCTCGTCCTGCTCACCGTCCCCGACGACGCCCTGCCCGCTCTGGTCGCGGGCCTGGCCGGGACCGGCGCGGTACGGCGCGGCCAGTTGCTGGCGCACGCCTCGGGCCGCTACGGCACCGCCGTGCTGGACCCGGCGACCCGGGCCGGCGCCCTGCCGCTGGCGCTGCACCCGGTGATGACGTTCACCGGCACGCCCGTGGACGTCTCCCGGCTGGCGGGCTGCCCGTTCGGGGTCACCGCGCCCGAGGAGCTGCGGCTGGCCGCCGAGGCGCTGGTCATCGAGATGGGCGGGGAACCCGAGTGGATCGCCGAGGAGGCCCGGCCGCTGTACCACGCGGCCCTGGCCGTCGGCGCCAACCACCTGGTCACCCTGGTCGCGCAGGCCATGGACCTGCTGCGCGCGGCCGGGGTCGCCGCCCCCGACCGGATGCTCGGCCCGCTGCTCGGCGCGGCCCTGGACAACGCGCTGCGCTCCGGCGACGCCGCGCTGACCGGCCCGGTCGCCCGGGGCGACGCGGGGACGGTCGCCGCCCATGTCGCCGAACTGCGCCGCCACGCCCCGCAGGCGGTGGCGGGCTATCTGGCCATGGCCCGCACCACCGCGGACCGGGCCCTGGCCAACGGCCTGCTCAGGCCGGAGCTGGCCGAGGACCTGCTGGAGGTCCTCTCCGACGGGGGGAACCGGTGACCGGAGGGACCGTGGAACGAGAGGGCCGGGCCGTGCCCGTACCGCGCACCGCCGCCGAGCTGCGCGCCCTGCCGCGCGCCGGGCGGCGGGCGGTGGTGATGACGATGGGTGCCCTGCACGAGGGGCACGCCGCCCTGATCCGTGCCGCCCGCGCGGCGGCCGGGCCGGACGGGCAGGTGGTGGTCACCGTGTTCGTCAACCCGCTGCAGTTCGGCCCGGACGAGGACCTGGACCGCTATCCGCGCACCCTGGACGCGGATCTGGTGGTGGCCGCCGGGGCGGGCGCCGACGCGGTCTTCGCGCCGCCGGTCGCGGAGGTCTACCCGGGCGGGGAGCCCGAGGTGCGGGTCAGCGCCGGCCCGATGGGGGAGCGGCTGGAGGGCGCCCACCGTCCCGGCCACTTCGACGGCGTGCTCACCGTCGTCGCCAAACTCCTCCACCTCACCGCCCCCGACGTGGCGCTGTACGGGGAGAAGGACGCCCAGCAGCTCGCCCTGATCACCCGCATGGTCCGTGATCTGAACTTCCCCGTGGAGATCGTGGGCGTGCCCACCGTGCGCGAGCCCGACGGGCTGGCGCTGTCCAGCCGCAACCGCTACCTGTCGGCGGCCGGGCGCACCACGGCCCTGGCCCTGTCCCGCGCCCTGTCCGCCGGGCGCGAGGCGCTCGCCGCCGGCGGCGGACCGCGCGAGGTGCGCGCCGCGGCCGGGGCGGTGCTGGACGGGGCCCGGTCGGCCGACCCGCCGCTGGAGACCGACTACCTGGCGCTGGTGGACCCGGACGGCTTCACCCCGGTGCCGGAGGAACCCGGCGCCTACGAGGGCGAGGCCGTGCTCGCCGTGGCGGCACGGGTGGGCACCACCCGGCTGATCGACAACGTCCGGCTGCGCCTGGGGCCTCCTGCCGGAGGAACCGGAGAAAGCGGAGGAGCCCGGTGAACGACTTCGCGGACTCGGCGGCCGGCCTGCGGCTGACGGCACCGCCCGCCGGCTGGGCGATCGAGGCGGACGTGGTGGTGGTCGGCTCCGGGGTGGCCGGGCTGACGGCCGCCCTGCGCTGCGCCGCCGCCGGGCGGCGGACGGTGATCGTCACCAAGGCCCGGCTGGACGCCGGCTCCACCCGCTGGGCACAGGGCGGGATCGCCGCCGCGCTGGGCGAGGGCGACACCCCGGAGCAGCACCTGGACGACACCCTGGTCGCGGGCGCGGGCCTGTGCGACGAGGCGGCGGTGCGGACCCTGGTCACCGAGGGCCCGGACGCGGTGCGGCGGCTGATCGGCGCCGGGGCGCGGTTCGACACCGGGGCGTCCGGGGAGATCGCGCTGACCCGCGAGGGCGGCCACCACCGGCGCCGTATCGCCCACGCGGGCGGTGACGCGACCGGTGCGGAGATATCCCGGGCGCTGGTCGCGGCGGTACGGGAGGCCGGCATCGAGACGGTGGAGAACGCCCTCGTCCTGGACCTGCTCAAGGACGGGCGCGGGCACGCCGCGGGCGTCTCCCTGCATGTGATGGGCGAGGGACGGCACGACGGCGTGGGCGCCGTGCACGCCCCGGCGGTGGTGCTGGCCACCGGCGGCATGGGGCAGGTGTTCTCCGCGACCACCAACCCGGCCGTCTCCACCGGCGACGGCGTCGCCCTGGCGCTGCGGGCCGGGGCGGAGGTCTCCGACCTGGAGTTCGTCCAGTTCCATCCGACGGTGCTCTTCCTGGGCGCGGGCAGCGAGGGCCAGCAGCCGCTGGTGTCGGAGGCGGTGCGCGGCGAGGGCGCGCACCTGGTGGACGCGGACGGGACGCGTTTCATGCTCGGGCGGCACGAGCTGGCCGAGCTGGCGCCGCGCGACATCGTCGCCAAGGCCATCATGCGGCGGATGCGCGAGCGGGACGCCGACTGCATGTACCTGGACGCCCGGCACTTCGGGGCACGGATGTGGGCGGAACGTTTCCCCACCATCCTCGCCGCCTGCCGCGCCCACGGCATCGACCCGGTCACCGAGCCGGTCCCGGTGGCGCCCGCCGCGCACTACGCCTCCGGCGGGGTCCGCACCGACCTGGCGGGCCGTACCACCGTGCCGGGCCTGTACGCCTGCGGCGAGGTCGCCTGCACCGGGGTGCACGGCGCCAACCGGCTGGCCTCCAACTCCCTGCTGGAGGGCCTGGTGTTCGCCGAGCGGATCGCCGCCGGCATCGCCCGCGCCCCGCGCCGCGCCGCCGCGCCCGCGGCCGGTGCCGGTGCCGGGCGGACGGTCCCGCTGCCGCCGCCCGAGGCGCGGTACGCGATCCAGCGCACCATGACCGCCGGCGCCGGAGTGCTGCGCTCCGCCGGCAGCCTGGCGCGGGCCGACGCGGAACTGGCGGCGCTCTGCGCGGCGTCCGACGGGGTGGGCAAGCCCGCCGAACCCGGCGTCGAGGCCTGGGAGACGGCCAACCTGCACCTCGTCGCCCGGGTCCTGGTCACCGCCGCCCTGCGCCGCACCGAGACCCGGGGCTGCCACTGGCGCGAGGACCACCCCGATCGCGACGACGAGGCCTGGCGCCGGCATCTGGTGGTCGCTCTGCGCCCCACCGCCGAGGGCTCTACGCTCGTCGTCCGTACGACCGACTCGACCGCCTTTCCACCGGTCGCCCCCGAGGAGAAGCCGTGACCCCCACACCCGACGAACTACCGCTGCTCCAGATCGGCCGCCACCGCCCGGACGAGGCGGTGAACGGTGCGGCGGGCGGCTGCGGGGACGCCTGCGGCTGCGGGGCCGGCGACGGCGACGAGTTCGGCCTCGACCCCCTGGAGTGCGGTCTGGACCCGGACCTGGCGCGGCTGCTGGCGGACGCGGGCCTGGACCCGGTGCAGGTCGAGGACGTCGCGCATCTGGCGATCGAGGAGGACCTCGACCACGGCGTGGACGTCACCACCGTCGCGACCATCCCCGAGGAGGCCGTCTCCACCGGCGACTTCACCGCCCGTCAGGCGGGCACCGTCGCGGGGCTGCGGGTCGCCGAGGCGATCCTGTCGGTGGTGTGCACCGAGGAGTTCGAGGTCGAGCGGCACGCCGAGGACGGCGACCGGGTGGCGCCCGGCCAGAAGCTGCTGTCGGTGCGCACCCGCACCCGCGATCTGCTCACCGCCGAGCGCAGCGCCCTCAACCTGCTGTGCCGCCTGTCGGGCATCGCCACCGCCACCCGGGCGTGGGCCGACGAGCTGGAGGGCACCGGCGCCCGGGTCCGCGACACCCGCAAGACGACCCCGGGGCTGCGCGCCCTGGAGAAGTACGCGGTGCGCTGCGGCGGCGGGCTCAACCACCGGATGTCGCTGTCGGACGCCGCGCTGGTCAAGGACAACCACGTGGTGGCGGCGGGCGGTGTGGCGGAGGCGTTCCGCCGGGTCCGCGCGGAGTTCCCCGGAGTGCCGATCGAGGTGGAGGTGGACCGGCTGGACCAGCTCGAACCCGTCCTGGCCGAAGGCGTGGAACTGATCCTGCTGGACAACTTCACCCCGGAGGAGACCGCCGAGGCGGTGAAGCTGGTCGCCGGGCGGGCGCGGCTGGAGTCCTCCGGCCGGCTCACCCTGGACAACGCCCGCGCGTACGCCGCCACCGGTGTGGACTACCTGGCGGTGGGCGCGCTCACCCACTCCTCGCCGATCCTCGACATCGGCCTGGACCTGCGTAACGAGACGGGGGAGGAGGGGAGCTGATGCTGCTCACGATCGACGTCGGCAACACGCACACCGTCCTCGGACTGTTCGACGGCGACGAGATCGTCGAGCACTGGCGGATCTCCACCGACCCCCGGCGCACCGCCGACGAGTGGGCCGTCCTGCTCCAGGGCCTGATGGGGATGCATCCGCTGCTGGGGGTGGAGCTGGGCGACGGCATCGACGGCATCTGCGTCTGCTCGACCGTCCCCTCGGTCCTGCACGAGCTGCGCGAGGTGACCCGCCGCCACTACGGGGACATCCCGTCCGTCCTCGTCGAGCCGGGCACCAGGACGGGGGTGCCCGTCCTGATGGACAACCCCAAGGAGGTCGGCGCGGACCGCATCGTCAACGCGGTGGCCGCGGTCGAGCTGTACGGCGGCCCGAGCATCGTCGTGGACTTCGGCACGGCCACCACCTTCGACGCGGTCTCCGCACGGGGCGAGTACGCCGGCGGCGTCATCGCGCCGGGCATCGAGATCTCGGTCGAGGCCCTCGGGGTGCGCGGCGCGCAGCTCCGCAAGATCGAGCTGGCCCGGCCGCGCAGCGTCATCGGCAAGAACACCGTGGAGGCCATGCAGTCCGGCATCCTCTACGGCTTCGCCGGACAGGTGGACGGCGTGGTGGAGCGGATGGCCCGGGAGCTGGCGGACGACCCGGAGGACGTGACCGTCATCGCGACCGGCGGACTGGCCCCGATGGTGCTGGGCGAGGCCGCGGCCATCGACGAGCACGAGCCGTGGCTGACGCTGATCGGCCTGCGGCTGGTCTACGAGCGGAACCGGGCCCGGAGCTGACGTCCCGGCGTTCCGGGCGAGGGCGGGACGGGGGCGGGACAGGGCGCGGCATACGGCCGTATGCCGGGTGTTCCGGGTGGTTTTCCGGCCTTTCGCGTCGTGTGCCGGGTTCTGCGGTTTTCCTGACGTACCGTCACCGTATGCCCATGCCATACGGTTGCCGAGGCGCCCTGGTCATCAGCGCCGAGGAGCTGCGGGTGCTCGAAGGCGCCCTCGCGTTCGCCCTCCGGTCCGCCGGCGCCCCGGCGCCGCACGCGCCGCGTCCCGGCGCCGTACGGCCCGAGGCGGCGCGGGAGTACCGGCGGCTGGCGGGGGCCCTGGCGGAGGCGGCCCGGGAGGCGCGGCGGCTGCGGGCGTTCCTGCTGGCCGACCTGGACCGCCACCGGGCGGCGCTGCCGGGCGCGGTGGCCGGCTATCTGGCACTCCTGGAGGAGGCCCTGGCGCTGGACTGCGTGCCGCGCCGGGCCGATCTGGAGGCGCTGCGCGGGCTGTGCGCCGAGCCGGCCGGGGCGGCGGAGGAGGAGCGCCGTGCCGGGCTGCTGCGCCGCTGTGAGCGGGCGGTGGCCGCCCGGTCCGCCCGGGCCCGTCCGGCGTCCGTGCCGCGCCCGTCCGCACCGCCGCGGCGGTCCCTGCCGGTCTGACGTCCGGGGGTGCCGGTTAGGCTGGAAGGCCCGGACCGAAGGAGGCTGACCGGCATGGAGTACATCGCCGCACTCACCCCGTCCGCGGTGATGGCCGTGGCCTTCACCGCGCTCATCGTGACGATCGTCAAGAACCAGGGCGGCGCCAACAAGGCCAAGGAGGACGCCGCCGTGGACGCGATGGCGCGGGCCGAGGCCGCGCGGGGCGCGTCGCCCGACGGCGGCGAGGAGCGCTAGACGGCGGCAGCCGCGGCCGGCGGGAGGCGTGCGCCGCGGGGACGTGACGGACGTGCCCCGCGGCGCACGCCTTTTCCGTCCGCGGCCCGGCGGATGAAGCGGTGCGTACGGGGCATTTCGCCCATACGGGACTATCGTTATTCCCGTGCCCCGGCCACTCGGAGAGTTGGAAGACGCGGTGATGACACGGGTATGGCGGTGGAACCGCCCGGTCACGGTGCGAGAAGTGCTGGACGACCTTCGGCGGGAACGGCCGATCGCATACACCACCGTCATGACCGTAATGGACAACCTCCGGGAGAAGGGCTGGCTGCGGCGCGAGCGAGAAGGCCGGGCCTATCGATATGAAGCGGTCTCCACCCGGGCCGCCTACTCCGCGGCACTGATGAACAACGCATGGTGCACGAGTGACAACCCCGCCGCGGCGCTTGTGGCGTTCTTCGGCATGATGTCGGCGGAACAGCGGGAAGCCCTGCGGGATGCCTTGCGGGTCGTGCAGCCGGAAGGCGTGCATCTCGATGCCCCCGGGGGAAGCGGCGGGGCTTCGGAGCGATAGCGTCCGGACATGCCAGAAGCCCTGAGCCCGGTAAGCGAGGTCACCGTCCGCCGCGCGAGAACCGGTGATGTGCGTGCCGTGCGCCGCCTCATCGACACGTACGCGCGCGATCGCATCCTGCTCGACAAACCGATGGTGACGCTTTACGAGGACATCCAGGAGTTCTGGGTCGCCGAACGCGACCACGACGCCCGGGTGGTGGCCTGCGGCGCCCTCCACGTCATGTGGGAGGACCTGGCCGAGGTCCGCACGCTGGCGGTGGACCCCGCGCTCAGGGGCACGGGGGTGGGGCACCTGGTGCTGGAGAAGCTGCTGCAGACCGCGCGCTGGCTGGGAGTGCGGCGCATTTTCTGTCTCACCTTCGAAGTGGACTTCTTCGCCCGGCACGGCTTCGCCGAGATCGGCGAGACGCCGGTCGACGGGGATGTCTACAGCGAGCTGCTGCGTTCCTATGACGAGGGGGTGGCCGAGTTCCTCGGTCTCGAACGGGTGAAACCCAACACCTTGGGCAACACACGGATGCTGCTGCACCTATGAGCCGCCGGTGCCGTGTGGCCTATGTCCGAAAGGTCCCGCCAATCCGGCTGGATCCGCCGGGCAAACTTCCCCGAGGGTTTGTGTTTTCCCCGAAAAAGCGGTTTGCTTTCTTCGTCAGCATCAGTAATCGGTTTTCGATGACTGACCGCACACGACGAATGGGAGTAACCGGTGGCGCAGAAGGTCCAGGTCCTTCTTGTTGATGACATCGACGGCGGTGAGGCGGACGAGACGGTGACGTTCGCCCTCGACGGCAAGACCTACGAGATCGACCTCACCACCGCCAATGCGGACAAGCTCCGAGGTCTGCTCGAGCCTTATGTGAAGAGCGGCCGCCGCACCGGTGGACGTACGGCCCGCGGCAAGGCCCGTACGGCCGGCGGTGGCGGCAGCCAGGACACCGCGAGGATTCGCGCGTGGGCCAAGGAGAACGGCTACGAGGTCAACGACAGGGGTCGGGTCCCCGCCAACATTCGCGAGGCCTACGAGAAGGCGAACGGCTGAAAGTCGCGCGCGGTGGCGTTCCGCCCGCCGGAGCGACCGCTCCGTACCGGCCGGGGCGCCGGCCGGAGCCGTTCCGCAACCCCGCCCGGGAGGCCGCGGTCGCACAGCGGCCTCCCGAGGGCCGTACGCGGGCCGGGCCGCGGGGCCCGGTCACGCACCGCCGCCGTCCGTCACCCGGCGTGCCGGAGTGTCGTGGTTGAGCGGGCGTCGTCCGCCGCGCAAGAGTGTTCGCCAGTAGCGGATGCGCCCCCCGTGCCCCGCATGGACTGTCAGTGTCCCGGGGTAAGAAGTCGGTTAGGAAATCCCACGTGGAACGGGGGTGCGGCACCGGCGATGGAGCGGTGGACGGGCGTGTCGGCCATGGGGCGTTCGCCGTCGGCGTAGTGGAAGCGGGCGGATATGTCTGGCCTGCGGGAACATCGTCTCGCACCATCGGGTTGGAACTGTTGTCGGCTGTCCGGGGCGAGGGCGGGAAGGTGTACGGCTTTCCTCCGCCTCAGCGCGGGGGCGATCCGGACGGGTGTCGGCAGTCGGAACGAGCGGTCCCCGCTTGCGGGACTAAGCTGCGGAAGGACAGGGAGGGGACCGACCCCTTACTGCCTGACCGCTCTGAGGAGCGATTAACGATGTTCGAGAGGTTCACCGACCGCGCGCGGCGGGTTGTCGTCCTGGCTCAGGAAGAAGCCCGGATGCTCAACCACAACTACATCGGCACCGAGCACATCCTCCTGGGACTGATCCACGAGGGTGAGGGTGTCGCCGCTAAGGCCCTGGAGAGCCTCGGGATTTCGCTCGAGGCGGTCCGCCAGCAGGTGGAGGAGATCATCGGCCAGGGCCAGCAGGCCCCGTCCGGCCACATCCCCTTCACCCCCCGTGCCAAGAAGGTCCTGGAGCTGTCGCTCCGCGAGGCCCTTCAGCTCGGCCACAACTACATCGGTACGGAACACATCCTGCTCGGCCTGATCCGCGAGGGCGAGGGCGTCGCCGCCCAGGTCCTCGTGAAGCTCGGCGCCGACCTGAACCGGGTGCGGCAGCAGGTCATCCAGCTGCTGTCCGGCTACTCCGGGGGCAAGGAGACCGCCGCCGCCGGCGGTCCCGCCGAGGGCACGCCCTCGACCTCCCTGGTGCTGGACCAGTTCGGCCGCAACCTCACCCAGGCAGCCCGCGAGTCCAAGCTCGACCCGGTCATCGGGCGCGAGAAGGAGATCGAGCGGGTCATGCAGGTGCTGTCCCGCCGTACCAAGAACAACCCGGTCCTCATCGGCGAGCCCGGCGTCGGCAAGACGGCGGTCGTCGAGGGCCTGGCCCAGGCGATCGTCAAGGGCGAGGTGCCCGAGACGCTCAAGGACAAGCACCTGTACACGCTGGACCTGGGCGCCCTGGTCGCCGGGTCCCGCTACCGCGGTGACTTCGAGGAGCGCCTGAAGAAGGTGCTCAAGGAGATCCGCACCCGCGGCGACATCATCCTGTTCATCGACGAGCTCCACACCCTGGTGGGCGCGGGCGCCGCCGAGGGCGCGATCGATGCCGCCAGCATCCTCAAGCCGATGCTGGCCCGCGGTGAACTCCAGACCATCGGCGCGACGACGCTCGACGAGTACCGCAAGCACCTGGAGAAGGACGCGGCCCTGGAGCGCCGCTTCCAGCCCATCCAGGTCGCCGAGCCGTCGCTGCCGCACACCATCGAGATCCTCAAGGGTCTGCGCGACCGCTACGAGGCGCACCACCGGGTGTCCATCACGGACGCCGCCCTGGTGGCCGCCGCGCAGCTCGCCGACCGCTACATCTCCGACCGCTTCCTGCCCGACAAGGCGATCGACCTGATCGACGAGGCCGGCTCCCGGATGCGCATCCGCCGGATGACCGCCCCGCCGGACCTGCGCGAGTTCGACGAGAAGATCGCGAACGTGCGCCGGGACAAGGAGTCCGCGATCGACGCGCAGGACTTCGAGAAGGCCGCCTCCCTGCGGGACACCGAGAAGCAGCTCCTCGCCGCGAAGTCGAAGCGGGAGAAGGAGTGGAAGGCCGGCGACATGGACGTCGTCGCGGAGGTGGACGAGGAGCTGATCGCCGAGGTCCTGGCCACCGCCACGGGCATCCCGGTGTTCAAGCTCACCGAGGAGGAGTCCTCGCGCCTGCTCCGCATGGAGGACGAGCTGCACAAGCGCGTCATCGGGCAGGAGGACGCCATCAAGGCGCTGTCCCAGGCCATCCGCCGTACGCGGGCCGGTCTGAAGGACCCCAAGCGTCCCGGTGGCTCGTTCATCTTCGCCGGCCCCTCGGGTGTCGGTAAGACCGAGCTGTCCAAGACGCTGGCGGAGTTCCTCTTCGGCGACGAGGACGCGCTGATCTCCCTCGACATGTCGGAGTTCAGCGAGAAGCACACCGTCTCGCGGCTGTTCGGCTCGCCTCCCGGCTACGTCGGGTACGAGGAGGGCGGCCAGCTGACGGAGAAGGTGCGCCGCAAGCCGTTCTCGGTCGTCCTGTTCGACGAGGTCGAGAAGGCCCACCCGGACATCTTCAACTCGCTGCTGCAGATCCTGGAGGACGGTCGCCTGACCGACTCCCAGGGCCGGGTCGTGGACTTCAAGAACACCGTCATCATCATGACGACCAACCTCGGCACCCGGGACATCTCCAAGGGCTTCAACCTGGGCTTCGCCGCCCAGGGTGACGTCAAGACCGGCTACGAGCGGATGAAGAACAAGGTCAACGAGGAGCTCAAGCAGCACTTCCGGCCGGAGTTCCTCAACCGTGTCGACGACACGGTAGTCTTCCACCAGCTCACCGAGACCGACATCATCCAGATCGTCGACCTGATGATCGCCAAGGTGGACGAGCGGCTGAAGGACCGTGACATGGGCATCGAGCTCGGTACGGACGCCAAGAAGCTGCTCGCCAAGAAGGGCTACGACCCCGTCCTGGGCGCCCGGCCGCTGCGCCGGACGATCCAGCGGGAGATCGAGGACATCCTGTCGGAGAAGATCCTCTTCGGCGAGCTGCGCCCCGGTCACATCGTGGTCGTCGACACCGAGGGCGAGGGTGAGGCGAAGAAGTTCACCTTCCGCGGTGAGGAGAAGTCGGCCCTGCCGGACGCCCCTCCGGTGGAGTCGGCGGCGGGCGGCGGCCCGAACCTCTCCAAGGAGGCGTGACGCCTCCCGGCGCGTAGGCGCCGGGCAGCACCACCGAGCCACACGACGCGGCCCGGGACCTCGGAAGGGGTCCCGGGCCGCGGGTGTGTGGGTGGGTGAATCAGGGCTCGGAGCGGAGTTCGATGCCCGGAGGCAGCTTCTCGACCGACCGGAGCCTCGTCACCAGGACTCGCAGCCGGGGGAAGACCTCCAGCCAGGAGAAGTCCGGTGAGTATGTATCGGCACGGATCCACAGATGGGTCAGCGTGCCCGCGTCGATGTTGTCGATCAGGCGTGCGGGCTTGAGGGAGAAGCACCGGTACTGGATACGGGAACGGCCGCCCAGCGCGCGCAGAGCGCGCAGGTCGTCCGTGCTGCGGGCGGAGAAGTACAGATCCTCCTCGTCGAGGTGGGCGAGGATCTCCTCGGCGTAGGTCTCGCGGTCGAAGCGGTGCCAGGACCAGGCGAGCTGGCGGCGCACGCCGAGTGAGGGATGGCTCCGGTACCGGGTGAGCAGGGGGAGTGCCGCGTCGGTGCCGATACGGGTGGCGGTGACGACGACCGCCTCCGCCACCTCGTCCGGCAGCCCCTCGGGGCCGGGCAGCAGCTCCAGGACGAGTGGCCCGCCGAAGTCGGCGAGGGCGCGAGCGGTGCGTGGGTCCCGCGGTGGCAGCAGCTCACCGGCGAGGGAGCGCACCTGTTCCCGCACCGTGGGATCCAGCTCGGTGGCCTGCTCCAAGCAGGCCAGTGCCAGCAGCACACGGCGGACGGCCGTGCCCTCGCCCAGGACATCGCCGAGCACCCCGGTGATGATGCGGGCGCGCTCGTCCGGGCGGGCGTGGGCGACGGCCATCCGCACCACGTCCTCCAGTTCGGTCCGGTCCGCGTTGTCCACCAGCCACGGGAAGTCGCGGGCCTCCACCAGCGCTTTCGCCGCCAGGTAGTCCTGGAAGGTGCGGTGGACGAAGTCGACCCGGCCCGCGACGGGCTCGCGCAGCAGGCCGCTGCGCTCCAGCAGGTACCGCAGCACCTCCTCCGGGCCGGCCTCGAGGTACGCCATCATCGGCAGCGCGTCCCCCAGGACGGCCAGTGCGTCCGCGCGGTCCATCTGGGCGCGGTCGTTGCGCACCATCCAGTACGCCAGCTTCTGCAGCAGGGTGATCTGCGGCTCCTTGGCCAGCCGCAGATCACCGTCCCGGTGCATGCCGCGCTCGACGTCGCGGCGCTCCAGCAGCATCGACAGCGCCGCCTCGTACAGGTCCCGGCGGCTCTGCGGAAGGAAGCCCCGGCGCTCGCGGTGCAGGGCGCACAGCAGGCCGCACATCAGCGGGTTGGTGGCCAGCCGGCCCAGGTCCTGCTTGGTGCGCAGGGCGGTCAGCAGGGAACGGGCCATCTCGGGGTCCGCCCCGGCGGCGGTGTGCCAGCGCGTCACGAACGCCGCCACGTCGTCCCGGTCCATCGGTGTCAGGGACAGCTCACCGAAGCCCTGGGAGGCCAGCCACTCGTCGCGCACGGCCGAGGGGCGGGAGGTGACCAGCCAGAGGTTGTCCGGGAAGGCGCCGAGCAGGTCGTCCAGCCGGCGGCGGGTCTCCTCGCGCTCCCGTTCGGGGATCTCGTCCACGCCGTCGACCAGCAGCAGTCCGCGCCCGTCCGCCAGCACCCGGTCCGCCCAGCCCGGCGGCTGGGCCCCGGCGAGCGGGCAGCGCACCGCTTCCAGGAAGCGGTCGGGGGTGGGCAGCCCGCCGGTGGCGGCGAAGGCGCGCAGCGGCAGGACGAAGGGGACGCGGCCGGTGAGCTCCGGGTGCGGTACGTCCTCCGCGTCCGGCGACCGTACCGCCGTCACCGCGAGCCACTGCACCAGCGTGGTCTTGCCCGAGCCGGCCGCCCCGCGCAGCAGCACCCGGGTGCGGCCGGTGAGGATCCGGTCGGTGCGGACCGGGACCGGCTGCTCGCCCGCGCCGTCGTCCCGGCTCGCCTCCAGGGACAGGAACGCCGTGTCGAGCCGCCACTCGCGCGAGTGCGCCAGGTCCAGACCGTAGATCGTCAGACGGCTGTGCTTACGGGCGACGTAGTCGGCGTACCGGCGCTCGAACGCCGCGTCCTCGGCGGAGCGGGCGGCCAGGGCGCGGGCCCTCCCGGCCGCCGGGGACAGGCTCGCCTCCAGCGCCGCGAGCCGCCGGGTCTGCTCCACCAGGGTGCGGGGGATGAACGTGGAGCGCTGGGTGAAGAAGTGCAGGAGCTGGCGGCAGGCGGCCTCCAGCAGCGCGTCGTGCAGGACGGCCGCGCCCCCGGCCAGGTCCCGGGTGGGCTCCCCGGCCGCCGCGCGCAGTCGCCGGGCCAGTTCCCGCTCGCCCAGCTCGACCGCCTGGACGTCGTCCATGTCCAGATCGCCCAGCGCGTACAGGGTGCGGGCCAGGGCGTGGGCGGTGGCCCGCTCCTCGTGCGCGGGCAGCCGCTCGGCTGCCGGAAGCGGCTCGACGGCCCGCGCCACCAGCTCGTCCGCGAGCTTCTCCAGCTCCTTCTCGCCCAGGGTGCGCTTCTCGCCCCGGAAGGAGAGCCGGCCGCTCAGCCGCACCGGCCGGTCGGCCAGTCCCGCGCCCGGGCCCTCCCGCACCAGCAGTTTCCGCACCAGCGGCGCGACGGCGCCCGCCGCCAGCCGCGCCCCGACGGTCGCGGCGTCCATGGCTCCCCCCGTGGGCTTCTCAGGCTCTTCCCGGGGAGATCGTAGGGCGGCCGGCAGGGCCGTGCACGAGCATCGGAGAGCTGGGTTCGGGGAGTGTGATTGCGGAGAAGCAAGGGGGTGAGAGCACGGGTCCACGACCGGCTTCGGGAGCACACCATGATCAAGGGAATGTCCGCGGTCACCGTCTGGTCCACCGACCAGGACCGGGATCTGCGGTTCTTCGTCGAGAAGCTGGGCTTCGAGTTGCGCGGTGACATCACCGTGGACGGCACGCGCTGGGTCACGGTCGGTGTCGGGGACCGGCCGGACGTCGAGCTGACCCTGGTGCGCACGGATGCCCCCGGTCTCGACCCGGAGTCGGTCGAGGCCCTGACGAGACTGGTCGGCAAGGGGGTGCTGGGCGCCGGGGCGCTGCGGACGGACGACTGCCGCGGCACCTACGAGAAGCTCAGGGCACGGGGCGTGGAGTTCGTCCAGGAGCCGCGGGAGCGGCCGTACGGCATCGAGGCGGTCTTCCGGGACACCTCCGGCAACCGGTACGCGCTGACCCAGCGCCGCGAGGACTGGCTGGACCCGGACAAGGAGTGGTCGGAGGTCTGCGACTGACGGCGGCGCCTCCCGAGCGGGCCGCCTCCCGTACGAGGCGCCTCCCGTACGGGGCGGGCGCGGGCTCCTTCACACCAGCCGGGCGTCCGGCGGCGTGTGGGGGAGCCACAGGGCGGCCACCGCACCGTTCGGCCGGGCGTTGCGGAAGGTGAGCCGGGCGCCGAGCACCCGGGCCTGTCCCACCGCGATCGTCAGCCCCAGGCCGTGCCCGCTGCCGCGGTCCGGGCTGCCGGTGCGGAACCGGCTCGGCCCCTCGGCCAGCAGTTCCTCGGGGAAGCCGGGGCCGTGGTCGCGCACCCGGATCCGGCGGCCGTCGACCGCGACCTCGACGGGACCGCGGCCGTGGCGGGCGGCGTTGGCGAGGAGGTTGCCGAGGATGCGCTCCAGCCGGCGCGGGTCGGTCGTCACCACGGACTCCCGCGTGATGTTCAGCCGCGCGTCGGGCGCCATCACGTGCACCCGGCGTGCGACGAACTCGCCCAGCGCCAGTTCCTGCAGTTCGGCGCGCTCGGCGGCACCGTCCAGCCGGGCGACCTCCAGTACGTCCTCCACCAGGGTGCGCAGCGCCTGGGCCCGGTTGCGGACGAGTTCGGTGGGACGTCCCGGGGGCAGCAGCTCCGCGGCGGCGATCAGACCGGTCACCGGGGTGCGCAGTTCGTGGGCGATGTCGGCGGTTACCCGGCGTTCGGCCTCCAGCCGCTGCTGGAGCGCCTCGGCCATCCGGTCGACGGCGCGGGCCAGCTCGTCGGTCTCGTCGCGCACCCGGTCGCCGATCGAGTCCCGCACCCGTACCCAGGTCTCGCCCTCGGCCACCTGGCCCGCCGCCGCGGCCGCCTGGCGCAGTCGGCGGGAGAGCCGTCCGCCGATCAGCACGCCCAGCACCGTGCCGCCCAGCACCACCGCCACCGAGCCGAACACCAGCGCCCGGTCGAGGTCGGCGAGGACGGTGTAGCGGTCGGTGTAGCGGGTGCGCAGGGAGAGCACCCGGCCGTCGGGCAGCAGGGTGGCCGCCCAGACGTCGAGGTACTCGCCGTGGCCCTCCGTCACGAAGGTGGCGCGCTCGCCCCCGGCCACGGCCTTCCGCAGCGGCTCGGGCAGCCCGGGATCGTCGATCTCGGCGCCGAGGGAGATGCGGCCCGTGGACTCGTGCACCCGCTGGACGGTCAGCAGCCGCTCGTCCTGGAGATCACGACTGCTGTTGATCATCGAGGACTGGGCGGCGCCGTGCACCAGCAGGCTGAGCACCAGCGCCACCAGCGCGCCGACGATGGCGATGGCGGTGCTGAGCTTCCAGCGCAGCCCGGTGCGCGGTACCCACCGCCGGCCGCGGCGGGCGGTCTCCCGCAGCGGCCGGAACCTGGGGAGGGTCTGGAGCAGGCGCCGGTGCGGGCGCGGGCCGACGAGCAGATCCAGCGGGTCCATCCGCCGCTCAGCCCCTCAGCTTGTAGCCGAAGCCGCGGACCGTCTCTATGCGCCGCTGTCCGATCTTGCCGCGCAGTCGCTGGACATGGACGTCCACCACCCGGGTGTCGCCGCCCCAGTCGTAGTCCCACACCCGCTCCAGCAGCCGGTCGCGGCTGAGCACCGTGCCCGGGGCGGCGGAGAACTCCAGCAGCAGCCGCATCTCCGTAGGGGTCAGCAGCACCGGTGCGCCGTCGCGCCGCACCTCCATGCCCTCGGTGTCGATCTCCAGATCCCCGAACCGCAGGGTGCCCGGGCCGGCGGCGCCACCGCCGCCGTCCTGCCCGGCGGACGCGGTCGCCGCGTGGTCGAAGCGGCGCAGTACCGCGCGGATGCGGGCGACCAGCACGGTGCTGTCGAACGGTTTGGTCACGTAGTCGTCGGCACCGGCCTCCAGGCCCAGCACCACGTCGATGGAGTCCGCCCGCGCCGACACCATGATCACCGGCACCAGCGACTCCTCGCGGATCCGGCGGCACAGGCTCACCCCGTCCAGGCCCGGCAGCATCACGTCCAGCAGCGCGATGTCGGGGTGCCGGGAGCGGAACGCCGCCAGACCGTCCAGGCCGTCGGCGGCGGCCGTCACGGTGAAACCGTTGCGCTCCAGGGAGAGCTGGGTGGCCTCCCGGATGACGTCGTCGTCCTCGACGAAGAGCACGTGTGTATCGGCCATCGGATCCGCTCAACCCTCCTGGCCCGCTCCCGGACCGGTTCTTCCCGTCGTCCCCGTCGTCCTCGTGCCGTCCGCACCGGTGAACCCGCCGGACACATCCTCGACGACCGTCCGCCGGGGCTCCGGCTCCGGCGCGATCAGCTCGCCGAAGGACCGGTGCCTGCGCGCCAGTTCGACGAACCGGTCCTGCCGCCAGCCGTAGCTGACCACATAGTGGCCGGAAGGGCAGCATGCCGGGTCGCCCTCCGCGTAGACCTGGTGGGTCACGTCCAGCAGGGCGCCGTTCGTCTCGGCGCGCACGGGCGGGGTCTCGTCGGCGAAGACGCCGATGTACTGCCCGTTGGAACTCTGCCGGTAGACGTAGCTGCCCAGACCCATGTTGTCGGTGCAGTCGAAGACGTTGATCACGATATCCGGTCCGTGCTCGTCGCCCGTCAGCCTTCCGTACGCCACGTCCACCGGCCAGGTCTCGGCCGAGCACGGCCGCAGGGCCCGTTTGACGCCCTCGCCGACCTTGGGGTCCTCGCGCAGCAGGGTGAGGACGTCCAGCTCCCCACCGGTGTTCGGCGGGCTGATGGGCTGGGCGCCGGTGGGCAGCGGCGAGAGGACCGGCGCGTGGGGCAGCGACTCGGCCGGCGGTTCCGCCGGCGGGGAGGGCCGCGGGCCGGCGGGCAGCGGCGACGCCTTGGAGCGCGGTGCTTCGGCGGTGGTGGTGACGGACGTCTCGATGCGCACCCCGCTGCCGCCGCCGCATCCGGTCAGCACGGTGGCCGACAGCAGGAGGACGGCGGTGGCGCGGGCCACCGCCGTCCGGGTGCCGGAGGTCACCGACACCACCGGCCGTCTCCTGGCCTCACGCACCCGCCTCCTCCTCCGCTCCCGGCGGCCGCGCCGGCCCTGCCGCTCCGGTGGTCGGTGCCGTCTCAGCGCCTGCCGTTCCGCTGCGCCCTGTTGCAGTCCGCGCTGCTTCCGACGGTGCCCCGGTGTCCGGAGGGGCGGCCGTCCTCGTCACCGTGTTCCCGGCGGGCGCGATTCTCCAGCTCCTCGCGAAGCCGCGCCAGTGCACGGTGCAGAGTGCTCTTGACAGTACCGGGTGAGATACCCAGTGCGGCAGCCGTTTCCTCGGTGCTCAGCTGCTCCCAGTGGCGCAGCACGACCACACCGCGCTGCTTGGGGGCCAGGACCTGGAGTATGTCCAGCAGCAGGGCCCGGTCGGCGTGCTGCTCGGTGCCGTCCTCCATGCTGGCCACGTCCGGCGGCATGTCGGTGGGTATCTCGTCCAGGCGCCGGGAACGCCACCACTGGGTGCGGGTGTTGATCATCACCCGGCGCAGATAGGCGTCCGCCAGCGACTTGTCCGCGATGCCGTCCCAGTGGCCGTAGGTGCGGGTCAGCGCGGTCTGCAGCAGGTCCTGGGCGTCCACCGGGTTGCCGACGAGCCGGCGGGCGCTGCGCAGCAGGGCGTCCTGCCTGGTCCGGACGTACTCCTCGAAGTCCAACGTCTGGGGCGCCGTCGCCGTGCTCATGCTGTCTCCCCCTGATCGAGCGGGTTCCGTGGTCGGCGGCCCCGCTGTGGCCGGTACGGACAGAGACGCTAGGGAGGCGGTGTTGCGGGCGGCCCCACGGCGGGAGCACGGACAGTGCACGGCTGTCCGGCGGTTGTGTAACGACCGGGGAGCGGGTCCGGGACCGAGGGTGATGGCACCTGGTCAGCGAGGTGCGGAAAACACGCCGTCCGAACAGAGCGTGACGAAGAGGCGGATGTCACGGCGGAACATCACCGTGAGTGCGGGAGGGGGGCGGGTACGGCGGTGCGGCCGCCGTGGCGGCCGCACCTTCTTCCGGCTGTCTCTCGGCTGTCTGCCGGCTGCCCTCCGGCAGCCCTTCAGATGGTTCGCGGCCGACTCTGGGGCAGCCGGTAGACACCGCCCTCCAGCGGCTCGACCAGTCCGTCCGCCACCAGCCCGTCCAGGGCGCGGGACCGCTGCACCGGCTCGTCCCACACCCGGTCCAGGACGGCCCGGGGCACCGGGTCCACCGCCTCGCGCAGCACGGCCAGCAGCCTGCCGCGCACCTGGCGGTCGGTGCCCGCGTAACTCTGGGTACGGCGCGGCGGCCCGTCGTGCGCGGGCGAACCCGCCCGGCGCCAGGCGCACAGGTCCATGATCGGACAGTTCCCGCAGTCCGGCTTGCGGGCCGTGCACACCAGGGCGCCCAGCTCCATCGTCGCCGCCGCCCAGCGGGCCGCCATCGCGTCCTCCTCGGGCAGGACGGCCCGGGCGAGGCGGCGTTCGGCGGCGGTGGTGGCGGTCGGCGGGAACTCGCGGCCGCCGAAGGCGCGGGCGAAGACCCGCCGGACGTTGGTGTCCAGCACCGCGTGCCGCTGGCCGTACGCGAAGGAGGCGACGGCCGCGGCCGTGTACTCGCCCACGCCCGGCAGCGCGAGCAGCTGGGCGTGCTCGCGCGGCACGTCACCGCCGTGCCGTTCCGTTATGGCGGCGGCAGCGCCGTGCAGCCGCAGCGCGCGGCGCGGATAGCCGAGCCGCCCCCAGGCGCGTACCGCCTCGCCCGGCGGCTCGGCGGCCAGGTCGGCGGGACGGGGCCAGCGGGCGAGCCACTGCTCGTACACCGGCAGCACCCGGTTGACCGGGGTCTGCTGGAGCATGAACTCGCTGATCATCACCCCCCAGGCGCCCGCCTCGGGGCGGCGCCAGGGCAGGTCGCGGGCGTGGTGGTCGAACCACTCGACGACGGGGGTGTGGAGGTCGGTGGGGGCGGGGGAGTCGGGGGAACGGAGGCCGGCCGTGGTCGGACCGGTGGCGCTGTGCTCGGATGTGGTCGCAGTCATGGCGCTTCCGATCCTGACACGACAGAGCGCGGCAACGCAGCGGCCCGCGCCGGTGGGCGGTCGGCACCACCCGTCGTACCGCATGCCGCACCCGTTCTGCGGTATGCCGTGGCGGTGGCACTCCGGTCCCGCGCCCGTGCCGGCCGGTCCCGGGGCCGCCGCCGCGCCTACGGCACCGGTTCGGTACGGCCGAGCCGTACGCGCGCCCGCTCCACCAGTACGGCCGTCGGCCGTGCCGCCGCCCCGGCCACCAGCGGCACCACGGCCGCGCCCAGCAGCGCGCCCGCCGCCACGTCGTGCGGGTAGTGCACCCCCAGGAACACCCGGGAGAACGCCGTCAGCGCGGCCAGCGGCAGGACCAGCCAGCCCGCCGCCCGCCAGACGAGCACGACGGCCACCGCAGAGGCGGCCGCGAGGGTGGCGTGGTTGCTGGGGAAGGACCAGTCGCCCGGTGCGGGGCAGGGGGCGAGCGCGGGCGCCGCGTCCGCCACGGCCCGGCACGGCCGCTCCTGCCGCACGACCAGTTTGACGGTCTCGCTGAGGCCGTACGCCACCGCCACCGCCACCGGGCCGAGCAGGGCCCGGGCGAGCACTCGCGGTCCGGAACGCCGCACCCGCCAGCACGCCACCGCCAGCACGGCCGCGAGCACCAGCAGCCCACCCCCGGTGCCGTGCTCGGCGAGGGTGTGCGCCCAGCCGGGAGCGCCCGCGGCGAAGCCGGTGACCTCGCGGTAGAGGCCGTCGCCGGCGCCGGCGCCGGTGTGCGAGGGGAAGCGCGGAAGGAAAGAGGCATGGAGATCGCTGCTCATGCCCGAACGGTACGGAAAGTGCTCATGCGATCACACGCGGCCACATCCGGGTGTCGCCTCCGGCGGCCGCCGGGAAACGCCCGGCCGATCATCATAAAAGTTGTCCGCCGGTACGGCGGGTGAGGACCATGGGGCTCTTGATGTCTCGTAAGGTTTCCGCGTGGGATCTCTGCGCAAACCGGTCGGGCCCCTGCCTTCCTCGATCTACTGGCGGCGAAGGGCGGTTGTGCTTGCGCTCCTGTTGTGCCTGGCGCTGCTCGTCATATGGGCCGTCGGATCCGGCGGCCCGGGCGGTGGCGGCGGTGACGACCAGGGCCGGGAGCGGGGCGGCGACGGGACCGTCAGCTCCATCACCCCCGGGCCGACCTCCTCCGAGTCACTGATCAGCGAACGCCCCGGCGGACGCGAGGAGGAGGTGGGTGGCGGCACCGGCGGTACGGGCGGTGGCGACACCGACGGCGCCCGGGGCGGTACGGGCTCCGGAGGCGGTGGCACCGGTGACTCCGGCGCGAACGGCGGCGGTTCGGACGGTGCCGGCCCGGACGGCGCCGCCGGTTCGGGCGCCGGCGGCGCGGACACCGGGGTCTCGGGCGGCGCCGAGGCCGTCCCGGCCGGCTCCCCACTGCCGGACTGCCGTCCCGGCTCGGTCGAGACGACCCTGCGCAGCACCGAGAACCGGTACGCGCCGGGCGAGAAGCCCGTCTTCCGGCTGACCGTGCGGAACGGGGGCGACAGCGCCTGCAAGGTCGACTTCGGCGGCGGCGCCACCGTCTTCACCGTCATCGAGGCCGGAGACGACGACAAGGGCGGCAAGGGCGACAAGAAGGTATGGCAGTCCGACGACTGCCCGAAGGGCGCCCGCTCGGCCCACTACCGGGTCCCGGCGGGCGGAACGGCCGTCCGCACCCTGGAGTGGGACCGCCGGCACAGCGATCCGGCCGGGTGCGCCACCCCGGGCGCCGCCGCCAAGGCGGGCACCTATCTGGTCGAGGCCCAGGTGGCGGGGCTGGAGAAGGCCCGCACCTCGTTCGTGCTCACCAAGGACTGACGGACCGAAGGACCGCGGGACCGGCCGGCGGACCGGAGGTGGGGGACGGTGACGGCCGGGCGCGTACGGCGCCCGGCGGGACGCGGCCGTACCGCCGTGAGTGACCCGGCGTCAGACGTACCGCTCCAGGATCGACGACTCCGCCAGCCGCGACAGCCCCTCGCGGACCGACCTGGCCCGCGCCTCCCCCACGCCGTCGACGGTCTGCAGATCGTCGACGCTCGCGGCCAGCAGCTTCTGCAGCCCGCCGAAGTGCTCCACCAGCCGCTCGATCACGGTGTTCGGCAGCCTGGGCACCTTCGCCAGCAGCCGGTAACCGCGCGGCGAGACCGCGGAGTCCAGTGTCTCGGGGGACCCGCTGTACCCCAGCGCCCGCGCCACGGTGGGCAGTTCGAGCAGCTCGGTGTGGGTCAGCCGGTCCAGCTCGGCCAGCGCCTCGCCGACCGTGCGGGACCGCTTGGCGCTCGGCTCGGGCACGTAGTCGCGGGCGACCAGCTCGCGCTCGGGCTCCACACCCGCGATCAGCTCGTCGAGCTGGAGGGAGAGCAGCCGTCCGTCGGTGCCCAGCTCCACCACGTACTCGGCGATCTCCGTGGCGATCCGCCGGACCATCTCCAGCCGCTGCGCCACCGCGGAGACGTCACGGACCGTCACCAGGTCCTCGATCTCCAGCGCGGAGAGGGTGCCCGCCACCTCGTCCAGCCGCAGCTTGTACCGCTCCAGCGTGGCCAGCGCCTGGTTCGCCCGGGACAGGATCGCCGCCGAGTCCTCCAGGACCCGCCGCTGGCCGTCGACGTACAGGGCGATCAGCCGCATCGACTGACTGACCGACACCACCGGGAAACCCGTCTGGATCGACACCCGTTGCGCGGTGCGGTGCCGGGTGCCGGTCTCCTCCGTCGGGATCGAGGCGTCCGGGACGAGCTGTACGCCCGCCCGCACGATCTTGGTGATGTCCTTGTCGAGGATCAGCGCGCCGTCCAGCTTGCACAGCTCGCGCAGCCGCGTGGCGCTGAACTCGACGTCCAGCACGAAACCGCCGGAGCACAGCGCCTCGACGTGCTTGTCCATGCCCAGCACGATGAGTCCGCCGGTGTTCCCCCGCAGGACGCGCTCCAGGCCGTCGCGCAGGGCTGTGCCCGGCGCGACCGCGCTCAGTGAGGCGCGCAACAGGCCGTCGGCGCCGGCTGCTGCCCGGTCGTTGGCTGCCACGGCACTCCTTCTGGTCGTGCGTACGTACGGGCGAGACCAGGGCAAAGTCTACCGGCGGTAGTCGGCCCCGTGTGGTGCGCTCCGCCCGGACGGGCCGAGGCGCCGGGCCACGGGTCAGCCGTCGCCCCGTCCGGAGCCCTGTCCGCCGGGCCGTCCGGCGTCCCCTTCCCCGGCCCGCGCGGACCGCGGGGGCCGCGCGGGCAGCACCCGCAGCGCCTCCCCGATGTCCGCGACCTCCAGCACCCGCATCCCGGCCGGCACCTTCCCCGGATCGGCCGGCACCAGGGCGTGGGTGAAACCCAGCCGGGCCGCCTCGGCCAGCCGCCGCTGCACCCCCGTGACCCGCCTGACCTCGCCCGCCAGCCCCACCTCGCCGATCGCCACCAGGTTCTTCGGCAGCGGGACGTCGCTGGCGGCGCTGGCCAGCGCGAGCGCCATGGCCAGGTCCGCGGCGGGCTCCGACAGCCGCACCCCGCCGACGGTGGCGGTGTAGATGTCCCGCTTGCCCAGGGCGCTGATCCGGCCGCGCTGCTCCAGCACGGCCAGCATCATCGACACCCGGGAGTTCTCCAGCCCGGAGGTGGTGCGCCGCGGCGAGGGGATCTGGGAGTCCACCGTCAGCGACTGCACCTCGGCCACCAGCGGACGGCGGCCCTCCAGGGTGACGGTCAGACAGGTGCCGGGCACCGGCTCGTCGCGGCGGGTGAGGAACAGCCCCGACGGATCGGCCAGACCGGTGATGCCCTCGTCGTGCAGCTCGAAGCAGCCGACCTCGTCGGTCGCTCCGTAGCGGTTCTTCACCCCGCGCACCAGCCGCAGCCGGGCGTGCCGGTCGCCCTCGAAGTGCAGCACCACGTCCACCAGGTGCTCCAGCAGCCGCGGTCCGGCGATGGCGCCGTCCTTGGTGACGTGGCCCACGAGCAGCGTGGACATCCCGCGCTCCTTGGAGGCCCGGATCAGCGCCCCGGCCACCTCCCGCACCTGCGCCATCCCGCCCGGCGCGCCGTCGATCTCGGGAGAGGCCACCGTCTGCACCGAGTCCAGGACGAGCAGCCCGGGCTTGACCTCGTCGAGATGACCCAGGACCGCGGCCAGGTCCGTCTCGGCGGCCAGGTACAGGTGGTCGGCTATCGCCCCGATCCGGTCCGCCCGCAGCCGCACCTGCCCGGCCGACTCCTCACCGGTGACGTACAGGGTGGGGTGCTCGGCGTCGGCCGCCTTGGCCGCCACGTCCAGCAGGAGCGTCGACTTGCCCACGCCCGGCTCGCCCGCCAGCAGCACCACCGCGCCGGGCACCAGCCCGCCGCCCAGTACCCGGTCCAGCTCGGGCACACCCGTACCGCGCGCGGTGGCCACCTGCCCGTCCACCTGCCCGATGGGCAGCGCGGGGGACGAGACCCGGCCGGGCGCGGTGGTGCGGACGGCCGGGGTGCCGCCGCTCTCCTCGACGGTGCCCCAGGCCTGGCACTCCGGACAGCGGCCGAGCCACTTGGCGGTGGTGTAGCCGCACTCGGTGCAGCGGTAGGCGGGACGGTCCTTCGCGGACGACTTGCGGGCAGCCATGGCCTCACGGTAGCCGGAGCGGCTGACAACCGGTCCCGGCCGCCGGTCCGGCCCGGTTCCGGCCACCGGACACCGGGACCGGCGGCGGACGCCGTCCGGGCCGCTCCGCGCCGCGGGTTCCGTGCCGCGCCTCCCGTGTTCCACCGCCGATGGTCACCCGTAAGGGTTAAACCCACCCGAGCAGGGCCGGTGAGCCCCGGCCTTCCGCCTACGGTCGGCTGGGTGATGAACACTCGGCGCGAGCACCCCACGCACACCACCGGCGCACACCCGGCGCACCGTGGCACGCACCGCACCGCGCCGCGGCCGGGGGAGTCCCCCGACCTCTGCATGGACCATCTGGACGGGCTGTTCACCTACTGCCTGTCCGTCATGTGCGAGCACGAGGCGGCCGTCGCCGTCCTCGGCGAGGCGCTGGCCGTCGCCGACCGGCGCCGCCGGCGCGGCCGCGCCCCGGCCGACACCGCACTGCACCGGGCCTGGCTGTACGCGCTGGCCCGGTGGACCTGCCTGCGGCGGCTCGCCGAGCGGCCGGGGCTGCCCGAGCCGGCCGAGGCCACCGGCCCCCTCGCCACCGAGCGCCGCCGCGAACTGGCCTCGCTCGCCTGGCCGGAGGCCGCCGGCACCGGTCCCGAGCAGCGCGAGGCCCTGGAGCTGGCGGTACGCCACCAGCTGCCGGTCCACGAGGTCGCCGCCGTACTCGGGCTGGGCCACGACGCCGCCGGGCTGCTGCTGTCCAGCGGCGCCTGCGAGGTGGAGCGCACCCGCACCGCGCTCGCCGTCGTCGACCGGGGCGGCTGCCCGGCCGTCGCCCGGCTCGCCGAGGGCCGGGAGATGCTGCTGGACAGCACGCTGAGCCGGGAGCTGGTGCGGCACGTGGACGAGTGCGGCGAGTGCCGCCGCACCGCCGAGCGGGTCCTGGCGGGCGGTCCCTGGCCGGGCACCGCTCCCGCGGACGCCGGCGCGCTCACCGTCCTGAGGGCGCCGGTCGAGGAGGTGCGCGCCGCGACGCTCGCCGCGCAGCGTGCCCGAAGCCGCCGCGTCCCGCGCTTCGACCGGCGCGGCTTCCCCGCCGGCCCGGGGGGCCGCGCCGAGCACTTCGCGCGGCTGCGCCGCCGCGCCGCGGTCGCCGTGGTGGTGGCGGCCCTCGTCACCGCCCCCGCGCTGGCCCTGTGGACGGCGTACCGGGGCACACCGGAGGACGGCGGTCCGGGCGGGACCCAGGTCTCGGCGGCCGAGCGGGGCGGCTCCGGCGGGCGGCACGGCGCCCCCCACGGGGACGGCGGCCGGCCCGGGAGCGACACCCTCCGGGACGGGAGCGGCGGTGTTCGCGTCGACGTCGACGTGACCGGCGTGGACGGCCGGAAGGGCTCCGCGGGCGGCCCGGACCGGCCGGGGGGACCGGAAGGGCCGGGAGAAGGGGAGGCACCGGGGCGGGACGACCGCACGGGGCCGGGCCGGCTGACCGTCGGGGCGCGGCCCGCCGGCGGCGCCACCCTCGTCGTCCTCACCGCCTCGGGCGGCGAGCGGGTCCGCTGGACGGCCCGGACGGACGCCTCCTGGCTGCGGCTGAGCCGCACCCGGGGGACACTGCGGCCCGGCGAGTCGGTCACCGTCACGGTCACCGTGGACCGGGGCCGGGAGCCCGCGGGCGCGTGGAGCGCCCGCATCGCGGTCGATCCGGCGAAGGCGGTGGTCACCCTCCGGGGGCAGGGGAGCCGGGGGGAGGGGGACGCCCCGGCGCCCGCCGAGGAGCCGCCGGCCGAGCCCGAGCCGACGCGGGAGCCCGCCGAGGAGCCCCCGGCCGAACCGCCCGCCGAGCCCTCCGACCCGCCGCCCGCCGAGCCCTCCGCACCCCTTCCCGGGGAGGCCGGCCCCGGGCCCGGTCAGCAGGGCTGACCGGGCCCGCCGTCCGCCGGGTGCGGCACCGGCGGCGCCTGCGCCGCCAGCCGTTCCTCGCACAGCTCCACCAGCCGCTCGTACCCCGCCGGGCCCATCAGCTCCGTCAGCTCCGGCCGGTACGAGACGTACACCGGCTCGCCCGCACCGTGCGCGGACGGCGCCCCCGTGCACCACCAGTGCAGGTCGTGCCCGCCCGGGCCCCAGCCGCGGCGGTCGTACTCGCCGATCGAGACGTACAGCCGCTGCTCGCCGTCCGGCAGTTCCACCCACTCGAAGGTGCGCCGGATCGGCAGCTGCCAGCACACGTCCGGCTTGGTCTCCAGCGGCTCGCGCCCCTCCCGCAGCGCCATCGTGTGCAGGGCGCAGCCCGATCCGGCGGGGAAGCCGGGCCGGTTGAGGAAGATGCACGCGCCCCGGTGCAGCCGGGTCTGCCGCTCGCCGTCCTCGGTCACCTCGGTCCAGCCGCGCCCGGATGTGCCCTCCGCGTGGAACTGCCACAGCTCGGGAGTGAGCCGCGCCACGTGCGCCGCCACGCGCTTCTCGTCATCCTCGTCGGAGAAGTGTGCGCCCAGCGTGCAGCAGCCGTCGCTCGCACGCCCCGCGCTGATCCCCTGGCACCCCTGGCCGAAGACGCAGTGCCAGCGGGAGGTCAGCCAGGTCAGGTCACAGCGGAACACCTGCTCCTCGTCCGCCGGGTCCGGAAACTCCACCCACATCCGGGCGTGTTCCAGGGGGACCTCCTCGCCCGCCGCCCGGCGCCGCTCACCCCCCACGTTCCGGCCGCCGCCCGAGTCACTGCCCGGGTCGTCGTCCGGGCCGCTGTCTGGGTTGTAGGAGTTCGCCGTTTTCGTCTTCGTCACGCACCCAGGGTATGCACCCCCGCCCGGTCCATGGTCCTCACCCGGTCGCAGTAGCGTGGCCCCTTATGAGACTCGGTGTCCTCGACGTGGGTTCGAACACGGTGCATCTGCTGGTGGTGGACGCGCACCCCGGCGCCCGCCCCCTGCCCGCCTACTCCCACAAGGCGGAACTGCGCCTGGCCGAACTCCTCGACGACGACGGCGCCATAAGCCCCCACGGGATCGAGCGGCTCGTCGCCACCGTCCGCGAGGCGCTGGAGGTGGCGGAGGACAAGGGCGTGGAGGACCTGCTGCCGTTCGCCACCTCCGCCGTCCGGGACGCCGCCAACGCCGATCTGGTGCTCCGGCGGGTGGCCGACGAGACGGGCGTGGCGCTCCGGGTGCTGTCCGGCGAGGACGAGGCGCGGCTGACCTTCCTGGCCGCCCGCCGCTGGTTCGGCTGGTCGGCCGGCCGGCTGCTGGTCGTCGACATCGGCGGCGGTTCGCTGGAGATCGCCTACGGCATCGACGAGGAGCCCGACACCGCGGCCTCGCTGCCCCTGGGCGCGGGCCGGCTCACCGCCGCCCGGCTGCCCGGCGACCCGCCCGCCCCGGCCGACGTCCGCGCGCTGCGCCGCCACGTACGGCACGAGATCGCCAAGGTGGTCGGCGACTTCAGCCGGCTGGCGCCCCCCGACCGCGTGGTCGCCACCTCCAAGACCTTCAAGCAGCTCGCCCGGCTGGCGGGCTCCCCCGGCAACGGCGAGAGCAGCATGTACACGCAGCGCGAGCTGGACCGCGCCGCGCTGGAGGAGTGGGTGCCCAAGCTGGCCGCCATGCCCACCGCCGAGCGCGCGCGGCTCCCCGGGGTCTCGGAGGGCCGGGCCCGGCAGCTGCTGGCGGGGGCCCTGGTGGCGGAGGGCGCCATGGACCTTTTCGGCGTGGCGCGGCTGGAGGTCTGCCCCTGGGCGCTGCGCGAGGGCGTCATCCTGCGCCGGCTGGACACCCTGGCCGCCGCCGCCCCCGCCGGCTGACGGCCGGGGCGGTGCCGTGAGCTTGCCCACAACCCCGCCCGCCGGGGCGTGGAACGGCCGCCGCGGACCCGGGGATCTCCGCCGCGCGCCGTAGGCTGTTCTGCGTGGTCGATCCAGCGGTGCGTTTCCCGAAGCCGGAACCGAAGGTCGCCCTGTCCACGGCCTCCGTCTACCCGGAGACCACGGCGACGGCCTTCGAGATCGCCGCACGCCTCGGTTACGACGGGGTCGAGGTCATGGTGTGGACCGATCCGGTCAGCCAGGACATCGAGGCGCTGCGCAGACTCTCCGACTTCCACGGTGTGCCGATCCTCGCGGTGCACGCCCCCTGTCTGCTGATCACCCAGCGGGTGTGGTCCAAGGACCCCTGGAGCAAACTCCAGCGCTCCCGCGAGGCCGCCGAGAAGCTGGGCGCGGACACGGTCGTGGTGCACCCGCCGTTCCGCTGGCAGCGCGCCTACGCCCGGGAGTTCGTCCGGGGCGTGTGGCGGATGGCCGACGAGACCGACATCCGCTTCGCCGTCGAGAACATGTACCCCTGGCGCTACCGGGACCGCGAGATGCTCGCCTACGCCCCCGCCTGGGACCCGACCGAGGAGGACTACCGCCACTTCACCCTCGACCTGTCCCACACCGCCACCGCCCGCAACGACACCCTCGCCATGGTGGACCGCATGGGCGACCGGCTGGCGCACCTCCACATCGCCGACGGCAACGGCTCCGCCAAGGACGAGCACCTGGTGCCCGGCCGGGGCACCCAGCCGTGCGCCGAGGTCCTCAAGCACCTGGCGGCGAGCGGCTTCGACGGGAACGTGGTGGTCGAGGTCAACACCCGCCGCGCGATGTCCCCGGCCGAGCGCGAGGCGGATCTCGCCGAGGCGCTGGCCTACACCCGCGCCCACCTCGCCGCCGCGCCCCGGACGGCCGGGCCGTGAGCGGCGCCGGACACCCCGGGGGTCCCGGACGCCCCGGGACCGAGCCCGGGACCGGATCCTCCGGCCGTACCGCCCCGCCCGTACGCCGCCGCGGCCGCCCCACGTCGGCCGCCCGCGCGGCGGCCGGGGAGGCCGCCCGGGACCGCATCCTGGCCTCGGCCCGCACCGAGTTCGCCGAGCGCGGCTACGACAAGGCCTCCATCCGGGCCATCGCCCGCGGCGCGGACGTCGACCCGGCGCTGGTTCACCACTACTTCGGCACCAAGGAGCAGGTCTTCGAGGCGGCCGTCGAGGTCTCCTTCGCCCCCGCCAGCGAGGGCCTGCGCGCCCTGCCCGCGCACACCCCCGGCACCCTGGGCGCCCAGCTCACCCGCTTCTTCCTCGGGGTGTGGGAGAACCCGGTCACCCGCGAACCGCTGCTGGCCCTGGTCCGCTCGGCGGTCAACAACGAGACCGCGGCCCGGATCCTGCGCGCCCTGGTGACCCGGGAGCTGATGGCCACCGTCGCCCGGGAACTGGACGGCCCGGACCGGGAGCTGCGGGTGGAGCTGGCGGCCGCGCAGCTGGTGGGCACGGCGATCATGCGCTACGTGATCAAGGTCGAGCCGCTGGCCTCCGTGGATCCGGGGGAGCTGGCCGGCCGGCTGGCCCCGACCGTCCAGCACCAGCTGACCGGACCGGTGGGGGAGCGGCCCCGCGGAGGGTGAGAGGCGGGAGGGGCGGGCGGAGCGCGCCCGCCGGGCGGAAACCGTGTCTTACGATCCGGACTTTTCGTCCGCATCCCGGTCCCGGAGGCGTACGCTCGACAGCCACGGTCCACGTATGGCCGCGCACGGCCCCGCGGAAGGTCCGCACCGGCTCACGAAGGAGTGGAGCAGCATGCCCGAGCTGAGGTCCCGTACCGTCACCCACGGCCGCAACATGGCGGGTGCCCGCGCCCTCCTGCGGGCCGCCGGCGTAGCGCGCGAGGACTTCGGCAAGCCGATCGTCGCGGTGGCCAACAGCTTCACCGAGTTCGTCCCCGGCCACACCCACCTCCAGCCGGTGGGCCGGATCGTCAGCGAGGCGGTCAAGGCGGCCGGCGGCGTCCCCCGGGAGTTCAACACCATCGCCGTGGACGACGGCATCGCCATGGGCCACGGCGGCATGCTCTACTCGCTGCCCTCCCGCGACCTGATCGCGGACTCCGTGGAGTACATGGTCGAGGCCCACTGCGCCGACGCCCTGATCTGCATCTCCAACTGCGACAAGATCACTCCGGGCATGCTGATGGCCGCGATGCGGCTGAACATCCCCACCGTCTTCGTCTCCGGCGGCCCCATGGAGTCCGGCCGGGCCACCCTCGTCGACGGCACCGTCCGCAAGCTCGACCTGATCAACGCGATCGCCGACTCGGCCGACGACTCCGTCTCCGACGAGGACATGGCCCTCATCGAGGAGAACGCCTGTCCCACCTGCGGCTCCTGCTCGGGCATGTTCACGGCCAACTCGATGAACTGCCTCACCGAGGCCATCGGCCTCTCCCTGCCCGGCAACGGCTCGGTGCTGGCCACCCACACCGCCCGCCGGGCGCTGTACGAGAACGCCGGCCGCACCGTCGTGGAGATCACCCGGCGCCACTACGAGCAGGACGACGCGACCGTCCTGCCGCGCGCCGTCGGCTCCCGGGCCGCCTTCGAGAACGCCATGGCCCTCGACATCGCCATGGGCGGCTCCACCAACACGATCCTGCACCTGCTCGCCGCCGCCCAGGAGGCCGGGCTGGACTTCGGGCTGCCCGAGATCGACGCGATCTCGCGCCGCGTGCCGTGCCTGTCCAAGGTGGCGCCCAACGGCTCCTACTACATGGAGGACGTCCACCGGGCCGGCGGCATCCCCGCCATCCTGGGCGAGCTGTACCGCGCGGGCCTGCTCAACGAGGACGTGCACACCGTCCACAGCGACTCGCTGGCCGAGTGGCTCAAGACCTGGGACATCCGCGGCGGCTCCCCGTCGCCGGAGGCGGTCGAGCTGTTCCACGCCGCCCCCGGCTGCGTCCGCTCCGCCAGCGCCTTCTCCCAGTCCGAGCGCTGGGAGTCGCTGGACACCGACGCGGCCGGCGGCTGTGTCCGCGATGTGGCGCACGCCTACTCCAAGGACGGCGGACTGGCCGTCCTGCACGGCAACATCGCCGTCGACGGCTGTGTGGTGAAGACCGCGGGCGTCGACGCGTCGATCCTCACCTTCACCGGCCCGGCCGTCGTCTGCGAGTCGCAGGAGGAGGCCGTCGAGAAGATCCTGAGCAAGCGGATCAAGGAGGGCGACGTCGTCGTCATCCGCTACGAGGGCCCCAAGGGCGGACCGGGCATGCAGGAGATGCTCTACCCGACCTCCTTCCTCAAGGGCCGCGGCCTGGGCGCCAAGTGCGCGCTGATCACCGACGGCCGCTTCTCCGGCGGCACCTCGGGCCTGTCCATCGGCCATGTCTCCCCGGAGGCGGCCGCGGGCGGCACCATCGCCCTCGTCGAGGACGGCGACCTGATCGCCATCGACATCCCCGCCCGCACCATCGAGTTGAAGGTGGGCGAGGCGACCCTCGCCGCCCGCCGGGAGGCCCTGGGCGGCCGGTACGCCCCGAAGGCGCGCGACCGCAAGGTCTCCGCGGCGCTGCGCGCGTACGCCGCCATGGCCACCAGTGCCGACAAGGGCGCGGTGCGGGACGTCGACAGGCTCGGCTGACACCCCCGGTCCGGCCGGAAGCCCCGCCGTCATAATCGACACCATGAGCGAGACGCGGGAGCGCCCCGAGCCCGAGCCGATCCGTTTCTACGGCACCACCTGGGTGGACCACTCCGGTGGCTACCACGTCCGCCGGATCGTGCTCGCCCTCGGGGCGTTCGCGCTCGCCGCCGCCGGGGCCTGGGTGCTGCGGCTGGCCTACGAGGGATCGACCCTCACCGAGGGCGGCAGTGTGCTCGGCATCCTGCTCGTGGTGGCCTTCGCGCTGTCCTGCTCCATGGCCTTCAGCCGCACCCTGACCGACTACATCCGCGATCCCGCCGATCCCGCCGTCCGCGACCGGCCGGACGTCTCGATGCGCTCCATCAAGGTGGTGGGCTTCCTCGGCGTCCTGCTCGCCTACGCCCTGCGCAGCCTGGTCGAGGCACCGGGCGAGAAGCCGCGGCGCGCCGAGTACGACCGGGCCGTCGAGCGGTACGAGCGCCGCAGCGCGAGCCGTGCCGCCCGGCGCGGCAACCCCGCCGCCCGCCGCGGCTCCGCCCCGCGCCGTACCCGCCGGAAGCGCTGACGCGCCGCCGTACCCGCCGCCCCGTGTGCCCCCGTCCCGGAAGACCCCGGGCCGGGGGCACCCGCGTCTCCGCCGCCGTCGCGCTTGACGCCGCCGACACCCCGGGAGCATTATTCAACACATGATGAATTACTCTCCGGGGGCGGCCGTCCGGGCCGACGGACTCACCGTCGTACGCGGTGGCCGCACCGTCCTCGACGACCTCTCCTTCGAGGTCCCGTACGCCACCGTCACCGGCCTCCTGGGCCCCAGCGGCTGCGGCAAGTCCACCCTCATGCGCGCCGTCGTGGGCACCCAGGCCAGGGTCACCGGCACCCTGGAGGTCCTCGGCCACCCGGCCGGCACGGCACCGCTGCGCTCCCGCGTCGGCTACGTCACCCAGTCCCCCTCCGTCTACACGGACCTCACCGCCCGCCAGAACCTGGACTACTTCGCCGCCGTCCTCGGCCTGTCCCGCGACGAGCGCCACACCCAGGTGGAACGCGCCCTCGCCGACGTCGACCTCACCTCGCACGCCGACTCCCTGGCCGGAAACCTCTCCGGCGGCCAGCGCTCCCGGGTCTCCCTGGCCGTCGCGCTGCTGGGCAGCCCGGAGCTGCTGGTCCTGGACGAGCCCACCGTCGGACTGGACCCGGTGCTCCGCCGCGACCTGTGGACCCTCTTCCACCGTCTGGCCGGCGAGCGCGGCACCACCCTGCTGATCTCCTCCCACGTCATGGACGAGGCCGACCGCTGCGAGAGGCTGCTGCTGATGCGCGCCGGCCGGGTCCTCGCCGACGACACCCCCGGCGCCCTGCGTGAACGCACCCGCACCGGGACGATCGAGGACGCCTTCCTCCACCTGGTCGACACCGCCCGCGCGAAGGAGGCGGCCCGATGAACACCCGGCGCACCCTGGCCACCGCCCGCCGAGTACTGCACCAGCTCGGCCACGACCGCCGCACGATCGCGCTCCTGCTGTTCGTGCCCGTGCTGCTGCTGGTCCTGCTCTACCACGTCTTCGACGCCGACCGCCGGGCCTTCGACGGCATCGGCGCCTCCCTGCTCGGCATCTTTCCGCTGATCACCATGTTCCTGGTGACCTCCATCGCCACCCTGCGCGAGCGCACCTCCGGCACCCTGGAGCGCCTGCTGGCCATGCCGCTGGGCAAGGGCGACCTGATCCTCGGCTACGCCCTGGCCTTCGGCGTGCTCGCGGTGGCCCAGGCGGCGCTGGCCACCGGTGTGGCGATCTGGCTGCTGGACCTGGACTTCGCGGGCTCCCCCTGGCTCCTGCTGCTGATCGCGCTGCTCGACGCCCTCTTCGGCACCGCGCTCGGCCTGTTCGTCTCGGCCTTCGCCGCCACCGAGTTCCAGGTGGTCCAGTTCATGCCCGCGCTGATCTTCCCCCAGATCCTGCTGTGCGGCCTGTTCGCGCCGCGCGACAGCATGCAGCCCGTCCTGGAGGCCGTCTCCAACGTGCTGCCCATGTCCTACGCGGTCGACGGCATGAACGAGGTGCTGCGCAGCACCGACGTCACCGGCGACTTCCTCCGCGACGTGGCCGTCGTCGCGGGCAGCGCCGCCCTCGTCCTCGTCCTCGGCGCGGTCACCCTCCGCCGCCGCACCGCCTGACCACGTCCGTCACACGGGACGCCGCCGAACGCCCCTGCCCGCCAGTCGGACGCCGAGGCGGCCACCCCGTAACGGGTGCGAGGATTGCGGCGCAACCGTGTACGCACCGGATCCCGGCAAGGTGAGTCCTCCCATGACCCAGAAGATCGCCATCCTCGGAGCAGGCAAGATCGGTGAGGCCCTGCTCTCGGGCATGATCCGCGCGGGCTGGACGCCCGCCGACCTCCTGGTCACCGAGCACCGCCGGGAGCGGGCCGAGGAACTGCAGACCCGCTACGGCGTCACCGCCGTCACGAACGCCGAGGCCGCCAAGACCGCCGACACCCTCATCCTGGCGGTCAAGCCGCAGGACATGGCGGCACTCCTGGGCGAGCTCGCCCCCCACGCCCACGCCGACCGGCTGGTCGTCAGCGTCGCGGCCGGCGTTCCGACCGCCTTCTTCGAGGAGCGCCTCCCCGAGGGCACCCCGGTCGTCCGGGTCATGCCGAACACCCCAGTGCTGGTCGACGAGGGCATGTCCGTGATCTCCGCCGGCACCCATGCCACCGAGGCGCACCTCCTCCGCACCGAGGAGATCTTCAAGCCGGTGGGCAAGACGCTGCGCGTCCCGGAGAGTCAGCAGGACGCCGCCACGGCCCTCTCCGGCTCGGGCCCGGCGTACTTCTACTTCCTGGTGGAGGCCATGACGGACGCCGGCATCCTGCTCGGCCTGCCCCGGGACAAGGCGCACGACCTGATCGTCCAGGCCGCCATCGGCGCCTCGGTGATGCTCCGCGACAGCGGCGAGCACCCGGTCACGCTCCGCGAGGCGGTCACCTCCCCGGCGGGCACCACGATCAGCGCCATCCGCGAGCTGGAGAAGCACGGCGTCCGCGCCGCCCTCATCGCGGCCCTGGAAGCGGCCCGCGACCGCAGCCGCGAGCTGGCCTCGGGCGGCAAGGACTAGCGATTTGGCGCACGGCATCCTGTCGTGTAATGTTCTCCGGGCTGTCACGGAGCCGCTCGGCTCCGAGCAGCTCC
>NZ_JAZDCX010000027.1:0-95160 GCF_036323805.1 Streptomyces rubellus
GCCGGAGGTGGCCGGAAGGTGACCGGGCGCGTTCCGGCCGTACTCCGGGGCGCCGGAGTGGCGGCCTGGACGCGCGCCGCGCGGGGCCGGAGGCGTCCACCGCATGCTGTTGCTGGCGGAGTTGCCGAGCGCGTTCCTGCCCAGCGAGGTCCGCGGCGGCCGGGCCTGCGTGCTGCACGCCGTGCTGATGTCCGTGACCGCCGCGCTGGTCCTCCTCTCTCTGCGGCGGGTCTTCGGCGGGTCCCGGGGAACGGCCCTGCCGTGGGCGGCGGGCCCGGCGGCGTGTGTGGCCGCCGGGTACGCGGTGGCCTGGCCCGCCGTCAGGCGCAGGTGGACGCGCCCCCGGTGACGCCGGACCCCGGCGGGAGCCCGGTCAGAGCTCCGTGCGGTACATCAGGTCCACCTCGTGAACCTGGAAGCCGAGCCGCTCGTAGACCGTCACGGCGGCCTTGTTGTCGGCGTCCACGTACAGCATCGCCGTCGGCAGGCCCCGGTCCCGATCCAGGTAGCGCAGGCCCGTCAGGGTCAGTGCCCGGCCCAGGCCGCCGCCCTGGGCGCCGGGGACGACACCCACGACGTAGACCTCGCCGAGCTGTTCGGCGCTGTGGACCTTGGTCCAGTGGAAGCCGACGATCCGCTCGTCCTCCCCCTCCCCCCGCACGGCGAGGAAGAAGCCCTTGGGGTCGAACCACGGCTCGGCCTTGCGGTCGTCCAGGTCGCGCCGGGTCATGCCGCCCTGTTCGGGGTGGTGGGCGAAGGCGGCGGCGTTGGCGGCAAGCCAGGCGGCTTCGTCCCGCCCGGGGACGAAGGTGCGCAGCCGCACCCCCTGCGGCAGTACCGGCTCCGGCAGTTCCGGGCCGCCGGTCAGCGGGCGGCGCATCTGCCGCAGTTCGCGGAAGAGGGTCAGGCCGAGCATGCGGGCCAGGTGCCGGGCGGCCGGGTGGCCGCCGTGCGCCCACACCCGCAGCCGCCGGCCCGACGCCTGGAGCAGCGCGCGGCCGAGTTCGTGGCCGTACCCCTTGCGCCGGTGGTCGGGGTGGACGACGAGTTCCCCGGCCGGGGCCTCCACCGGATCGGTGTCCTCCAACTGGCCGTATCCGACCAGTTCGCCCTGCTCCCACAGCAGCAGGTGCCGTACGCCCGGCCGCCGGGCGCCGCGGAGCTGGAGCCGCCCCTGCTCGGAGACGGCCGACTGGCCGTCCACCGCCGCCGCCGCGTCGATCAGCGCCTGAGCGTCCCGCACGACCTCGGCCGACAACTCGTCCACAACCACCACGTCGCTCATGGGGACAGCCTACGCAGCATCGAAACCTCCTGGTTACCCGTGGAACGGTGACACGCTACGCGCGTTGACCTAGGCTGCCGCCCGTATGCGGCCGATAAGGTCAACTCTCGGTCCTGACAAGGGAACAGAAGGGGACAGATGGTGTCCACTCCATCCAGGCGGTCCGCCCTCTCCCGCAGACTCACCGCCACCGCGGCGGGTCTGCTGACGGTCGGCACGCTCGCCGCCGCCATGCCCGCCGCGCAGGCCGCGCCGGAGACGGCGCCCCGGCAGACGGCGCAGGCGCACGGCGGCAAGCACGACCGGCACGACCGGCACCACGGCCGCACCGTCGACCTCCAGGTGCTCGCCCTCAACGACTTCCACGGCAACCTGGAGCCCCCCACCGGCTCCGGCGGCCGGGTCACCCACGAGCACCCGGACGGCACCACCGAGGACATCACCGCGGGCGGCGCCGAGTACCTGGCCACCGCCCTGCGCGAGGCGCGCGAGGGCCACCCCCGCTCGGTGACGGTCGCCGCCGGCGACATGGTGGGCGCCAGCCCGCTGCTGTCCGGCCTGTTCCACGACGAGCCCACCATCGAGGCGCTGAACGCGATGGACATGGACGTCGTGGGCGTCGGCAACCACGAGTTCGACGAGGGCGCGGCCGAGCTGCTGCGGCTCCAGAAGGGCGGTTGCCACCCCGAGGACGGCTGCTACGCCGACGGCCGGGTCTTCGAGGGCGCCGACTACCCGATCCTCGCGGCCAACGTCGTCGACGAGAAGACCGGCAGGCCGCTGCTCGCGCCCTACACCGTCAAGAAGTTCAAGGGCGTCAAGGTCGGTTTCATCGGCGTGACCCTGGAGGGCACCCCGAACATCGTCACGGCCGAGGGCATCAAGGGCCTGAAGTTCCTCGACGAGGTCGAGACGATCGACCGGTACACCAAGGAACTGAAGCGCAAGGGCGTCAACGCCGTCATCGCGCTGGTCCACGAGGGCGGCTTCCCGGCCTCCCCCGCGTACAACAATGACTGCGGCGCGGACGGCGGCAACCTCTCCGGCCCGATCGCGGAGATCGCCCGCAACACCGACGCGGGCGTGGACGCGCTGATCACCGGCCACACCCACCAGCCGTACGTCTGCTCCGTCCCCGACCCCAGGGGCAACGACCGCCTGGTCACCTCCGCCGCCTCCAACGGCCGGCTCTTCACCGAGCTGACCATGGAGTACGACCGCCGCACCCGGGACATCGTGCGGGCCTCGGTCGAGGGCTCCAACCGCGTCGTGGACCGCGAGCGGAAGAAGGCCGCCGACATCACCGAACTGCTGGAGTTCTGGCAGACACTGGCCGCGCCCGTCGCGAACCGGCCCATCGGCTGGATCGCCGAGGACATCCTCAGCAACCGCGCCACCGGCGAGCCCGTCTTCCCGCTGGGCGAGCTGATCGCCGACGCGCAGCTCGCCCACGCCAGGGAGCTGGACCCGGGGACCGACCTGGCCCTGATGAACCCCGGCGGGGTGCGCGCCGACCTGACCTACGCGGCCTCCGGCGGCGAGGGCGACGGCGTGGTGACGTACGCCGAGGGCTTCACCGTCCAGCCGTTCTCCAACACCGTCAACGTCCTCACCCTCAGCGGCGAGCAGCTGCTGACGGTGCTGCGCGAGCAGGTCAGCGGCGCGAACGAGGCGTCCCCGAAGATCCTGCAGGTCTCCGGGGGCTTCACCTACACCCTCGACCTGACCAGGTCGGGCGCCGACCGGATCGTCGCCGACTCGGTGCGGCTGAACGGCGAGCCGATCGACCCGTCGGCCTCCTACCGCGTCGCGGTGAACTCCTTCCTGGCGGGCGGCGGCGACGGCCTGGCCACCCTGGCGGAGGGCACCGAGCCGCTGGTGGGCGGTGACGACCTGGCGGCCCTGTCGGACTACCTGACCGCCAACTCCTCCGCCGCCGACCCGATCGAGGCCCCGGCGGCGGACCGGATCACCGTCGTCCGGTGAGCCCCGCCACCGGCTGACACCCGCGCCGCGGGCCCTTCCCCCGGGCCCGCGGCGCTCCTCCGGAACGTGGATCATGAGCAACGACGACACCCCGGGTGACGCGCCCGGCAGTCCATCCGGCGACGCACCCGGCAGCACGCCCGACGACCACGAGCCCGTCTTCGTCCGCAGTCCGTGGGGGACGAACCGCTACGTCTGCAACCCGCGCAACCCCGCGGGCATGACGCTCATCGTGCTCTCCCTGTGCCTCGCCGCCGGTTTCCTCCACCACCTGAGCGACAGTTCCGCGTGGACCGAGGACGAACTGCGCGAAGCCGCCCACGAGGCCACCGGTGTCCTGGCGGAGGAACCGCACTCCTTCCCCTCCCACCTCGGACACGCGGAGTGGCTGGAGGAACGGGTCGAGGAGGCCGTCGACGAGGCCGGCGGGCTGAACGTCGCCCCCGGGCTGCGCGTCGAGCCCGCGGAGCAGTTCGGCCACCACCGGATCACCACCACCGACACGAGAGCCGTCTTCTGCCTGCGTGTCGAGCTGTCCGCCGCCGACCCGGAGGAGGACTCCGACGCCGGGCACGGCACGGTGTCCGGCGAGCGGCCCGTCCCGCGCTACGACCTGACGGCCACGGCCGCCGAGGGCGGCTGCTGAATCGGCCGGCCGTCGGCACGGGGAGCCGAAGTCCGGGGTGGCCAACTCCTGTATGGCGCAAGCTTCTTGACACCCGGATCGGCGGACCGGTTGGGTCGTGGGCGAGTGCCATGCCACCGGGGAGGATTCGATGGGTTCGACGAAGCGTACGAAGCGGCGGATCGCGTCCGTACTGGCCGCCGGGTGCGCGGCGGGGCTGATTCCCGCCGCGACGGCCGCCGCCGACAGCCCGGCACCCGCACCGGCGCCGGTCCGGGGAGCGGCCCCGGAGCCGTGGGAGCCGTACGTCGACCAGGGGTTCACCGCACCCGCCGGCTACACCTGCGCGTTCCCGCTGAAGGCGACCCCGCTGGAGCAGGACATGGTCAAGCGGGTGCTGGAGCGCCACCCCGGCGGCGCCGTCAAGCGCGAGGAGTACAAGGGCCCGCTGGTGGTCGAGTACGAGAACACCGACACCGGCGCCACCGTCGTCCGCGACGTCGGCGGGCACGGCTTCCCCGAGTACCGGGCCGACGGACGGCTCAAGCGGTATCTGGCCGTCGGCCCGGTGGGCTTCGGGATGCGGGACGGGGACGACTTCCCCAAGGGCTTCTGGATCGTCGACGGCGTCCATGTGGCGGAGTTCGCCGAGGACGGCACCCGCGGCTTCTCGGTCCGGATGGGCCCGGAGGAGAACGTCTGCGCGGCCCTGGACGGCTGACCCCGGCGGGCGCTACTGCGGTGACCAGCGGACCAGCGTCGCCGTGAACTCGCTGTCGTCGGCACCGCGCGCGTTGACCGAGACGACCTTGATCAGCGCCGCGGTCCCCCGGTGGGCCAGCAGGCAGTAGCGGTCGCCGGCCGTGAGCGACGACTTCTCCACGCTCTCCTGCCGGGCGATCTCCGAGCACCGCTCGGGGCCGGGGTCGGCATCCCCGCCGGGCACCACGCCCAGGGTGGCCGTGGAGTCGGGCACGAGGTACGCCCCCGCCCTCCCCGCTCCGACGACCGAGAGCTCGGCTCCCCCGCTCAGGTTGGAGTTGTGCGGATCCCCGTCCTGGTCGAGGTCCGTGTGCCTGCCGAAGGTGAAGCCGTCGTTCCACGTCACCACCCAGCCGGGATCGTTGGAGGCGGAAGCGGTCGGCTCGGGCTCCGACGGTCGCGTCGACTCCACCGGCTCCGCCGGCGGCTTCCCGTCCACCACGGGATCGGCCTCCGGCGACGGCGCCGCGGTGGAGGCGTCGCCCTTGCCACCGGGGAAGACGTTGACGACCTCGTAGGACGTGGCCGCCGAGCCCCCGAGGAATCCCACGACCAGCGCGGCGGTCACCCCCGCCCAGGCCGCCGCCTCGGGAGACCACAGCACCCGCAGGAACCTTCTGACACGCCCCGGGGAACCGGACGGACGGGTGGTCTGCGGTGGGTTCGGTGTCGACATGTGAGCTCCCTCCCGTAACGGAAGGTGAGCTTCCCACCAGAAGGCACATCTCATCGCAGATGACAGGAACTGGATTTTCCCGCACAGACCGGCTCGTCGGTCTGTGTACACCCGGTCGCTTTCTTCCTTCTCTCTTTCTGTTCCCTCTGTTTCCGGTGCCGGGCGGGCAGCGGGCCGGGTGCCCGCCACCCGGGTGGAGATCCGGCCCCCGGCGGAGTGGGAGGCCGTGTCCGCGGCATGGCCGGGCGCCGCGTCCGGAATGCTCTTCGCGTCGGTTCGCCGGGTTGCCGGTTTAGCGGCCCTGGTGTCCGCTCACTCGGGACGCGCGGGACCGCCGTGCGTCGAGAGGAACTGAGGACATGCGCTCCAGTGGGAGGTGCCACCGGCTGCGGACAACCGCGGCTCTGCCGTTCGTGCTGGTCTCCGTCGTGGCCGGTGCCGCCGCGCTGACCGGCTGCGGCGAGGACGAGTCGCCCGCTCCCGAGGCGTCCGTGCACGTCGGGGGCGCGCAGGGCGAGGGGGACGGGTACGACTTCGTCTACGGGGACCTGGCGGAGGCCGAGTTCTGGAACGACGTCACCACCTGGACGGGCCGGCGGATCACTCTCACGACCGAGGTCGGCGAGGTCCTCGGCGGCAACGCCTTCACCGTCGCCCGCGCCGATCCGGAGAACAGGGAGACCAGGGGCGACGTCAGAAGCCTGCTGGTCGTCTCCGCGGACACCACCCGGGTGGCGGAGGGCGACACCGTACGGGTCACCGGCACCGTCCGGGAGGGCTTCGTTCCCGAGGAGGTGGCGGACGGGCTCGGTGTGGACTGGAACGAGGACGCCTTCACCGACTGGGAGCAGGAGCACTACGTGGTCGCCTCCTCCGTCGACACCTCCGCCGAGCTGGGATGAGGGGCCGCGTCCCGCGCGGCGAGGTCCGCCCGCGGAACCCGGAAGCGAGAGGACGACAGGAGACGCCCATGCGACACGCCCCAGGCATTCCGCACCGGCGCCGGTCGGCGGCGCTGCTCGCCCTGCTGCTCGCGCTCCCCGGACTGGCGGGGTGCGGCGGGAACGGCGCCGAGGGCATCACCGAGGTGCACGAGGCGTTCGAGGACGGGAACGCCGAATCCGTGGTCGGGGAGGAGCGGACGGTCGAGGGCCGGGTCCACGACGTCGTCTCGCCCTGGGCCTTCACCGTCGGCGGGAACGAGCCCAGCGACATCGAGCCGCTGCTGGTCGTCGAGGGGGACATGCCGGCCGTGGACCAGGACGACCCGGTCCGTGTCACGGGCGTCGTGCGCGAGTTCGAGATCGCCGGGGTCGAGGAGGAGCTCGGCGTGGAGCTTTCGGACACGCTGTACGAGCAGTACGAGGGAGAGCCCTACATCAGGGCCCGGAGCATCGCCGAGGACGTGGAGCTGGACTGAGCCGCCGAGCTGCGTCCGGAGCCGCTCCGGCCCCCGCCTCCGGCCTCCGGTTCAGTCCGGCAGATCCGGCAGATCCGGCGGGGGCACGGGGGCGCCGGGCAGGCGCAGGACGGCCTCGGTGCCACCGCCCTCGGCCGGGCGCAGCGCGATCTCGCCGCCGCTGCGGCGCACCGTGCGGGCCACGATGGACAGGCCCAGCCCGGAGCCGGGCAGGCTGCGGGCGGACGGGGAGCGCCAGAAGCGGTCGAAGACGAAGGGCAGTTCGTCCTGCGGGATGCCCGGCCCCTCGTCGCGCACCCGCAGGACGCCGTCGGCCAGGACCACCTCGACCGTCCCGCCGGGCGGGGAGAACTTCACGGCGTTGTCCAGCAGGTTGACCACCGCCCGTTCCAGGGCGGCGGGTTCGGCCCGCACGTACCAGGGCGACAGTTCGCGGGTGAGGGTCAGGCCCGTGCCGCGCAGCCGGGCGCGTTCGACGGCGCGATCGGCGATCTCGTGCAGGCCGACGACCTCCGCCTGCCCGCCCGCGGGGGCGGCGTCGGGGCGGGAGAGCTCCTGCAGGTCGCCGACGAGGGAGGCGAGTTCGGTGAGCTGGGCCCGTACGGACTCCAGCAGCTCCCGGCGGTCCTCGGGCGGCAGCGGGCGGCCGGTCCGCTCGCTGCGCGCCAGCAGGTCGATGTTGGTGCGCAGGGAGGTCAGCGGGGTGCGCAGCTCGTGTCCGGCGTCGGCGACGATCTGCTGCTGGAGGTCACGGGAGACGGCCAGGGCGGCGGTCATGGAGTTGAAGGAGCGCGAGAGCCGGGCGACCTCGTCGTTCCCCTCCACCGGGATGCGCACGGCCAGGTCCTCGGTGCGGGCGACGTGCTCGACGGCCTCGGTGAGCCGGTCCACCGGCCGCAGCCCGGCGCGGGCGAGCAGGACGCCGGCGCCCGCCGCGCCGAGCACCCCGGCGGCGGCGACCAGGCCGAGGACGAGGGCGAGGGTGTCCAGGGTGGCGTCCACCTCGTCCAGCGGGCGGGAGACGGTCAGGGCGGCGTCCGTGCCCCGCAGCGGGGTGGTGAGCACCCGGTACTCGGCGCCGCCCGCGGTGACGGTGTGCAGGGCCTCCTCGCGCTCGCCGCCGGCCACCGCCACGTCGGCGGAGCCGACCGGCAGCGGCTGGTTGCCGAAGACCATGCAGCTGTCGCCGTCGCGGTCCACGAGCTGCACGGTGGAGCGGAAGGGGTTGGGCACCTCCTCCCGCCGCTCCTCGGGCACCGCCCGGCACTGGCCCGCCTGCACGAGGTCGACGACGAGGCTGTCGGGGACCCGGTTGGCGCGCAGGGCGTCGTCCAGGGAGTCGACCAGCTGGTCGCGGACCAGGAACCAGGCCACCGTGGCGCAGGCCGCCACCGCTATCGCCACGGCCACCGCGACCAGCAGGGCCAGCCGCGAGCGCAGCGGCAGGGCGTTGAGCCGGCCGGTGCGGCCCGTGCGGCCGGTCACCGGTACGGGGTGCGGGTCCCTGGCGTCCGTCATGTCCCTCGTGTTCCTCGCGTCCGTCAGTCCTTCAGCACGTAGCCGACGCCGCGCACGGTGTGCACCAGCCGCGGCTCGCCGCCGGCCTCGGTCTTGCGGCGCAGGTACATCACGTACACGTCCAGGGAGTTGGAGGTGGGCTCGAAGTCGAAGCCCCAGACGGTCCGGAGGATCTGTTCGCGGGTCAGCACCTGGCGCGGATGCGCCAGGAACATCTCCAGCAGCGTGAACTCCGTCCGGGTCAGCTCCACCGGCCGCCCGCCGCGGGTCACCTCGCGGGTGGCGAGGTCCATCCGCAGATCGGCGAAGGTCAGCACCTCGGGGTCCGCCGCGCCCTCGGCACCGGCCCGCTCCCGGGCGTAGGAGCTGCGGCGCAGCAGGGCGCGGACCCGGGCCAGCAACTCGTCCAGCTCGAACGGCTTGACCAGGTAGTCGTCCGCGCCCGCGTCCAGACCGGTGACCCGGTCGCCCACGGTGTCCCGGGCGGTGAGCATCAGGACGGGCACCGTCTCGCCGTTCGCGCGCAGCCGCCGGGCGGCGGTCAGCCCGTCCATCCGCGGCATCAGCACGTCCAGGACCACCAGGTCGGGCCGGTGCGCCGCCACCCGTTCCAGGGCCTGGAGGCCGTCGGCGGCCAGGTCGGTGTCGTAGCCCTCGAAGGCCAGGCTGCGGCGCAGGGCCTCCCGTACGTCCGGCTCGTCGTCGACGATCAGCACACGGGCGGGCGGGGCGGGGTCGGCCGGGTGGTGGGGAGGAGCCATGGACGCGAGTGTCGCACTCCCGTCAGCCACCGGCACGCAGGTCGTCGAGGATCTTCTTCACCTCGTCGACCGGCACCGCGAAGCCCAGGCCGACGCTGCCCGCCTTGCCCCCGGTGGCGGCGGCGTTGTTGTGGATCGCGGAGTTGATGCCGACGACCGTGCCGTCCATGGCGACCAGCGGGCCTCCGGAGTTGCCGGGGTTGAGGGAGGCGTCGGTCTGGATGGCCCGGTAGGTGGTGGTCTCGGGGCCGACCTCGCCGTTGTACCGGCCGCCGTCGAACTCGAAGGGCCATTCCCCGTCGGAGCGCGGCCGGCCGCCGTCGCCGTCCTCCCGCGCCACGGTGACCTCGCGGTCCTTGGCGGAGACGATGCCGCTGGTGACCGTGCCCGACAGGCCCTCGGGCGAGCCGAACGCCACGACCCGGTCGCCGATGCGGACCGCGTCGGAGTCGCCCAGTTCGGCGGGCGTCAGCCCGTCGGGAAGGTCCGTGCCGTCCACCTTCAGCAGGGCCATGTCGAGGTCGGGCTCGGTGCCGACGAGCTCGGCGGGGGCGGTGCTGCCGTCGGCGAAGGTCACCTCGATCCCGGTGGCACCGGAGACGACGTGGTTGTTGGTGAGGATCTCGCCCTCCTCGGAGATCACCACTCCGGAGCCGGTCCCGGAGCCGGAGCGGGAGGTGGCGCCGATCTCCACGACGCTCGGACCGACGGCCTTCACCACGTCCGCGACGCTCGCGCCGGAGTCGGCGGAGGTGTTCGTCCCGGGGACCGCCGGGGAGGCGGCAGAGGTGCCGGAGCCGTCGCCGTACGCCTCGCCCACCAGGGTGGCCGTACCGCCGCCGACCACCGCGGAGACGATCGCCACGGCCGTCAGCAGCGCGGCCGGACGGCGGGCACGGCCGCGGGCACGGGGCGCGGGCGGGACGGCGGTGGCGGTGGCGGCGGGCTCGTACGAGGGGCGGGGCGGGTACGCGTACGCCGGCTCCGGTGCGTGATCCGTCGCGGGGTTCGTCTCGTGTTCGCTCATACCGGCGACTGTGCGCGCCCGGGATGAGAACTCCATGAGGACCGGCTGAGACCCGCCGAAGAATCCGCCGCTTACGTCCCGCACCCGCAGGAGCGCCGCACCACCAGGCCCGCGGGGAACTGGCGCACCCGTTCGCGCCGCGAGCCCGTCACCCGCACCCCGTCGTCCAGCACCAGGTCCACCGCGGCCCGCGCCATCGCCTCGCGGTCCGAGCCGACCGTGGTCAGCGGCGGGTCGGTCAGGCCCGCCTCCTTGACGTCGTCGAAACCGGCCACCGCCAGCTCGCCGGGCACGTCGACGCCCAGTTCGCGGGCGGCCCGCAGCACGCCGATGGCCTGGTCGTCGGTGGCGCACACCAGCGCGGACGGCCGGTCGGGGCCGCTGAGCAGGCCGAGCGCGATGCGGTAGGTGTCGTAGCGGTTGTAGGGGGCCTGGAAGAGCAGTCCCTCGGTGGAGCGGCCCGCCTCCTTCATCGCCCGGCGCCAGCCCTCGACGTGGTCGGTCACCGGGTCGCCGTAGGCGGGGGTGGTCTCCACACCGCCCAGGCAGGCCACGTGCTCGTGCCCGTGCTCCAGCAGGTGGCGGGTGACCATCTGCGCCCCGCCGACGTCGTCGAGGACGACGGCCACGTCGTCGATCGCCTCGGGCCGCCGGTGCAGCAGCACCACCCGCGCGTCCCAGGCGTCGATCTCGGCGGCGGCGCGCTCGCTGGGGCCCTGGCTGATCAGGATGAGGCCCGAGACGCGCATGCCGAGGAAGGCGCGCAGATAGTGGACCTCGCGCTCGTCGAGGTAGTCGGAGTTGCCGACGAGCACCATCTTGCCGCGGTCGGCGGCGGCCTGTTCGACCGCGTGCGCCATCTCCGCGAAGAAGGGCTGCCGGGCGTCGGGGACGATCAGCCCTATCAGGTCGGTGCGCCGCGAGGCCATCGCCTGCGCGACCCGGTCGGGCCGGTACCCCAGCTCCTTGATCGCCGCGAGCACCCGTTCCCGGGTCGCCGGGGCGACCGGTCTCGGGCCGTTGTTGATCACATAGCTGACGACCGCGGTCGACGTACCCGCCAGCCGCGCCACATCGTCCCGCGTCACCTTTGCCACGGGCGCAGTCTACGCGCGAAGTGTCGGCTATCTCCCCGGTGAGCGGCCCGGTGGACGGCCAGCTTGACGGCCTGGTGAGCGGCGGTGGCCTGGTCCGCCCCCGCCGCCCGGGCGGCGGGGGCGGCCGGGGCCCGCTACCGCCGGCCGCCGGTGCCGCCCGCCGGGCCCCGCACCGCTTCCCGGGCCACCTTCTCGGCGGCCTCCGCGACCGCTCCGCCCTCCTCGTCCGCCTTCTTCCCCGCCTCGGCGGACCCCTTCTTCCCCGGGGCGCTCTCCGTGCTCTTCTCCGGGCTCTTCTCCGGGCCCTTCTCCGGGAGGACGAAGCGGTAGCCGACGTTGCGCACGGTGCCGATCAGCGACTCGTGCTCGGGGCCGAGCTTGGCCCGCAGCCGCCGTACGTGGACGTCGACGGTGCGGGTGCCGCCGAAGTAGTCGTAGCCCCACACCTCCTGGAGGAGCTGGGCGCGGGTGAAGACCCGGCCGGGGTGCTGCGCCAGGTACTTCAGCAGCTCGAACTCCTTGAAGGTCAGATCCAGCACCCGGCCCTTGAGCTTGGCGCTGTAGGTGGCCTCGTCCACCGACAGGTCGCCGGTGCGGATCTCCATCGGGCTGTCCTCGCCCGCGATCTGCTGGCGCCCGGTGGCCAGCCGCAGCCGGGCCTCGACCTCCGCCGGTCCGGCGGTGTCCAGCAGGACGTCGTCGACGCCCCACTCGGCGGTGACGGCGGCCAGGCCGCCCTCGGTGACCACCAGGATCAGCGGGCAGCCGGGCCCGGTGGAGCGCAGCAGCTGGCACAGGGACCGCACCTGCGGCAGGTCGCGGCGGCCGTCGACGAGGATGACGTCGGCTCCGGGGGTGTCCACCAGGGCGGGGCCCTCGGCCGGTGCCACCCTGACGTTGTGCAGGAGCAGGCCGAGCGCGGGCAGGACCTCGGTCGATGGCTGGAGTGCGTTGGTGAGTAGGAGTAGCGAGCTCATGACGGCGAGTTCCTTTCCCCGGGCCCCGTGGGGACGTGTCTCGGCACTGCTTCGTACGGCGCTCCCAGAAAGCACGAAAGGACCCGGGGGCGTCGCTGCCCGGATCCTTCTGGTCATCGAGAATATCCCACATGGTCGAGCACGCGGAGGGGTCCGGAAAGCTTTTCCGTACCGATGTCGTCACTGTGGGTGGTTCCGGTGCGCCGGAACGGCCCCCGGCACGGGCCGTCGCGCGGACCCGGCTGCGGGCCGCCGACGGGGTGGGCATCGAGGCGGAACACCGGCCGTACGCAGGGGTGATCACCGGCGGCGGGACGGAAGCGGAGGAAGCGGCTCCGGCGCGGCTCGCGATCGTCGTCGCCCATGGCTTCACCGGTTCGCTGGACCGGCCGGCGGTGCGACGAGTGTCACAGGCGCTCGCCCGCCACGCGGCCGTGGTCACGTTCTCCTTCCGGGGGCACGGCCGCTCCGGGGGCCGGTCCACGGTCGGCGACCGGGAGGTGCTGGACTTGGCGGCGGCGGTGCGCTGGGCGCGTTCACTGGGGTACCGCCGGGTGGCGACGGTGGGCTTCTCCATGGGCGGCTCGGTGGCGGTGCGGCACGCGGCACTGTTCCGGGCGGAGGACGGCGGCGCGGAGGACGGCGGGACGGGCGGCGGGGGTCACGCGGCGCATGAGGCGTATCCGGGTGGTGCGGACGCGCACACCGACGCGGTCGTCGCCGTGAGCGCCCCCGCGCGCTGGTACTACCGGGGCACCCCGGCCATGCGCCGGGTGCACTGGGCGATACAGCACCCCCTGGGCCGGCTGGTCTCCCGCCACTGGCTGCGCACCCGTGTCCACCACCGCGACTGGGACCCGGTGCCGCTCTCCCCGGTGCGGGCCGCCCCGCTGATCGCCCCGGTGCCGCTGCTGGTGGTGCACGGCGACCGGGACGCCTACTTCCCGCTGGACCACCCCCGCTCACTGGCCGCCGCGGCGGACCCGGCCCACACCGAACTGTGGATCGAGCACGGCTTCGGCCACGCCGAGAACGCCGCGCCGCCCGGGTTGCTGGACCGCATCGGTTCCTGGGCGACGGCACGTGCCGGCCGGCCGGCACGCCATGATGGGGGCGGCACGACGGACGGCTGAGAGGGACACCACCATGCCGAGCGGCATGATCCGCTACTGGGCCGCGGCCAAGGCCGCCGCCGGGATCACCGAGGAGAGATACGAGGCCCACACCCTCGCCGAGGCGCTCACCGCGGCGCGCGAGCGGCACACCGACCGGCCGGAGTTCGACCGGGTGCTGCGGCGCTGCTCGTTCCTGGTGGACGGCGCACCGGTCGGCAGGCGCGACCACGCGCTCGTCCGGCTGACCGAGGGCGGCACCGTCGAGGTGCTCCCCCCCTTCGCGGGAGGCTCACGATGACCGACCAGTGGTATCCCGACCCCGCCGGCTGCCCCGGCCCCGGACACCCGGGGCAGCCGCACCCCGGCCCCGGCCGGCGGCACCCGCTGCCGCACCAGCAGCGGTACCGGCCCGAGGACGACTTCCCGTACGCCCCGGCCGCCGGCGCGTACGACGGCCCCGGCGCGTACGGGGAACCGGGCGAGCCGCCGGCCGCGTCCACCGCCACCCCGGGCGCTCCCGGCGGTACCCCCGCCCCCGGAGCCGGAGCCGGGGGCGGCTCCGGCTCCGGGGATGCCGCCGCGCCGCGCCGCACCGGCGACCCGATCATCGCGCCGGGCCTGCTGCCCGCCGCCCTGACCGCCGTCCTGGCGGTGCTGCTCGCCCTCGCCGCCACGGCCTCCCGGCCGGTGCTGGCCGTCCCGGTGCTGCTGCTCCAGGCGGTCACCGCCGCGGGCTGGTACCGGCTCAACGGGATGTGGCCCGCCCGGCAGGGCATCGCGCTGGCGTTCCTGGGCGGTGTCACCGCCGACGTCGCGCTGCTGGCCACCGGCGGCGAGCACGGGCCGGCCGCCGTCGTCGGCACGCTCGGCGTCTGGTGCGTGCTGGCCGTCACCGCGCACCTGCGCAACACCAGCTCCCCCGACGAGCGCCTGTACGCCCTCACCGCCGCCATCGCCTCCAGCGCCCTGGCCGTGCTCGGCGCCGGTCTGCTGGCCGCCGAGCCCGACGCGGTGACGGTCGGCGCCCTGGGGGTGGCCGCCGCCGCGCTCGTCCGGGCGCTGCCGCTGCCGTCGGCGGTCTCCGTCGTGGCCGCGCTCCTGGCCGCGGCGGGCGCGGGCACGGCGGCCGCGCGGCTCGTCCCGCCGGACGCCTCCTCGGGTGCGCTCCTGGGTCTGGCCGCCGGGGTGTGCGCGCTGATCGGGCTGCGGGTGGCCAGCTACGACTTCCCCTCCCGCTTCGTCCACATGACGGCCGGGGTGGCGCTGCCGCTGACCGCCGCCGTCCCGGCGGTGTACCTGCTCGGCAGGGCGCTGGGATAGCCCCGTCCGGCCCGGGGCCGGGGGGCCGGGTTAGGCTCCCCGGAACCCGTTCGGCCCCTGCCCGCGTCGATCCGTCAGGTCGACCCGTTCCACATCAGTCCGACCAGGCCGATCGGCCCCGACCGGCCCGGCCACCCCTGGGGGGATCCTCACGATGCGCGCACTGCGAGTCCTGCTGATACTCACGGTCCTCCTCGGCGGACTGTTCGTCGGCGCCGACCGGCTCGCGGTCGGTCTCGCCGAGGACAAGATCGCGGAGCGGATCAGATCCTCCCGGGGGCTGGAGCAGAACCCCTCCGTGCAGATCAACGGCTTCCCCTTCCTGACCCAGGTGGTGGGCAAGGAACTGGACTCGGTCGACGCCTCCATGGACGGGCTGACCGTCCGGGTCGGCGACCGTTCCGTGGAGGTCACCGAGGTCGACGTGAAGCTGCGCGACGTGCGGCTGGAGAACAACCTCTCGACGGCGGTGGCCGGCCGGGCCACCGGCACCGCGCGGATCGGCTACGCGGATCTGACCGCGGCGGGCACGGAGGGCGTCACCGCGGCGTACGCCGGGCCGGAGCGGGCCGCCGAGAACCAGGTCAGGATCGACGTGGACATCCCCGTGGCGCAGGTCACCCTCTACAGCGCGGCGAGCGTGCGGGGCGGCGACACCATAGCGCTGCGCGCCGAGAACATCCCCGAGATCCCCGTGGCGGAGAACCTCATACGGGGCCGGGTGGACCACGAGCTGAAGATCACCGGGCTGCCGGAGGGGCTGCGGCTGGAGAAGCTGACCATGGCGGAGGACGGCGTCACACTGCACCTCTCCGGCAGCGAGGTGAACCTGGCGGGCTGACGGCGGGTCCGGCGGCGGCCGGCCGGAGCGGGCCGGCCGGACCGGGCGCAGCCGTCCAGCAGTCGAGACGGCCGCGTCCGTACGACAGAAGACACCGGGGAGGCGCCGACGGGGGCGCCGCACAGGCGTACGGACCGGGTTCGGAGTTCGGCCGAAATCTCACCTGTCGGACGATCGCGTCTCGTGATACGGAACGACGGTGGCACTTCCGCCCTTCCGTCCCTACGATCGGGCCCATGACGCGACAGGCGGATCTCACCAAGCGACGGGCAGTCGACCTGTGCCGTGTCGCCGCCATGCTCTGTCGCACCGTCCTCTGACGGCTGCCCCGGTGCCCCCGCCGCGCCCGGCGCGCGGTCCGCGGCCCGCACCGCCGTCCCGCCGCGCGCCCCGCGGCCACCGGCGCCGTACACACCCCGGACGCCCGCGCGCCGCGCACGCCCGCCCGCACATCCACCGCTCATCCTTGAAGCACCCGCCCTCCGGAGGAGACACATGAGCCGCAGTGACGTCCTGGTGGACGCCGACTGGGTCGAGGCCCACATCGACGACCCCAAGGTGGTCATCGTCGAGGTCGACGAGGACACCTCGGCCTACGAGAAGAACCACATCAAGAACGCCGTCCGGATCGACTGGAAGACCGAGCTCCAGGACCCGGTGCGGCGCGACTTCGTCGACCAGGCGGGCTTCGAGAAGCTGCTGTCCGAGAAGGGCATCTCCAACGACGACACCGTCGTCCTCTACGGCGGCAACAACAACTGGTTCGCGGCCTACGCCTACTGGTACTTCAAGCTCTACGGCCACCAGGACGTGAAGCTCCTCGACGGCGGCCGCAAGAAGTGGGAACTGGACGCCCGCGAGCTGGTCTCCGAGGTGCCCTCCCGCCCGCGGACCGAGTACAGGGCCAAGGAGCAGGACACCTCCATCCGCGCCTTCCGCGACGAGGTCATCGACGCGATCGGCAAGAAGAACCTGGTGGACGTCCGCTCCCCCGACGAGTTCAGCGGCAAGCTGCTCGCCCCGGCCCACCTGCCGCAGGAGCAGTCGCAGCGCCCCGGCCACATCCCGTCCTCGCGCAACATCCCGTGGTCGAAGAACGCCAACGACGACGGCACCTTCAAGTCCGACGAGGAGCTGAAGGCCCTCTACGAGGAGGCGGGTGTCGACCTCTCCCGGGACACCATCGCCCTGTGCCGCATCGGTGAGCGCTCCTCCCTCACCTGGTTCGTGCTCCGCGAGCTGCTGGGCCAGGAGAACGTCAAGAACTACGACGGCTCCTGGACCGAGTACGGCTCGCTGGTCGGCGTGCCGATCGAGCTCGGCCCCGGCGACAACTGAGCCGCCCGGCCGGTCCACTCCCCCACTCACCGATCTCACAGAGAAGAGACCGAAGACATGTGCGGAGCACAGCCTGGCGGGCCGGACGCCGCCACCATCAAGCCGGGTGAGACGACGATCCAGGGCCAGGTGACCCGCGGCGGCGAGCCCGTCACCGGGTACGTCCGCCTCCTGGACAGCACCGGCGAGTTCACGGCGGAGGTGCCGACCTCCGCCACCGGCCAGTTCCGCTTCTACGCCGCCGAGGGCACCTGGACGCTGCGCGCCCTGGTGCCCGGCGCCACCGCGGACCGCACCGTCGTCGCCCAGAAGGGCGGCGTGGCGGAGGTCGCCATCACGGTGTGACCGCCGTGCCGTGACCGCGGCGGTGGCGCGCGGGAACGAACGGGTGAGGGCCGCGTCCCGGAGGTGTCCGACCTCCGGGACGCGGCCCTCGTCCTGTTCCGCCGTTCTGCCGTCTCAGTAGACGAGCGCCCGCACGTCCTCGCCCATGACCTCGCTGACGAAGACCTGCGCCCCGGCGATGCGGACGCCCTCGAGCACGTCCTTCTCCTCGATGCCGCGCCGCGCCGCGCACTGCGTGCACAGGGTGATCCGCCCGCCCGCCAGGATGCCCTCGATCAGCTCGGGAAGCGGCGCGGCGTGCGGCAGTTCGAACTCCGCCGCCCGCCCCGGCAGCGCGAACCACGCCGACTCCCCGGTCAGCCAGAGCGAGACCTCCACCCCGCTGGCCGCGGCCACCGCCGCCACCGTGAACGCCTGCGAGCAGCGTTCGGGGGCGTCCGCCCCGGCCGTCACCTTGATCACGAGCTTCCCCGGCGTACCTGCCATACCTGCCATGCCGCCACGGTAGCCCGTGGCCCGGCGGCCCGTGACGCGGTCCGGTTCGAAGCGGTGGGGTCCGTCCGTCCCGGCCGCATACTGGTGCACCGAACCGACGGCGACGCGAGGAGGCGACCGTGCCGGTGTTCCCGCCGGAGGACGGGACCGGGGTCCCGGAGCCCGGCTCCCCGCCCCCGCCCTCGTATCCGTACCGCCGCCGCGGACCCGGCGGCGGATTCCCCGGCGGGCTCGGCCCCCGTGCGCTCCTGCTGCTCGGCTGCGCCGCCCTGCTCGGCACCGCCGGCGGCGTCGCCACCGGCTACACCGTCCAGGCCGGCCGCGCCCCCACCCCGCTGCCGCCGCTCTCCCAGGCCGGACTGTCCCACCCCGGCGAGCCGTCGGCGAAGGAGAGCGCACCCGCGCCGCTCACCGCCGAGGAGGACCGGCGGGTGCGGACGGAGGGCGACCTGCGCGAGCTGCTCCTCGACACCCCCGGCGGCGCCCGGGACGCCGATCCGCCGTTCGCCGAGGACGGCTGGGCCTTCGTCCCCGGGTACGTCGCCGGCCACGAGGATCCCGGGGACGCCCTCCAGGAACTGCTCGGCGCGGACATCCGCCGCATCGCGGTCGCCTCCTGGGAGGAGGACGGCCGCCGCACCGTGGACATCGCCCTGCTGCAGTTCCACGGCGTCCGGTGGCACTCGGCCCGCGGCTACGCCGCGCACCAGCGGGCCCTGATGCACGGGGCGGCGGGCACGGGCGACGGCGGCGGAGCGCTGCGGAACTCGGGCAACGGCCGCTACCAGATCTTCGACGAGCCCCTCCGGGCCCCGGGCCGGGAGCCCCGGTACCGGGCCCGGGCCGTCGCGCAGCGCGGCGACCTCGTGCTGGACATCCGGATCCACGACACCGGGCCGGTCCGCGAACGGGACATCGCCTCGCTGGCCGAGCGGCAGCTGGAGCGACTGTGAACGCGGCGCGCACCGGCGGTGGTTCCGGCCGCGGTTCCGGCCGCGGACCGCGCCGCCGGGCCGGTGTCCTGGCCGCCGCCGCGGTGCTCGGCGCGACGGGCGGCGCACTGGCGTACACCGCGCACCTGGTGGCGGACGCCGACCGCGCCGCCCCCACCCGCATCTGGCACGGCCCGGACGAGGACCACCGGGCGGACGGCCCCGTACCCCGGCCCGTCCCCGGGCCGGGCAACTGGCTGATACAGCCCGAGCTCGTCGGCTTCGACCCGGGCCCGGACATCGCGGGCCGCCACCACACCCTCCGGGCGAGCGGCGGGACGGCCCCGGAGCTGATGGCGGAGAGCGGCGCGGGCCTGCCCGCCGGGGAGCGCCGCGCGTACCGCCGCCTCCTGGGGCGGCTGGACATCCGCGCGGCGGAGGCGCGTTCGTACACCCTGCCGGGGGACAACCTCACCGTCACGCTCCATCTCGCCCGGCTGGAGAGGGACGGGGCCGCCCGGCGGATCGCCGCCTTCCGGTCCGCCCTGGACGGGGCGTTCTCGGACTTCCCCGAGTACCCGTACACCGTCGGCACCGAGGGCCCCGGTTGCCGGCAACCGCCCGCGGCCGGCGGAAGCGGTCTGCCGGCGCTGGTCTGCACGGCCCACCACGGCGATCTGCTGCTGTTCCTGCGGGCGGACGGCACCGGGCCGTCCGCGGCGCTGGTGGAGGCCGTCGGGCTGCTGGTGATCCAGCTCGAACGGCTGGGCTCCCCGGGCGGTGACGCATGACGGGCTCCTCGATCGGCGAGCCGGAGTGGGTCCCGGACCCGGACGGGCAGCCGCGGCCGGACCCGTGGGGCGGGCCGGGGCGGGACACCGGCTTCCACGCGCCCGAGCTCCTCGACCCGGACGCGCCGCCGCCCCGCCGCCTCCCGCGGCTGCCGGGGCTGCCGGGGCTGCCGGGGCTGCCGGGGCTGCCGGAGACGTTCGTCCTCCCGCCCCGGCTGCGGCGGGCCGTCCGGCTCTGGGGCGCGGTCGCCGCCGTCTTCGCCGTGTTCCTGGCCGGCACCGCGTACGGCATCCTGCGGCTGGAGCGCGGCGACGTACCGGGCCTGGCCACCGAGGACGACGGCCGCTGGGACTTCCCGGCGCTCGCCCTGCCCGCCCTCCCCTCCGGCTCGCTGCCCCCGTTCGCACCGGACAACCCGGCCCGGATCCACCACGCCGACCTGCGCGAGCTGCTGCTCCCGGCCCCCGAGGGCACGGCGGACGGATCACCGGACCCGGACGGCGACTGGATCACCGTCGAGGAGCACACCCGGATCCACTCGGCGGCGGCGGGCGAGAGGCTGCGGCGGCGGCTGCTGGACGACGCCGTCCGGCACATCGCCGCACGCGGCTGGACCATGCCCGACGGCACCCGCACCGACATCCGCCTGCTGCGGTTCAACACGGCGGCGATCGCGACCGCCTTCCACACCGACCTGCTGGCCGGCTCCCCCGCGCCGGGCACCTCCCTCCACTGGGGACCGCGGCTGACCCCCGACCGCGGCGGGCCGTCCGACGCCGGGCCGGACGGGGTCGAGGTGAGCGTCCACACCGACGAGCGGCCGCACGGCAGGACGACGCGCCTGGCGTACCTGCTCGCCGGGGACACCGTGGGCGTCGTCGTGCAGACCGCGAGGGGCGCCGGGGCCGGGGAACCGCCCCCGGCGGAGGTGCCCTTCCGGCAGACGGTGGTCCTCCAGGCCCAGCTCCTGGGCTGAGACCCGGCCGCCCGCCCGGCGGCCCGCTCCGGCGGGCGGCACACCTCACAGCGCCGCCCGTGACCGGCCCACTAGACTCGGGCGGAGGGCCGCCCACCGGCCGCCCGCCCGTACGACGCCACCGAGGAGCCCTCCCGTGCTTGAGGCATTCTTCATCGCCCTGCTGATCCTGGCCTTCGCGGCCGTCACCGGGTTCATGGCGCTGACCGTGAAGAAGCTCTTCGACGGCCAGCGCTGACCCGCCACCCGTCCCCGCCGCCCGCACCGTCCCCGCCGTCCGCCCCCGACAGATCGTCTGAGCAGCCATGATCGAGATTCCGTCCGACCTCCACCGGGACCTCGTCCCCCTCGCGTTCCTCCTGGGTGACTGGGCGGGTGCCGGGGTCGCCGACTTCCCCGGGCGCGAGCAGTGCAACTTCGGCCAGGAGGTCACCTTCTCCCACGACGGCCGGGACTTCCTGGAGTACGTCTCGCACAGCTGGGAGCTGGACGACAAGGGCGAGAAGGTCCGCCCGCTGGAGACCGAGAGCGGCTACTGGCGGATCGACTCCGAGCGCAGGGTCGAGGCCGTCATGATCCGCGACCGGGGCGTCGCCGAGGTCTGGTACGGCGAACTGGCCGACCAGAAGCCCCAGATCGACCTGGCCACGGACGCCGTCGCCCGGCTCTCCTCCTCCGGCCCGTACACCGGCGGCAAGCGGCTGTACGGCTACGTCAAGGGCGACCTGATGTGGGTCGGCGAGATGGCCACCCCCGAGACGCCGCTGCGCCCGTACATGTCGGCCCATCTGAAGAAGGTCGTCGACCCCAGCGAGTGGGCCAGGGACCTCAAGGACCTCCCGGACGACGGGATCGCCTTCTTCCGCTGACGGCACCGGCCGCACCGGCGGCGCCCTCCTTACACTGGGCCGTGTGGTGAGCACCGACTGGCAGAGCGACCTCCGCAGACGCGGCTACCGGCTGACGCCGCAGCGCCAGCTCGTGCTGGAGGCCGTGGACAAGCTGGAGCACTCCACCCCGGACGACATCCTCGCCGAGGTGCGGCGCACCGCGGGCGGCGTGAACATCTCCACCGTCTACCGCACCCTGGAACTGCTGGAGGAGCTGGGGCTGGTCAGCCACGCCCATCTGGGCCACGGCGCGCCCACGTACCACCTCGCCGACCGGCACGACCACATGCACCTGGTGTGCCGGGACTGCACGGAGGTGATCGAGGCCGACATCTCGCTGGCCGCCGAGTTCACCGGCCGGCTGCGGGAGAGGTTCGGCTTCGACACCGACATGAAGCACTTCGCGATCTTCGGCCGTTGCCGGGACTGCGCGGAGAAGCGCGCGCACGACACCGGTGCCGGTCCCGGCGGCGGCGCCGGCGCCGGCGCCGGCGGGGGAAGCGCGGCCGACGGGGAGTCGTAGGCTGGTCGCATGTCGTACAAGAGCCCTCTGCTGTCGCTGCCCGGCGCCGTCCCCGCCGAGGCGCCGGACGAAGGCGTCGCCGCGCACTACGGCGACCTCTTCCGCGAGCAGCGCACCCTCGCGGACGGCGGCGGCCTGGTGGACCTCTCGCACCGCGGGGTGGTCACCGTCACCGGCGAGGACCGGCTGAGCTGGCTGCACCTGCTGCTCACCCAGCACGTCAGCGAGCTGGAGCCCGGCCTCGCCACCGAGGCGCTGATCCTCTCCGCGCACGGCCACGTCGAGCACGCCCTCTACCTCGTCGACGACGGCTCCACGGTGTGGGCGCACGTCGAGCCGGGCACCCAGGGGGCGCTGATCGAGTACCTGGAGAGCATGAAGTTCTTCTACCGGGTCGAGGTCACCGACGCGACGGCCGACCACGCGGTGGTCCACCTCCCGGCGGGCTCCATCGCCGAGGTGCCGCAGGGCGCGGTCGTGCGCGAGACGCCGTACGGGCGGGACGTGTTCCTGCCGCGCGGCGAGCTGGAGTCCTTCGCCGCGGCCCACGGCCCGGCGGTCGGCGTACTGGCCCTGGAGGCGCTGCGCGTGGAGGCGCACCGGCCGCGGCTGGGCCTGGAGACCGACCACCGCACGATCCCGCACGAGGTGGGCTGGATCGGCAGCGCCGTCCATCTGCAGAAGGGCTGCTACCGGGGCCAGGAGACGGTGGCGCGCGTCCACAACCTGGGGAAGCCGCCGCGCCGGCTGGTCTTCCTGCACCTGGACGGCTCCGAGGTGCACCTGCCCGGCCCCGGCACCCCCGTCCGGCTGGCGAAGGACGGCGCGGAGGGCCGTCAGCTGGGTTTCGTCACCACCTCGGCCCGCCACCACGAGCTGGGCCCGATCGCGCTGGCGCTGGTGAAGCGGAACGTGCCGGTGGACGCCGAACTGCTCGCGGGCGACACGGCGGCGGCCCAGGAGACCGTGGTCGAACCCTGACGGCCGCCGGGACGCACGGCCCGGCGGCCGTCGTCCCGGGCCGTCTCACTCCATGGTCTCCTCGACCATGCCGAGTATCTCGGCGTCCGAGAACCCCGACTCCCGTGCCAGCCTCACGAAGTACCGGCACGCCTCGACGGCCACGGCCCGGTTCGCCGTGGCGGCGCTGACCACCGCGCCCCTGCCCGGGCGGAGGTCGATGAGCTTCTCCTCCCTGAGGATCTGGTAGCCGCGCAGCACCGTGTGCATGTTCACCTCCAGGGCCTGCGCCAGGGCACGTGCCGAGGGCAGCCGCTCGCCCTTGCGCAGTTTCCCCTCGGCCAGGGCGCGCCGCACCGAGGCGGCGATCTGCTCGGCCAGGGCGACCCGTGAGGAGTGGTCGACCTCGACGAGCATGTCAGCGGCCTTCGGAGTCCGCGGCGGCCTGTCCGAGCCTGTTGACCAGCCGTGCGGCGGTGTCGGCGTCGTCGACGGTGATGACGAACCGGTTGTCGTCGGTGAGCGTGAGCCACAGGGCGTCCCCCTCGCGGAGGGAGACCGCGCTGAGTCCGGGGCTCCACCGGTAGCCCCAGCCCCCTATCTCGGTGGGCCGGGTCCAGCGGGCCGACGCCTGCCGTATGCGGTCCAGGGCGAAGCGGCGCCGCAGGAACGGCAGGAGGAGGGAGGCCACCGTGACGCCGCGGCGGGAGACGGTGACCCTGATCGCCCCTGTGGCCAGGAAGGCGACGGGCACGACGAGCAGCCACAGGGCGATGGACCGGTACTCGTCCACGACCGCGGCGGCGACCAGCAGCGCCGGCGCCGACACCACGCCCACGGCGAGCATCCATCCGCTGGTGAGGGAGCGGTGCCACACCTCCGCCTGGTGGCCGTGCGCGTCCTCGCGCGGGTGGTGGCTCATGTCCGCCTCCGGGTGACCCACCGTCCCAGCAGTCCCGTGCCGACTCCGACTCCGGCGGCGACGGCGAGCTGGTAGGCCGGCAGCCGGGCGTCGGCCCCGTCCTCCAGGCCGCTGCTCGCGTACATGGTCGCCACCAGGAGGTACACGGTGGCGGCCGCCAGCGCGGAGCAGAAGACGCCCAGCGGCCGCGGACCGCGTCGGCCCGGCCTGACCGAGAAGGCGACGGCGAGACCGCCGACGGCCTCAATGCCGAACAGGAGTAGGTACTGGCCAAGTGCCGCCGGTGGCGAGCTGAATCCGTCGGCGGTGCCGTCCAGTGAGAAGTGGGTGGCCATCCGCTCCGGGAACGTGTCCCTGAGCAGCAGGAAGGCGATCACCGTGAGGACCGCTCCGACCGCGAAGGGAACAGTGGCCGAGGCGATATGGCGAGCCATGTGCCTGGATAACAGATTTTCCTTTGTCACGTGGAATTTCCCCCGTCCTGCGATACCGGGAAGCGGAATTGTTTGCATTCACCTATAACAAGCAGGGCGCGCTTCCTGCCGACTACCCCGTCCGGCGCGCGCCATGCACGGTCACACCACAGTGACCGGAACACATCCCCTCATTTTCCAAACCATTTGAGATGACATCGGACGTCTGTACATTCGCTGGCGTTCGTCGCCGGACGACACGGCGACCTTTCAGCGTGGAGATCACAGCACGAGAGGTGACGTATGCACAGACGCACAGGAATCACCATCGCCACCGCGGTCATAATCGGATTAAGCGGTTCCGTTGTCCAGGGGGCCATGGCCACTCCCGCCGCCCCCGGGGCACCCGCCGTCGGCGTTCCGGCGGCAGGCGTCGGAACCCTCCAGGACGGCCGCGCCCTCTTCGAGGGTCTGGCCTTCGCCCAGGGCCGGGTGGCCGAGGAAATCGCCGACTCGGGCGAGTTCGTCGACGTGGCCGCGATCCGCGAGGAGAACAGCACCCCGGAGCAGCGGAAGGCGGTCACCGCCCTTCTCGACGAGATCCACAGGATGCACCCGGGGTTCTTCGCCTCCTTCTCCGGGAAGGTCCGCTCCGGCAGCCCACGGCTGGTCGAGAGCGGCGTAAACGAGGCCGTCGAGGTCCTGAAGTCGCTGGCCGGTTCGGAGTCGGCCACCAAGGCCGACCTCGGCACCAACTCCGGCCACTGCATCAACCTCGTGCTCACGGTCAACGTGGTCGTCGCCGTGAACCTCGCCGCCGCGGTCAACGTCGCGACCGCCGCCACAGCGGCGAACGCGGCGGCCGTGGCCAACGTGATCGAGTTCTGGGTGGCGCCGCCGAGAAACGGCGAGCCGCTGAGCAGGGACCAGCAGATAGCCAAGCTGACGAGCGTGCTGGCCGCCTGACGGCCCCGGTGCGGGGTGGTGGGCCCGCCGCCGTGCGCCTCGCGGCCGGGCCCACCGCCTCGCGCTCCTCCACTCCACCGGAATTCCCGGCCGCCGGCCGATGAGGTGCCGATCAGTATGAGGAAGAGATGTTCACGCGTATCACCGAAAGAGTACGGCTGAGATCCGTCGCACCGGAACACTCCGTCATGGTGCCCCGCCCGTGGATCACCGCGGTCACCGCGGTCTGGGTGGTACTGAGCCTCTATGTGGCGCAGAGCTTCCTTCCACGTAATGCCGTCTCGCTTCCGGCACAGGACGCCGCGCGGAAAGCCGCGGCCACCGTGGCTCCCCAGGGCTGGGCCTTCTTCACGAAGTCGGCCAAAAGCCGCCAGCACGTTCCGTACCGCCTGGTCGACGGGGAATGGAAGAACATATCCCGTGCTCCGCACTCCAGACCCGCCAACTTCTTCGGTTTCGACCGCGCCCCGCGTTCTCAGGGAATCGAGGTGGCCCTGATGCTGCACCAGCGGAGCACCGAATGGACCGGCTGCGAGACCACCGCCACCGTGGACGCCTGCCTGGCACGGGGGGCGAAGAGAGCGACCGAGGCGACGAACCCCTCGCCGGCGCCCGGCCTCTGCGGCCGTGCCGCCGTGGTGGAGATGCGCCCCACGCCCTGGGCCTGGCGCCATCTGACGACCGAACGGCACACGGCCGAGAGAGTCGCCGTCTGGGATGTGAGGTGCCCGTGAGCAGCCGCCGGCACATCGTCCTGCCGTGGACCAACGTCTACGGACTCGCCCGCACCCTCGTGGCCCTGGGGACCGCCGGCACCCTGGTGGCATCGAGCGCCGAGACCCTGTTCCGGCCGGTCGCCACGCTCGGCGACTACCCCCCGTGCACCTCCACCGCCGCGGCCGGCGTCTTCTGCCTGGCCCCCGACGACCACACCCGGCTGACCTGGATCATGTGGGGCTGTGTCGCCGTCCTCCTCGTCGTCGCCTCGGGCTGGCGGCCCCGACTCACCGCGCTGCCGCACGCCTACGTCAACTACAGCGTCTTCTCCGGGATCTCCATCATCGACGGCGGAGACCAGATAGCACTCGTCCTGTCGGTCCTCTTCGTGCTCCCGGCCCTCGGCGACGGGCGGCGGTGGCACTGGCAGCAGCCCCCGGACCGGGGGACCGGACCGTCCTCCGGCGCGTTGCCCGCACTCATCGGCGTCAGCGGGCTGGTCATGGTGCGCGTCCAGATGACCGTCCTCTACTTCCAGGCCGCCGCCGCCAAGCTGCCCCACGCGGAATGGCAGGACGGCACCGCCATGTGGTACTGGGGGAGCCATCTCGAGTTCGGCCCGGCGCCCTGGCTCGACACGCTCGTCGCCCCCGTCATCACGGCCCCGCTGGGCGTGGCGCTGCTGACCTGGGTGCCCCTGGTCATCGAGTTCTCCCTGGCGGTGTCCCTGCTGCTCCCGCAGCGCGTGCGCTGGTGGGTCATGGGCGCGGGCCTCTCCTTCCACCTGTCCATCGCCGTGATGATGGGGCTGTGGAGCTTCGCCCTGGCCATGGCCGGAGGGATCGTCGTGCTGTGCGCGCCGCTGGGGTCGTCGTTCCGACTGCGGTTCATCCGCCGGACGGGTCCGGACGGGGAACCCTCTCCGCGGAGCGCGGAGAAGGGGAGGGAGAAGGAGAACGGGAGGGAGACGGAGGCGGAGAGGGAGGAAGAGGCGGTCGCGGCGGCGCCGGCACGGCGGAGCGTCCCGGTCCCGGCGGACGCGGAGCCGGTCGCGGGCGACACGGCGGCGGCCCGGAGAGCCGTGGCCGAGCCCTGAAGTGCTCCACCTTCCTCCCCCGCGTTCCCGTACCGCCACCGCCGCCACCGGGCGGCGTACTGGAGCGCGGCGAAGACCCCCACCGGGACGGTCTGGGCCGCGGTCCACACGGTCCCGGCCGCGGTCAGGTCCAGCACCCCGGCTCCGAACGCCTCGAAGGCGAGTACGGCCGCGCTGAGCGCGATCCAGCCCGCCCCGCAGGCGACCACCCACCGCACCGCGCCCGGCGCGGCGTCCGGCGGCCTGGCCGCCAGGACGACCGCGGCGCCGAGCACCAGCAGCACGGCCCGACCGGGGCGACCGTCCCCGCCGCCGGTCCCAGCGCCCGGCCCAGCGGGGCCGCGCGGGCGCGGAACTGGCACAGGTGTGGGCCCGGTTGCGGCGCGAGGTGGAGGAGCGGCCCGGCGACGTACGGGTCACGGCGCGGGTGCGGCGCGAGCGGCTGGACATGGTGGGTGGCCCGCATCGTGGGGCCCTGCCTGGTGTCGGCGGCCTTGGCGGAGGACGGTGGAGAGGGTGAGGGCGGGGACGGGGGCTGGGTGCCGGCCGAGTTCGCGTACCCCGTGCTCGGCGCGGTCCGCCAACTGCTCCAGTTCGGCACGGACGTGGAGGTGCTGGGGCCGCCCGAGGCCCGTACGGAACTGGCCCGCGCCGCGGCCGGCGTCCACGCCCTGTACCCGCGGCCGCTGAACACCGGCGCGTACCTGCCGAGCCCGGGACGGCGGCGGGAACCGCCGTCCCGGGCGTCCACCGCCGCTGCCGCCGCTACCCCGCCCGCGCCTCGCGCCGCCTGCGGAGGGCGTAGGCGCCCAGCTCCCCGGCGCACCACACGACGATGAAGGCGGTCATCGCGATCTGCCACCACACCCCGGCGGCTATCGCGCCCACGAGCCAGCTGGCGCCGATGACGCCCATGACCAGCGCCTGCACCTCACGGCGCATCCACCACGGCTCCCGGGTGCCCTTCTCCTCGTCCGCCAGCCGGAGCGCGTACAGCGGCGCCGGGCCGAACTCCTCCTCGGGGGTGCCACCGCTCTCGGCGAGGTGCCGCCCGGCCTCGCGGGTGAGTTCGGCGGCGCGGTCCCGGGTGATGCCGTGGCGCTGCCGGAGGAGGTCGGCGAGTTCGCGCAGCCACTTGTCGGCGGCGGGGTCGGCGGGCTTGCCGGTCGAGGTGTTCATGAGGCCCCGTTCTGGTCGTGGATCGAGTCGTGGTCTTGGGTGGGGTCGTGGTCGGTGTCGGAGTCGTGGTCCGGTGCGCCGCCGGGCAGCAGCGACCAGGTGAGCAGCAGGATGATCCCGGTCAGGCAGACGGCGAAGGACGGCATCCCGAACAGGTCGTCCGCGGGCAGCCTGTCGGTGGCCGTCCCCGCGAGGAGCACCGCGAGGGCCGCGCCGCCCCACCACCACCAGCGGGCGACGCGGGAGGCGGCCACGGCGGCGAACACACAGAGCACCACGGCCGCGACGAGGACCGTCCCGGCCAGGGCGGGCGCCGTGACCGTGACCGTGCTGCCGGGCTCGAGCCACAGCATCACGCCGAGCACCGTCAGCAGGAGCCCGACTCCGGCCAGTCCGGCCCGCCGGTAGTCGGCCGGGGTCATCCCCGCCCGGTCCCGTCCGGCGCGCACCCGCTCGGGGACGCGTTCGACGGCGACGGTACGGGCGAACTCCTCCGGTGTGCCGAACTCCTCGCGCGGGTGCTCGCCGCTGAGCGCGCAGTGCTGCTCGACCTCGTCGATCGCGGTGTCGGCGGTCTCCCGGTCCACCGCTTGCGCGGCCATGGCGAGCCGGGCCCGTGCGGTCCACCTCTGATGCGTGTCCGTCGTCATCGTTCCTCCCGTGCCTGTCCCGCCCGCTGTTCCGCCTCTTCCGACTGCTCCAGGAGGCCGTCCATGGCGGCGGAGAACGCCCGCCAGCGGGCTCGCTCCTCGTCCAGCCGGAGGCGTCCGGCGCCGGTCAGCCGGTAGACCTTCCGGCCCGGGCCGCCCTCCCCCGCCTCCCAGCGGGCCGTGACCAGGCCGTCCTGCTCCATACGGCCCAGCACCGGGTAGAGCGCGCCGCCCCGGACCTTGCCGAAGCCCAGCTCCCCGAGCCGCTGCACCAGTGCGTAGCCGTGGTGGTCGGACTCGGCCAGCACCGCCGCCAGTACCAGCGGCAGCGTTCCGCGCAGCCAGCTCGTGGAGGGGTCCGTCGTCGGCATCCCTGTTCCCCCCTTCGCTCTAGTCCACTATAGCGACTAGTTCTTTTTCAGAATAGTGGAAGCGTGGAGCGACGGCGCGTAGCATCCGGGCGCCCAGCGCCACCGGCGGCGGTACGCCCGCCTCGGGCTCCGGGGCGACGGCGTTCCGCCACGTCCGGACCGGTCCGGGAACCGGGCACTCCCCAGCGCTGTCTCCACTACGGCGGGTCACCTGATGGCCATAGCCCGACGAACCGTCAAGAGTGGGGGCGCAGTGGAGATCGAGCCGGCGGACGCGGTGACCACGAACACCACGGGCATCGCCGGCTCACCGGCCGCCCTGCTGCGGGCCCGCCGCCAGGTGGTGCCCTTCCGGGGACGTACCGAACTACTGGCGGAACTGCGTGCCTGGACCGGGGAGCCGGGCTTCGGGGCCCTGCTGCTGCACGGCCCCGGGGGGCAGGGCAAGACCCGGCTCGCCCAGCACCTCGCCGACGCCCTGGCCGCCGAGGGCCGGGCCACGCTGTGGCTGGGCACCGACGCGGACAGCCTGGACGACCTGCCGGCACTTTCGGCCGCCACCGCGCCGGCCCTGATCGTGGCGGACCACGCCGAGACCCGTGCCCCCCAGGTGACCGCACTGCTGAACGCCGTCGTCCGGCACGGCGGCGGGTACCCGCTCAAGCTGCTGATGCTGGCCCGCACGGCAAGCGACTGGTGGCAGGTCCTCCAGGCCGCCGAGGACCTGCTGGGCGGTGCCGGAACCGTCCCGCTGCCCGCGCTGGAACCCGACCCGGGCGACTCCCGCGTCGAGGCGTACCGGGGGGCCGTGTACGGCTACGCGGCGCACCTGTCCCGGGTGTGCGGTCGGCGGCACCACAACTGGCTCGCCCTGGCCGACCGCCTGGCGGCCACCCGCACCGACCTTCCCGGCCTGGAAACCGCGCTGTCCCTGCACATGACCGCCCTGGCCGACCTCCTGGACACCGACCGCGACCCGGACGCCGCCGTCGGTGACAGGCCCGCGGAGGACGTCGAGGACCGGCTGCTGCGCCACGAGCACCGCTACTGGAGTGCCACCGCCGCCGCCCGTGGACTGCGTCCCGCCCTGACCATGGAGACGCTCACCGACGCCCTGGCCGCCGCGTTCCTGCTGGGGGCGGAGGACCGGGCCGAGGCCGACACACTCCTGCGCCGCGTCCCCGGCCTGGCCGACCAACCCGAGGACCGGCGAGGCGCGGTACGCGACTGGATCGCCGCCCTCCACCCCGCCGCGTCCGCCACCCGCCCCTGGGGGAGTCTGCGCCCCGACCGGTTGGCCGAGCGCTTCGTCGGCCGCCGTCTGGAGAACGATCCCGCCCTCGCCGACCATCTCGTGCCCGGTACCACCGGACACCAGGCCGCCCGGCTCCTGACCGTCTGCACCCGTGCCGCCGCCCATCCCGTCTTCGGCCACCGGCTCGCCGAGCGCCTGACCGCCCTGTGCGTCCGCCACGCGAACGTCCTGGCACTGCCGGCCGTCGACGTCGCCACCCAGGCCGAAGTCCCCCGACCTCTGATCGAGGCCCTGCACCAGATCACCGACGACCCCCGCACCCCCTTGCACGAACTGGAGGACCTCGTTGACCGGCTACCCGACGCCGGCCACACGCTGGCCCTCTTCGCATTCCACCTCACCAGGCTCGTCATCAGTCACTACCGCGTCCACGTCTACGACAGCGCCTATCTCTCGCCCGACTTCGCCATGAGGTTGAACAACCTCTCCAACCGGCTGGGGGAACTGGGAAGACGAGAGGAAGCGCTGGAGGCGATCACCGAAGCCGTACAGACCTACCGCGAACTCACCCAGGAAGAGCCGGACACCTTCCTGCCCGACCTCGCCACGAGCCTGAACAACCTCTCCAACCGGCTGGGGGAACTGGGAAGACGAGAGGAAGCGCTGGAGGCGATCACCGAAGCCGTACAGACCTACCGCGAACTCACCCGGGAACAGCCGGACACCTTCCTGCCCCGCCTCGCCACGAGCCTGAACAACCTCTCCGTCGACCTGGGAGAGCTGGGAAGACAGGGAGAAGCACTGACCGCCATCACCGAAGCCGTGGGGATCCGACGCACGCTCGCCAGGAAACGGCCGCGCGTTCACCAGAGCGAGCTCGATCGGTCGCTGCACGTCCTGGCCTGGCTGCGGGGCGAGGACGCCCCGGACTCGGCGGGCTGACGAAGGGGGCAGGCCCCTCAGCCGAGGATGTGCCGCAGGTACGCCCGCGGGTTCTCGAGGTAGCGGCGCCAGTGGTCGACCAGGGCGAGCTCGTGCCAGGCCACCCGGCGCATGCCGTGCTCGCCGACCTCGACGATGTCCGCGCCCGGCAGCGCGGTCAGCAGCGGGGAGTGGGTGGCACAGACGACCTGGCCGCCGTTCCTCGTCAACTGGTCCAGGTGGCCGAGCAGTTCGAGGCAGGAGGAGAACGACAGCGCCGCCTCCGGCTCGTCCATCACATACAGCCCCGGGGCGAGGAACTTCTCCCGGAAGGCCGCGAGGAAGCCCTCGCCGTGGCTGACCGCGTCCGGGTTGAAGCCCTCCCGGTCCAGCGCGTTCACCGCCGTCTCGGCGCGCAGGAAGAACCCCTTGCGGGCGGACCAGCTCCCCAGCATGTGCCGGCCGCGCGGCCCCGCGTCGAACCGTATGCGCTCGCCCAGCACCGACCTGCCCCGGGAGCTCGCGTAGCGCCAGTCGTGTGAGCCGCCCCAGGGATCCAGCCCGAAGCCCTCCGCCAGCGCCTCGACCAGTGTCGACTTCCCCGAGCCGTTCTCGCCGACGAGGAAGGTCACCGGCGCGGTGAAGCGCAGCCCGTCCGCCAGGAGCTCGCGGACACAGGGAACGGACCAGGGCCAGCGCCGCTCGTCGTACGAGGCCACGTGTGCGTATGCGCGTTCGACGATCACGTGCCCAGTCTCACACCGACCGCCGACAGCGGAGGCGGCACCGGAGACCGCCGGTGGCCTCGGCAAACGTGTCCCGCCCTGGTGGGAGTGCCCGCGCGGTACCCAAAGAGTGGCCAAGAGGAAACCGTACGCCCGGGCGCACACCGGATCGGCGGGTGCATACTGACATCAATGACAAAGCCAGCCGCAGCCCGGCGCCACTTGCCCACCAGCCCCTTCAAGGCCCCGGTCGTACCGCCCCCCAAGCACTTCGCCGTGGGAGACCGGGTCACACACGACACCTACGGCCTCGGCCGGGTCACCGGCGTGGACGACGGCGTCGCCGTCCTCGTCGACTTCGGTGCCCGTCAGGGATGGATCCAGAGCCCGTACTCCAAACTGGCCCACCTCTGACACCCCGTTCCTCACCTACGCTCGGCGCACCCCTCCGAAAGGGATCTCCCATCGACACGGCTTCTCTGTTCTCCGCGCCCGAACCGGCGCCCACACCCCCCACAACAGAGGCACGGCCTCCGGCGAGGAATCCCTTCCAGGCTCCCGACTTCGCTGACGTCACTCTCGTGGACGCCGACTCGGAGGACTCCGACCCGGAGTACCCCGACCACGACGACCGGGAGCGGCGGAGCGAGTCCTCCGCGCGATCCGGCGCGCCGTCGGCACGGCCCCGGCAGGCTCGCGCGCGCCGGAAGCCCCGGCGCCGCTGAGCGGCACGGCGGACGGCCCTCGCCGGGCGGCGAGGGCCGTCGAAGTATGCCAGGGGCCGGATCCGGCCCGACGGCTCAGGTGGTGAGCCGCCCGCCCTGGACGGCGGTCACGAACGACGACCAGGTGTCCGGCCCGAAGACGAGCGCCGGGCCGTGCGGGTCCTTGCTGTCCCGTACCGGAACGGCACCGGGGAGGCCGTCGGCAACCTCGACGCAGTCACCCCCGTTGAGGTTGCTGTAGCTGGACTTGCGCCACCGTACGGCGGCTATCCCATGCTGGGAGGCGGTCATGAAAGCTCCTCCAGGAGTCGGAGTACGAACTCCACCGAGTCACGCGGGGACAGGGCATGATCGCGAAGCCGGTCGTAACCGGCTTGTAGCTCCTCAACTTTGGCAGCTTCCTCGATCAGATGCCCGCTGTACGCCGTCTCCACCCATGCGACCGTCCGGCCGTCCAGGAGGCGCAGAAGCGACGTGTCCGTATGGCTCAGTTCGCGTACTCCGGCGGTGAACGGGAGCACCTGAAGCGTGATGTTCCACCGCTCCGCCCACTCGACCAGGTGCTTCAACTGCTCGCACCACTCCCCGCCGTCGGCCAGCGGCCGACGCAGCACGGCCTCGTCGAGAATCGCGCGGAACGGTGGCGGTTCCTCGCCCTCCAGGACATCTCGGCGGCTCACCCGCGCCCGCACCTGCTGGTCCAGTTCCTCGTCCGAGGGCGGGCGTCCCAGCGTGAGCGTCTCGCGTGCGTACGCCTCGGTCTGGAGCAGTCCCGGCACAACGCCGGGCGAATACTTCTGGATGCTCGTGGCCTCCGCCTCCAGCGACATGTAACGGCGGTACTGCTCAAGGAACTGGGTGGTGTCCCCGACCGCCAGCTCCCACAGGACCAGCAGCATCCCCCGCGTCCCGTAGTAGTGGTCGAGGGCCTGGACGACGTCCGGGCTGCTGACCGTGTGGCCGCTCTCCATCTTGGAGAACAGCGACCAGTCCCAGCCCAGCGCCTCACCGAGCTTGCGGAGGCTGAGCTTCCGCTCGGTGCGCAGCAGCCGGATCTCCTCCGCGAACCGCCGACGCGGCTCCTGGCTGCGCCCGGTGACGACTCTCCTCGGCGGCAAGGCGACCTCCCTCCGTTGCAGGTGTGGAAACGGCCCCGCAAGCCGGTGCCATCAGCTCCGGGCAGGGATTTCCGGGCTCCGTTTCAGGTCATGCTCGTAGCCGACCAGAAACACACAGTAGTAGTCACATCACATCTTGTGCGGGGAAATCCTGGATGGAGCACCACATATGGTTACGGAACGGCAGACTGTTGACGAGAAGAAGGCCGGGGAGGCCGCGCGGTGACCCGGCGCGTGTTCCGGTACGTGCCGTTCACCGTCGGCCAGGACGAGACCGCCGAGCCGGAGTACGCGTCCCGCTGCGTCTCCGGGGACGAGACGGAGTGCGGCGCGGAGTCCGGTACGCACCACCACCCCGCGCCCGTCGAGAAGTGGCAGCGCGAGCACGTCCGGGAGACCGGGCACCGGCGCTACCGCCGGACCTTCGCGGACTACGCGGTCTTCCGGGCCACCGAGGACTGGACCGAGGGCGGGGCCGGGCACGGGAGCGGGGGTACGGCATGACGTTCGCCCCGGCCGTCGAGCGCCCGTGGCGCGACGGGTGGCCGCTCCCCGCGCAGCCGGGCGACGCCAACGGCTGGGTGACGGGGTACTGCTGGCTGTACTGCCGGCGCGCGGACGTGCGCGTACTGTGGGTCGGATCCGTACATGTTCCCGGCGCCATCGGGGATCTGTACGCGTGCGGCGCCTGCATCGCGGAACTCGACCACATGGTCCGCGCCCAGTCCCACACCCGGGACGCGCCCGCCGACCGCCCGCGGCCCGGCCGCCACCGGCTGCCCCGCCGCAGGCTGTACCGCCTGCCACCCCCCACCCGGAGAGCCCGTTGACCGACACCGAAGCCGAGCCGGAGACGCCGACCGAGAACAGCGCCGGGACCGAGGCGTGCGAGCACCTGGAGACCGAGAAGCGCGACGGCAAGACCCACTGCCGCGCCTGCGACCGCCAGATCTACCTCTGAGCGGCGGTTCCACCCGCCGGAAGCGACACGGTGCCGACGGTGGGCGGGCGGAGTCAGGCTCCGCCGAAGTGCCCGGGCCGCGTGGCGGTGCACTGAACCGGTCCCCCGGCCGGTGCGTCCTCCCGGGTGATCGCCGTGGCCGCGGGCCGCGGACACCGTCGCGTTCCGGAGGACTCCCCCATGGACCCGCTGCCTTTCGACGATGAGAGCACCCTGCTGGTGCGGACCGACTTCTCCGACCAGGAGGGGTGGGAAGCCCTCAGGAGGACGTGCCGGGAAGGGCTGGCCGAGGTGACCGAACCGTGCTTCGTGGACGACCGCGCCTATGAGGGCGCCACCGTCGAGGAGTTGCTGGAACTGGTCAGCGAGGAGGAGACGTTCATCCTCGTCGCCGACCGCGTCACCCTGTCGCACGAGGACGACGCTCCGCTCCTCGCCGTCGACACCTTCCGGGATTTCGAGGAGGACGAAGGGGACGAGGGGGAAGGGGACGAGTACGGGCAGCGCTTCCGGGTCGGCCTGACCGGGCTCCGCAGTGTCGTGGTCAACCTCTCCCTCGCCAACACGGACTTCGACGAGTTCGCCGAGAGCGCCGGCGAGGACGGCGTCTTCCGCGGCATCGTCCCCGCCTCCCTCAGTGACGGGAAGGACCAGGAGCTGCTGGAGAGCTTCCGGGCGTACCGGCGGGGCGAGGGGTAAGGACGGCGCCGGGGCGCCGGTGAACGGGCGGTGAACCGATGTCGTTCGCCGTGCAACCATCACGGGGTGTCGTGAGTCATGTACCCGCAGCACCAGTTCGAGATCCTGTGGGGGGATTCACCGTGCGCAAGCGCTCCGTCATAGCCGTCACCTCCGCCGCCACCGTCGGCGTGCTGGGCTTCCTGGTCGCTCCGCCGGCCCAGGCCGCCGAGTACGTCTCGGCGCTGAAGGTCCGCGGTGTCCAGTACGACGCGCCCGGCCGGGACAGCAACAGCTGCTCCTCCGGCAACACACACCAGGAGTACCTGACGGTGAAGAACTACTCGCGGACGAAGACCGTGAACCTCCGGGGCTACCTGGTCAAGGACGCCGCCGGGAACCGCTTCGTCTTCCGGGCGAACCACTACCTCCAGCCCGGCGACTACGTCCGGCTGCGCGGCGGCCACGGCACCGACTCCGACGCGAAGAACGTCGTCTACCGCGACAACTGCAACTTCCTGTGGAACAACGACCGCGACACGATCTACCTGGTCAAGCCGACCGGCAGCCGTGCGGACGCCCACTCGTACACCAAGAGCGGCTCCGACCGCGACGGCAACGGGTACATCGCCTTCCACAGCTGAGCCGTACGCGTCCCCGCGACCGGTCCCCGTTCCCCTCCCGGGCGGGACGGGGACCGGGCGCGACAGGGACGTGACGGGCGGGGACGCGCGGGGCAGGGGCACTGCGCCATCGGGTGCCCCGACGGCCGTTCCACCGGGCCGGGCGGTGGCTTCCACTGGCTGGACGGCCCTGCGGAGGAGGCGCGCATGCGTGCACATCGGCCCCGGCACGAGAACGGGAGCGAGGACGAGCGGCGGCGCCGGGCCGGTGAGGCGGCCGGGCGGCAGGCGCCGGCCCCCGGCGGCGGGACCGCCGCGGACGCCGTGCTGGCGCTCCAGAGCCAGGCCGGGAACGCGGCGGTGTCGCGGATGGTGGCGGAGCAGCGGGACGAGCACGGGGCCGGCCACGGCCAGGAGGCTTCCGTCCGGCGTTCGACGGAGGCGCCCGCCGGCCCGCCCGTGGTCCAGCGCATGGACGACGACGAGGAGCTGGGCCGGAATCCGCCGGGACCCTCCACCCGGGTGCGCGGACCCCGCAAGTCTCGCAAGGAGGGCCGTACCCCCAACAAGCTGACCGCGGCCGAGTGGAACTCCCTGCCGGCGGAGGTCCGGAACAGCGCCCACAAGGAGCGTCTGGAGCTCGACGAGGACCCGCAGACCCTCCAGGAACAGGACATGGCGCTGCACTACACGCTGGGCGGCCTCAGCCGGCTGACCCCGGGCGTGCCGTGGACGGCGGGCCGCTCCGGCGTGGTGGAGGGCCTCGGGCGCAACGATCCGGCCACGGCCGGCTACTGGGCCGGACAGGACGCCCGCGACCAGCGGATGGGCCAGGCCGCGCGGGCCGCCCGCGACGCGTACACGGAGACCGAGGAGGACCGCCGGGAGCGCCATGCGGACGTGGACGCGAAGCTGGCCGGTTCCCAGAGCGCGATGGGCGGCCTGCGCGCGCTGCTGGCGGACTACGAGGGCGTGGCCATCGGCGTGGCCAGTCACAGCGGGGCGGAGATCTGGAGGTTCCTCACCACCAACATGGCGGAGATCAAGGCCGCCGGTGTGAACACCGTCTACCTGGAGAGCATCCGGGAGGACAGTTACCAGGCCCATGTCGACGCGTTCCTGGGCGGCGGGCCGATGCCCCCGGAACTCCAGGCCTTCGTCACCCGCTACGACAGCAGCATGAGCCTCGGCACGAACGGTCTGGGGGCGCTGCTGACGGCCGCCAAGGCGCAGGGCATGCGGGTGAAGGGGCTGGACGGCCGCCCGGCCCGGCGGCCGGCCACGGCCATCCCCGCGAACAACCTGTTCCAGCGGGCCGCCACCCTGAACACCTACGCCGCCCAGGCCGTCACCCGGGACCGCCGCCGCCCCTCGGCGGAGGGCCGCTACCTCATGGAGCTGGGCAGCTCCCACACCGGCATGCACCCGGGCCCGGGGGAGGACATGCAGGTGTACGGCACGCCGTTCCGGCAGGGCGAGGAGTTCCCGGGCGTGGACGACCTGCGGGGCATCCCGGCGGTCGAGTACCACCAGGAGAAGAGGCGGAAGGAGGCCCGGGGAGAGGAAGGGGAGGGGGAGAAGGGCAAGGCGAGGGCGGAGGAAGAGGAGGAGACCGTGGAGCGCTTCCGGCGGCTGCGGGGGAACTCCTGACCGCGGGCCGGTCCCGGCACCCGGCTGCGCCGCCCCTGCCCGGACGGCCGGGCGCCCTCACAACGTCTCGCTGAGGGTGTCCGCGATGCGGCGGCGGGCCAGCCGGGCGGCCGGGAGGACGGAGACGGCGACCGCGCCCAGCACGGCCGCCACCGCCACCAGGGCCAGGGCGCCCGGGTGCGGGGGCGCGGCGATGCCCGCGCCGACGCCGCCGGCCCGGCCCTGGGCGTCGATCAGCCAGTTCGCGGCGGGGACGCCCACCGCCGTGCCGAGCAGGGCGGCGGCCAGGGCGGTGAAGCCGGTGGACGCCACGACCACGCCCGCGATCTGGCGGTGCGTCAGGCCGGCGGCCTTGAGGGCCAGCAGGTCGCGGCGGCGGTCGCGGACCCGGGCGCCGATGACGGTGGACAGTTCGGCGAGGCCGATCAGGGCGAGCACCAGCACCAGGCCGAGGACGACGCCGCGCACGGCGGAGAGGCCGTCGGCGGGGTTGGCGACCTCGCGGGCCTCCAGCCGCCCGCCGGAGGCGGCCGTCAGCCCGGCGCCGACCTCGGCCGCGTCAGCGCCGTCGCGCAGCACGAGCTGGTGGAAGCCGGGTCCGGCGGTGCCGTTCTCGCGGAGGTTGTCCAGGGAGGTGGCGATGATCCGGCCGCCGTCGTCGGGTTCGATGCTGCGGCCGGTGATGTGGAGGATCTGCGGGCGGCCCTGGACCGTCATCCGCACCCAGTCGCCGACGCGTACGTCCAGCAGGTCCAGCAGGCCCTGTCCGGCGACCGCCTCGTCGGGGCCGTGCGGGGCGCGGCCCTCGGCGAGGGCGAACGGGTAGGGGTCGGCGTCGGTGCCCAGGCCGCGCAGGGTGATGGTGCCGGTCTGCCCGGGGACCAGGGCCTCGACCTCCGCGCCGGGGTGGACGGCGGTGACGTCGGGGTGGCCGGCCAGCAGTCCGCGCAGTTCGGGTGCGAGACCGGCGCCGGAGTCGGCTGAGGTGCCGGGGGTGCCGGGGGTGCCGGGGGTGGTGTCGCGCACGGTGAGCGCGGCGGGCAGACCGACCTCCCCGGGGTGGCTCTCGAAGCGGTCCAGGGTGGCCCAGGTGCCCAGCGCGACGGTGACCATCAGCAGCGGTACGGCCAGCCGTGCCACGTCGGCCAGGAAGCGGGCCCGGCCGGCGAAGGCGCCGCGCCAGCCCAGCACCAGGGCGGTCGGCAGCCGGCGGACGCCCAGCAGGCGCCGTTCCACGGCGGTGAGCGCGCCCAGGCCGCGCGGCGCGGCCGTACGCGCCACCGGGACCGGCGGCACCCGGCCCGCGCGCCAGGCGGCGAGCGAGGTGACGGCGGCGATGAACAGCACCGCGGCGCCGGTGGTGCGCAGCACCGTCCAGGTGTGGCCGGGCAGTTGCCGCCACACCTGGACGGCCTCCCCGATGCGGCCGGGCACGTACGGGCCCAGCAGCTCGGTGACGGCCGCGCCGCAGGCGACGCCGAGCAGGGCGAAGCCCAGGTGCTGGACGAGGAAGGCCCGTACCACCTGGGCGGGGGTGAAGCCGACGGCCTTGAGCACGGCGATGTCCCGCAGCTGGCCGCGGACGCGGGCGGAGACCGCGGCGGAGACCGCCAGCGCGGCGGCGAGCAGCGCCCCGAGCCCGAACAGGCCGAGGAGCAGGCCGAGGAGCCGGTTGTCGCTCTCGGCGTCGGCGCGGGCCTGCTGCCAGCGGGTCACCTGGGTGATCTGGTCGGCGCCGAGGAGGGTGACCGCCCGCTGGACGGTGTAGTCGGTGTCGCCGGGGTCGGCCAGCCGGAGGCCGACGGTCTGGCCGGTGCGGTCGGGCGCGGGCGCGAGGGCGCGCAGGGCGCGGGGGGAGAGCCAGCCGGTGCCGGGGGTCTCGCCGGGGGTGTAGCGGGGTTCGGCGGTGTCGGCGACGCCCACCACGCGCAGGGTGCGCGGCACGGCGCCGCTGCCCGTGCCCGTGCCCGTACCGCCGACGGTGAGCGTGTCGCCGGTCTCCGCCCACAGGGCCCGGGCCAGGGAGGACTCCAGGACGATCTCGTCCCCGGCTCCGGCGCGTGTCCAGCGGCCCGAGGTGAGCCGCGGGCGGCTGATCTCCGGGGGTTCGGGGCCGGTGGCCCGCAGTTCGGCGCCCGCCCGGGCGCCGCCCAGTCCGACGGTGGCGCGGACGGTGCGGAAGGGGCCGGAGACGCCCTCCACGCCGTCCAGGGCGGTGAGCCGGTCCGTCTCGGCGCCGGCCCGGGTGTGCAGCCACACATGGGCGCCCTCGGACTGGGTGAAGGTCCGCTGCCAGGGGTCGGCGGCGTAGGAGAACAGCGCCCCGGCGAGCAGCAGGGAGGCGGTGATCCCGACCGTGGCCAGGACGGTGAGCAGCGCCTCGCCGCGGTGTGCCCGCAGGTCGGCGTGGGCCCAGCGCAGAGTGGCGCGCACGTGTCCTCAGTCCCTGAGTTCCAGTACGCCGGCCACGCCGTCGCCGCGCCGCCCGGGGCGGTCGGCGGTGTCCGGGGCGCCGGGGGCGCCCGGGCCCGGGTCCAGGGCGGCGTCGTCGGCTATCCGGCCGTCGAAGAAGCTGATCACCCGGTCGGCGGCGCTGGCCATCCGGGCGTCATGGGTGACCAGCAGGATCGTCTGGCCGCGGGCGTGGAAGCGGGAGAGCAGCCGCAGCACCTCGCGGGTGCCCCGGCTGTCCAGGCTGCCGGCGGGTTCGTCGGCCAGCAGCAGGTCGGGTTGGTTGACCAGGGCGCGGGCCAGGGCGACGCGCTGCTGCTCGCCGCCGGACAGCTCGCCGGGCATGCTGCGCTCCTTGCCGGTCAGGCCGAGTTCGGCGAGGAGTTCGGCGCGGTCGGCGCGGGCCCGCTTCGGGCCGCGGCCGGCCAGCAGGGCGGGGAGTTCGACGTTGTCGGCGACGGTGAGGTTGGAGACGAGGTTGAAGAACTGGAAGACGATGCCGATGCGGCGGCGGCGCAGCACCGCCCAGCGGGCCTCGCCGTAGGGGTCCAGACAGGTGCCGTCGAACCAGATGCGTCCGCTGTCGGGTTTCTGGAGGCCGCCGAGCAGGTGCAGCAGGGTGGACTTGCCCGCGCCGGAGGGGCCGGTGACGGCGACGAACTCGCCGCGCTCCACGGTCAGGTCCACGCCCCGTACGGCCGTCACCGGGGCGCCCTCGCCGTGGTGGGTCTTGACCAGGCCCTCGGCGCGGACGATGGGGGGCGCGCCGGGCTCCGGCGCGTCGGTGCCGGACGGCGGCCCGGCGGGGTCGGCGGGCTCGGCGGGGCGGGCGGTGCGGGTCAATCCAACTCCTCCTGACAGCGTTCCAGCCAGTCGAGGTCGGCCTGGAGGTGCAGTATCGCGCCCTCGATCAGCAGCTGCGCCACCCGGTTGTCCCGGTCCTCCGCGGCGGCCAGCCTCGACAGGGCGCGCATGGTGTTGAGGTACTGGCGGCGCTGCTTGTTGATCAGGGTGAGCTGGTCGGCCAGGCCGGTCCGCGGGGCGAGGGCGAGCTTCATGAAGAACTCGTCGCGCACCCGGGGCTCGTCGGTCGGCTCCTCGAACCAGGCCAGCACCGCCTCGCGGCCCGCCTCGGTGAGCCGGTAGATCCGCTTGTTGGGCCGGGCGGACTGGGTGACGTCCTCGCCCTCGATCAGGCCGGCCTTCTCCAGACGGCCCAGGGTGACGTAGATCTGGCCGACGTTCGGCTGGGGGTAGGCGGCGCCCAGGAGCTTCTCGAGGGCCTGCTTCAGCTCGTATCCGTGGGCGGGACCGGCCGCGAGGAGGGCCAGGAGCGGCAGACGCACGCACCCTCTCCTTCCTCCCCGTTCGTTCCGGTTCCGGTTCCGCTTCTGGATGCCGACGGGTCGGCCGGCGTTTGGTCGGCGTCTAGTATCGCCCATGCCCAACGGGTGGGTACGGGCCGTTCGGCGCCCGACGGCGGGACCGGTGCACGGGGAGGAACCTATGCGGTGGACGAGGGCCGCGGGCAGGTGGTTCCTGGCGGCCGCCGTCGTCCTGGCGGGCCACGCGGGGACGGGTTCCCCGGCGGCGCGGCCGGACGCGCACGACGGCGGGCGCGGGCCGGTCACCCTGGTGACGGCCGGGGATCTGACCGAGTACCTCGGCCCGGTGCTCGACGACTGGAACCGCGCGCACCCCGGCGAGCGGGCCACCCTGGTGGAGCTGCCGGACTCGGCGGACGAGACCCGGGCCCAGCTGGTCACCGCCCTGCGCGCCGGCAGCGACCGCTTCGACGTGCTCAACATCGACGTGACCTGGACGTCGGAGTTCGCGGCGGCGGGCTGGATCGCGCCCGTCGACCCGGACCGCTTCCCGCTGGGGACGTTCCTGCCGCCGGTGGTGGACACCACCACCTTCGGCGGGCGGCTGTACGCGGTGCCGTACGTCACCAACGCCGGGCTGCTGTACTACCGCTCGGACGTGCTGGCGGCGGCGGGCGAGGAGCCCCCGCGCACCTGGGCGGAGCTGGCCCGGCTGGCGAAGGAGGTCGCGCCGGAGCACGGGCTGGACGGCTACGCCGGGCAGTTCCTGCCGTACGAGGGGCTGACGGCCAACGCCACCGAGGCGGTGCGCTCGGCCGGCGGCTCCTTCCTCGGCGACGAGGGCGCGACGGTGACCGTGGACAGCGACGCGGCCCGCGCAGGGCTGCGCTTCCTCACCGAGGGGGTGCGGGAGGGCTGGATACCGGAGGAGTCGCTGGGCTGGAAGGAGGAGGAGTCGCGGCGGGCGTTCCAGGAGGGGCGGCTGCTGTTCCTGCGCAACTGGCCGTATGTGCACTCCCTGGCGAACGGCCCGGATTCGGAGGTCGCCGGGCGGTTCGGGGCGGTGCCGCTGCCGGGGCCGGACGGTCCGGGCGTCAGTGTGCTGGGCGGCTCCAACCTGGCGGTCAGCGCCCGCTCCCGGCACCCGGAGACGGCGGCCGACCTGATCGCGTACCTCACCGGTGAGCGGGTGCAGCGCCGGGTGCTCACCGAGGGGGCGCTGCCGCCGGTGCGGGCGGAGCTGTACTCGGATCCGGGGCTGGTGCGCGCCTTCCCCTATCTGCCGACGCTGCGGGAGAGTGTGCTGGCGGCCGAACCGCGGCCCAAGAGCCCGCGCTACGACCAGGTGAGCCTGGTGGTGCAGGCCGTGGTGCACGACGCGATGGCGGGGCGTCAGACGCCGGAGGCGGCGGTGGCGCGGCTGGCGCGGGAGCTGCGGGCGGTCGCCCGCGGCGGCTGACCCGGCCTCAGACCGGGCGCGGGGAACGGCGTTTCCCTCCTGCTTCTACTTACATGTTAGGTACCGGAAGAGCTTCCTGCTGCCCTTGCGCGCGGACATCCCAGGGCATAGCAGGGCAGCTTTCTGACCACTCGTTGACACCTCACTGTCGCCGCTACTTAACATGAATGCATAACGGCGGCTCACACAGCTGTGTGTGCCCTTCACTCGAAACAGGAAACGGGATCAGCGCGGATGCTCACTGCCACGGTCGAGAAGGGGACCCCGCCCGTCTCCTCCCGGGCCGGCGCCGTACCCGGCCCGGCCCGGAGCTGGTGGCGGGACGCGGTCGTCTACCAGGTCTACGTACGCAGCTTCCTGGACAGCACCGGGGACGGCATCGGCGATCTGGCCGGGGTCCGCGCCGGGCTGCCGTACCTGAAGAAGCTGGGCGTGGACGGCATCTGGCTCACCCCCTTCTACCCCTCCCCGCAGCACGACCACGGCTACGACGTGGCCGACTACCGCGACGTGGACCCGGTCTACGGCGACCTCGGCGAGTTCGACCGGCTGGTGGCCGCCGCCCACCGGCTGGGCCTGCGGGTGATCGTCGACATCGTCCCCAACCACTGCTCCAGCGAACACCCCTGGTTCCGCGCCGCGCTGGCGGAGGGACCGGGAGGCCCGCACCGGGCCCGCTTCCACTTCGCCGACGGACGCGGCGCGCACGGGGAGCTGCCGCCCAACAACTGGCGCGCCATGTTCGGCGGCCCGGCCTGGTCCCGCGTCACCGAGCCGGACGGCGAGCCCGGCCAGTGGTACCTGCACCTGTTCACGCCCGAGCAGCCCGACCTCAACTGGCGCGAGCCGGCCGTCGCCGAGCACTTCGACGACGTGCTGCGCTTCTGGCTGGACCGGGGCGTGGACGGCTTCCGCGTCGACGTCGCCGCCGGGCTGTTCAAGCACCCCGGACTGCCCGACTCCCCCGATCCCGAAGCCGACGAGCGCACCCGCGACTCGGTCAACCCACTGGCCTGGAACCAGCCCGAGGTGCACGGCGTGTGGCGCCGCTGGCGGGCGCTGTGCGACGAGTACGCCGCCCGGGACGGCCAGGACCGGCTGCTGGTCGGCGAGGTGTCGGTGCCCACCGCCCGCGAGCACGCGAAGTACGTCCGGCCCGACGAGCTGCACCAGGCGTTCTTCTTCCACCTGCTGGGCGCCCCCTGGGACGCGGCAGCGTTCCGCGAGATCATCGACGCGGCCCTGACCGACATCGCGGGCACCGGCTCCACCGTCACCTGGGTGCTCAACAACCACGACCAGGTCCGCACCGTCACGCGGTACGCGAGCGACGGGGAGAACGCGAACCCCCACCTGGGCACCGCCCGGGCGCGGGCCGCCGCGCTGCTGATGCTCGCCCTGCCCGGCGCCGCCTACGTCTACCAGGGCGAGGAGCTGGGCCTGCCCGAGGTGGTCGACCTGCCCGACGAGGTCCTCACCGATCCCATCTTCCGCCGGACCGGCAGCCGCAGCCGCATCCGCGACGGCTGCCGCGTGCCGCTGCCCTGGTCGGGCCAGGCCTCACCGTTCGGCTTCACCCCGGACGCCGGGCAGGCCCGGCCGTGGCTGCCGCAGCCCGACTGGTTCGCCGAGCACGCCACCGAGCGGGCGCTGGCCGACACCCGGTCGTTCTGGCACCTGTACCGCGACGGGCTCCAGCTCCGCCGCGGGCTGCCCCAGCTCGGCGAGGGGACGCTGCGCTGGCTGGACGCCCCGCCCGGTGTGCTGGCCTTCGAGCGCGGCGAAGGGCTGGTCTGCGCCGTCAACTTCGGCACCGCCGCCGTACCCGCCCCGGCGCCCGGCACCCCGCTGCTGGCCAGTGGCCCGTGCCCGGACGGGACGCTGCCCGGTTCCACCGCGGCCTGGTGGGTCACCGACACCCCGCCCGGCCCCCGCTGACCCTTACCGCGAACACCGCACGTCACGCACCGCACCGTCCGGCCGCTGCGCGGCCCCGGCCTCGAAGGGGAGAGCCATGACCACCGAATGTACAGGGCGTACCGAAAGTACGAGGAGTGCGGGGAGCGGCGGACGCACCGGGCGCACGAGGGGCGCCGCCGCCCGGCGCGGCACGGTGGCCGGAGCCGCCTCGCTCGTCCTCGCCCTCACCGCGACGGCCTGCGGCGGCGACAGCGCCGCCGACCCCTCGGGCCAGGAGCTCAAGGGCCAGACGGTCACGGTCGCCGGCGTGTGGACCGGCGTCGAGCAGGAGAACTTCAAGAAGGTCATGGCCGCCTTCACCGAGAAGACCGGCGCCGAGACGAAGTTCGTCTCCACCGGCGACAACGTCTCCACCGTCATCGGCAGCAAGATCGAGGGCGGCAACGCACCCGACGTGGTGATGGTCCCGCAGGTCGGCGTGCTCCGGCAGTTCGCCGACAAGGGCTGGCTCAAGCCGCTGTCCAGGGACGCCGACCAGCTCGCCGACAACCACTTCGCCCCGGTGTGGAAGGACTACGGCACCGTCGACGGGGTCTTCTACGGCCTGTACTTCAAGGCGTCCCACAAGTCGACCGTCTGGTACAGCCCGGAGGCGTTCGAGCAGGCCGGCGTCAACCCGCCCGAGACCTACGACCAGTTGCTGACGGCGGGCCGCACCCTCTCCGACTCCGGCCTGGCGGCCTTCTCCGTCGCCGGCGAGGCCGGCTGGCCGCTCACCGACTGGTTCGAGAACATCTACCTCTCCCAGGCCGGCCCCGGGATGTACGACAAACTCGCCCACCACGAGATCCCCTGGACCCACCCGTCCGTCGTCGAGGCCCTCACCACCCTCGGCGAGCTCTTCGGTGACGACGAACTGGTGGAGGGCGGCGGCACCGGGGCGCTGCGCACCGACTTCCCCGAGTCCGTCGAGCGGGTCTTCGGCAACGAGCCGAAGGCGGGCATGGTCTACGAGGGCGACTTCGTGGCGGGCCTGATCTCCGGCCAGTTCAACAAGAAGGTCGGCGAGGACGCGAAGTTCTTCCCCTTCCCGGCCGTGGACGGCGGCGAGCCGCCGGTGGTCGGCGGCGGGGACGCCGCGGTGGTGCTCAGGAAGGGTGAGAACACCGAGGCGGGCATGGCGTTCGTGGAGTTCCTGGCCACCCCCGAGGCGGCCGAGGTGTGGGCCGAGGCGGGCGGCTTCCTCTCCCCCAACGAGTCCCTGGACCTGAACGCCTACCAGGACGAGACCACCCGGCAGACCGCCGAGTCCCTGGTGGCGGCCGGTGACGACGTGCGGTTCGACATGTCCGACCAGGCCCCGGCGGCCTTCGGCGGCACCCAGGGCGCCGGCGAGTGGAAGCTCCTCCAGGACTTCCTGCGCGATCCCTCCGACCCGGCGGGCACCGCGGAGAAGCTGGAGGCCGCCGCGGCCAAGGCCTGGCAGCGGGGCTGAGGGGGAATCGGCCATGACCTCCTCTCCCCCCGCGGCGGTCCCCGTACCGCCCGCCTCGGCCGGTGACGGCCGGGCAGCCCGGGAAGGCTCCCCGGCCGGGGCCCCCGCGCCCGACGACCGGGCCGCGGCGCTCCGGCGGAGCGCCCGGCGGCGCCGGCAGCTGAGCGCCGCGCTGTTCCTGCTGCCCGCCCTGCTGCTGCTCGGCGCGCTGGTCGCGTACCCGATCCTGTTCTCCGTCGGCCGCAGCCTCTTCGACGCCTCCGGCACCCGGTTCGTGGGCGCCGGGAACTACGTCGAGATGTTCCGCGACCCGGCCACCCTCAAGGCGGTCCGCAACACCGCGATCTGGGTCGTGGTCGCCCCGGCGTTGCTGACCGGCCTCGGGCTGATCCTGGCCGTGCTCACCGAGAAGGTGCGCTGGGCCACCGCGTTCAAGCTGCTGATGTTCATGCCGATGGCGATCTCCTTCCTCGCCGCGGGCATCATCTTCCGCATCGCCTACGAGCAGGACCCCGAGCGCGGCGTCCTGAACGCCGTCGTCACCGGCGTCCACGGCACCTTCGCCGACGAGCCCCCCTACCCCGGCGCCCGCGTCCGGGAGGAGAGCGGGGTCACCGAGGCGGCGGACGGCTCGTACGCCACGGCCGCGGACCTGTCCCCGGGCGGCCGCACCGTCTCCCTGGGCGTGGTCGGCGTCCCGCCGAAGGAGGTGCCGGCCGGCGCGGAGCCCGCCGCGACCGCCCCGGGGGCCGGGGACGGGGTCCTGGCCGGCACCGTCTACCTGGACTTCACCCCCGGCGGGGGCGGCGAGGCGGGCCGGATCGACTCCGGCGAGCGCGGCCTGCCCGGCATGACGGTCGAGGCGGTGCGCGACGGCGCGGTGGCGGGGAAGGCCACCACCGCGGCCGACGGCTCGTTCCGCATCACCGGGCTGTCGGGGAGCGGGGCGTACTCCCTGAAGCTGCCCGCGGCCAACTTCGCCGAGCCCTACGGCGGTGTCTCCTGGCTGGGCCCGGCCCTGGTCACCCCGGCGATCATCGGCGCCTACCTGTGGATCTGGACGGGCTTCTCGATGGTCCTCATCGGCGCCGGGCTGGCCGCGATGCCCCGGGACGTGCTGGAGGCCGCCCGGATGGACGGCGCGAACGAGTGGCAGATCTTCCGGCGGATCACCGTGCCGCTGCTCGCGCCCGTGCTGACCGTGGTCTTCGTGACCCTGGTGATCAATGTGCTGAAGGTCTTCGACCTCGTCTACATCATCGCTCCCGGACCGGTGCTCGAGGACGCCAACGTGCTGGCCATGCAGATGTGGCTGGTCTCCTTCGGCGGCGGCAACAACCAGGGCCTGGGCAGCGCCATCGGCGTCCTGCTGCTGCTCCTGGTGGTTCCGGCCATGATCTTCAACATCCGACGCTTCCGCAGGAGCAGCCGATGACCGCTCACGGCACCGTCCAGGAGAGGCCGGAGAACCCGGAGCACCCCGAGAACTCCGGGAACTCCGGGAACTCCGGGAAGGCACCGGCCGCACAGCCCCCGGCGTCCGCGGCGGCGGTCGCCGGGTCCCCGCCCCCCGCCGGGCTCCCCGCCCCCGCCCGGCGGGGGGCCGCCGGCCGGCTCACGGCCCTGCTGGGCCGGACCGCGGTCCAGGTGTTCCTCGTCGTGACCGCGCTGGTCTGGATCACCCCCGCGCTCGGCCTGTTCCTGTCCTCGCTGCGCTCGGAGGAGGACAACGCCACCGGCGGCTGGTGGGAGGCGCTGGCCGAGCCGGGCGGGCTGTCCGTCGACAACTACACGGCGCTGCTGGAGAACTCCGGCATCACCGAGGCCTTCTGGAACACCGTGCTGATCTCGGTGCCCACCACCGTCTCGGTGGTGGTGATCGCGGCCCTGGCGGGCTACGCGTTCGCCTGGCTGGAGTTCCCCGGCCGCGACTGGATCTTCCTGGTGGTGGTCGGCCTGCTGGTGGTGCCGGTCCAGGTCGGGCTGCTGCCGGTGGCGAAGATGTTCGGCGCGCTGGGGCTGTTCGGCACGATCCCCGGGGTGGTGCTGTTCCACATCGCCTACGGCCTGCCGTTCGCGATCTTCCTGCTGCGCAACTACTTCGCGGAGATCCCCCGCGAGATGCTGGAGGCCGCGCGGATGGACGGCGGCGGGGAGTGGCGGATCTTCACGCGGCTCGTCCTGCCGGTGGGGCGGCCCGCGATCGCGAGCCTGGCGATCTTCCAGTTCCTGTGGGTCTGGAACGACATGCTGGTCGCGCTGATCTTCGCGGACAGCGACTCGCAGCCGCTGACCGTCGCGCTCCAGTCGGAGATGCGGCAGTTCGGCAGCAACATCGAGATCCTGGCGCCCGGCGCCTTCCTCTCCCTGGCCGTGCCGCTGGTGGTGTTCTTCGCCTTCCAGAAGCACTTCGTGCAGGGCGTGATGGCCGGCTCGGTGAAGTGACCGCCCCGGCGGCTCCCCCGGCCGTCCCGGTCCTCGCCCGGAGCCGCCCCGACGAACGCCCGGCTGCCCGTCGCCTCCCCCGTGCGGGCAGCCGGGTCACACCTCCAGCAGCACCGTGAACGGGCCGTCGTTCGTGAGCGAGACCGCCATCCTCGCCCCGAACCGGCCCGTCTCCACCCGGGCGCCCAGCGCCCGCAGCCGGGCGCACACCTCGTCCACCAGCGGCTCGGCGACCGGCCCGGGGGCGGCGGCCTGCCAGGTGGGGCGGCGCCCCTTGCGGGCGTCACCGTAGAGAGTGAACTGGCTCACCACCAGCAGCGGCGCCCCGGTGTCCGAGCAGGAACGCTCCCCCTCCAGCACGCGCAGGCCCCACAGTTTGCGCGCGAGCCTGTCCGCCTTCTCCGGAGTGTCGTCATGGGTCACCCCGACCAGTACGCACAGCCCCTCGCCCTTGATCTCGCCGACGGTCTCCCCGCCGCCCCCGTCCCCACTCCCGACGACGACCCTGGCCCCGTCGACCCTCTGCACCACAGCACGCATGCGGACCATCATGCCGCGCCCCCGGGCCGGCCGCGGCACGCGCCCGGTCGCGCCCCCGGCGCACCCCTGCGGGCGCCCGCCGGACGGCCGCCCGGCACCCGCCGGAGGGGTGCCCCGCGCTGCACGCAGGGTGCCCGTGATGGCACGATGCGTACCGCGCGGCGTGTGCCGTACGGCACACGCGGTGGCCGGCGCGGCGTATCCGCGGCGGGCCGCGGTGCTCCGCCGCGGTCCACGGCGAAGGGGATGAGGGGCATAAGACCATGAGCACTGCCGGAACCGGGCAGACGCCCGGAACCGTACCGGCGACCCGCGCGGCCGCCGACACCCGCGGCGCACCCGCGCCGGGCAGCCCGCCGGACACCTCAGCAGGCACCTCGCCGGGCAGCCCGCCGGACGCGTACGGGGCGCTCCCGGCGGTGCTGCGCGACACCGAGCCGCCGAGACTCACCGGCCTGCGCCTGCCCCAGCTGCGCGAACTGCGCCGCCAGGCGCAGCAGGAGGAGGCGGACACCGGCTACGTACGGCGGCTGGTCCAGGGCCGGCTCGACCTGCTGCGCGCCGAACTGGCCCGCCGCGGCGGCACGGCGGCGCCGGTCGTCGACCGGCTGGCGGAGATCCTCGCCGACGGCCCCTCCCCGGCGGGCGGCCCGGCGCGGTCCGCCCGCCATGTGACCCTGCGCACCCCGCGCAGCGAGGAGTACCGGCGGCTGGCCGAGAGCGTGCTCGCCGAGGTGGAGCTCTCCGATCCGGCCGCCCGCACCGAGGACGAGCTGCACGCCGCCATGGCGCGGCTGGGCCAGTACGAGCGGCAGCTCTCCCGCCGCCGCCAGGTGCTCCAGGACACGGCGAACGGGTGCAGCGCGGAGATCGCCCGCAGGTACCGTGAGGGCGAAGCACACGTGGACGACCTGCTGCCCTGACCCCGGGCGGCGGCCGTCCCTCCCGCACCCAGGGAAGGCCCGCCCATGAGCACCACCGTGTCCGTGTCCGACGCGTCCCCGGCCTCTCCGGCCCCTCCGGTCCTCGCCGAGGCCGTCCGCTCCGGCTTCACCGAGAGCCGGCACCGCGGCTCGCTGGTGGTGCTCGGTCCGGACGGCGCGGTCGAGTGGTCGCTGGGCGAGGTGGCGGCGCCGGTCTTCCCCCGCTCGTGCGTCAAGCCGCTGCAGGCGGCGGCCGTGCTGCGGGCCGGTGCGGAACTGTCCGGGGAGCGGCTGGCGCTGGCCGCGGCCAGCCACTCCGGCGAGCCCTTCCACCTGGACCTGGTGCGCAAGCTGCTCGCCGAGCACGGGCTGACCGAGGACGAGCTGACCTGCCCGCCCGATCTGCCGCTGGACCGGACGGAGGCCGAGCGGTGGCTGGCGGCCGGCGGGCGCCCGTCCCGCGCCGCCATGAACTGCTCGGGCAAGCACACCGCGTTCCTCGCCGCCTGCGACGCGAACGGCTGGCCGCGCGCCGGCTGCCTCGACCCCGGGCACCCCCTGCAACTGCTGGTCCGCGAAACGGTCGAGGCCGCGGCGGGCGAGCCGGTGGCGCACACCGGGACGGACGGCTGCGGCGCCCCGCTGTTCGCCTTCTCCCTCACCGGCCTGGCCCGCGCCTTCCGCGCCCTGGTGCTGGCCGAACCCGGCAGCCCCGAGCGCCGGGTCGCGGACGCGATGCGCGCCCACCCCGAGTACGTGGCGGGCACCCGCCGCGCCGACACCCTGCTGATGCGCGGGGTGCCGGGCGCGCTGGCGAAGATGGGGGCCGAGGCGGTCCAGGCGGTGGCGCTGCCGGACGGCCGCGCCCTGGCGTTCAAGATCGAGGACGGCGCCGCGCGGGCGCTGGGCCCGGTCACGGCCCGCGCCCTGGAGCGGATGGGCACGGCCGTACCGGTACCGGCCGGGCTCGCCGACGCGCCCCTGACCGGGGGCGGGGAGCGGGTGGGGGAAATACGCGCGACGTTCTGACCCCGGTGCCCCTAACGTCACCCCCATGCCTGCCGCACCCGCGAACACACCCGACATCCGCGCCCTGACCGAGGACGACTACCCGGCATGGGTCCGCGCCCTGGGGACCGGCTTCCTGCGCTCCGGGGAGGTCGGCGAGGAGGAGCTGGCGGTCCGGCGCGGCGGGATCGAGCTGGACCGCACCCTGGGCGCGTTCGACGGGGACCGCTGCGTCGCCACCTTCCGCACCTTCGCGCAGCGGCTCACCGTCCCCGGCGGCGCCGCGGTGGACTCCCTCGCCGTCACCAACATCACCGTCGCCGCCACCCACCGCCGCCGCGGGCTGCTGACCCGGATGATGACGGAGGCGCTGACCGCCGCGAAGGAGCGCGGGGACGCCTGCTCCACGCTCGACGCCGCCGAGTACCCGATATACGGCCGCTACGGCTACGGCCCGGCGGCCTGGGCCACCGAGTGGGAGGTGGACGTCCACCGCACCGGTCTGGACCGGCACCGCCCGGTGCCGCTGCCGCCCGGCGCCCGGATCGACCTGGCCGGCGCCGCCGAGGTGCGCGCCGAGGGCGCCGCCCTGCACGAGCGGGTGCGCGCCCTGCCCGACCGGCAGGGGACGGTCGACCGCTCCGCGCGCTGGTGGCGGCTGGCCACCGGCGAGCTGGACTGGCCCGGCAGCGGCTGGAAGCGCCCCTTCCACGTGCTGTACCGCGACGCCGCGGGGCGGGTGCGGGGCCTGGCGGCGTACACGGTGGAGGGCCGCTGGGAGGCCGACCTGCCGCAGTCGGTCCTGGAGGTGCGCGATCTGGTCGCCGACGGCCCCGAGGCCGAACGGGCCCTGTGGCACTACCTGCTGTCCGTCGACTGGGTGGCCACCGTCCGCACCGGCCGGCGCGCCCCCGACGACCTGCTGCCGCTGCTGCTGCCGGACGTCCGGGCCGCCCGGACCGTCCACCACGCGGACTTCCTGTGGCTGCGTCCGCTGGACGTGGCGGCGCTGCTCACCTCCCGCACGTACCCCGTCGAGGGGGCGCTGGTGCTGGAGGTGCGCGACCCGATGGGCCTGGCGGACGGCCGCCTCCTGCTGGAGGCCGACGGCGGGGGCGCCGACTGCGCGCCCACCGGGCGGGCGGCCGACCTGGTGCTGGGGGTGGGCGAGCTGGGCGCGCTGTACCTGGGCGACGAGTCGGCCTCCCGGCTGCGGGCGCTGGGCCGGATCGACGAGGAGCGCCCCGGCGCGGCGGTGCTGGCGGACGCCCTGCTGCGCACCGGCCGCCGGCCCTGGTGCCCGGACACGTTCTGAGGACGGCGGCGGGCCGGGCACGGGGGCGCGCACTCCTTCTCCTTGCGTGCCCCCGCACCCGCCTCCCGCCGTCACCCCGACATGACCAGCAGGGCCAGCACCGCCCCGCCGATCAGTGCGTAGTCGGCGTTCCTCCTGTGGTATCCGGCGGTCAGCATGACCAGCCCGAACACTCCCAGCAGCCCGAAACGGGACTCCACCAGCTGCTCCAGGGCAGCGGCGGCAAGTGCGGAGACAGGCATGGCAGTCCCTCCTTCGCAGGCTCACGGGGACCGGAGTCGTACGCCACCGGTGGTGCGACGGCGCACAAGTTGCCAAGCCTTTGCTACCAACTACAGTCCCCCGTAACCAACATGATAAAGTTGGTCTCCAACTCTGCCTAAGTTCTTCCCTGTTCAACCAAACTCCAAAACAGATGTCCGCCAACTCCCACTCATTGGCCAGAAGTTGTACGGTCCCACCGTGAGTCACGACAGCTCCGCCCCGCACGGCACCCAGCCCCCGTCACGCGACCACGTGGCCGACACGCTGCGTGACCGCATACTGTCCGGCGATCTCCCCCCGGGCGCCCGGCTGCCGACCCAGCACGAGCTGGCCGAGGAGTTCGGGACCAACCGCACCGCCGTCCGGCAGGCCCTGGACCTCCTCCGCCACGAGGGCCTGCTCACCGGCACCGGCCGCGGCGCCCCGCCGCGGGTCGCCGAGCGCGCCCCGGCCCACGAGGCCCCGCGCAAGGCCGACATCGAGCTCGCCGACCGCCTGCTGCACGCCTTCCGGGCCGAGCACGTCACGGTCGACGTCTTCTCCCTGACCACGGAGACCCTCAACACCGCCCTGGCGCCCTCGATGATCGCCATCAGCCGCGAGGAGCTGCGCCCCCGGTCGCTCACCGTCCGCGTGCTCCTCCCCAGCGTCAGCGCCGACCTGGCCCTCCCCCGGCTGGTCTCCGACCCCGGCAGAACCGACCCGCGCCCCCTGGAGCGGCTGCACGAGCTGACGCACACCTACGCGGGCGCCCTGCGCGGGCACCTGGAGACGCTCAAGGTGCGCGGTCTCGTCCCCGAGGTCTCGGTGGAGTTCCGCGGCGTCCCGATCACCCCGACCCACAAGCTGTACCTGCTCAACGGCACCGAGGCGCTCTTCGGCTACTACCACGTCGTGCCGCACAGGGTCGGCTACCGGGGCGAGGAGATGGAGATCCACGACGTCCTGGGACTGGGCACCCAACTCTTCCGGCACGTCAGGAGCGACGGTTCCCAGGACGAGCACGACACCGCCTTCGTCGACTCCTCGAAGCGCTGGTTCGACTCCCTGTGGGACTCCATAGCCCAGCCCTTCGAACCCGCCTGACCGCTCCCCGTGTGAACTTCTCGTTGCCGCCGGCGCACGTCGCCGCGGCCCGTGGGAGACGGCTGCTAGCCTCAGCCGCCTCTCGCCCCTCCTTGGCCCCCTCCGCCCCGTGAACCCCAGGACCGCCGCCGATGCCTGCCCGCCCCCGGGTCCCCGCCCACCTGATCGGCCGGGAACTCGAGCGACACCACCGCCACCGCGACGACAGCACGACGGTCAGCGGCCACCACAACGACAACCTCGTGGTGCGGCTCTCCCCCGCGCTCACCCGGGCGGCGGGAGAGCCGGACGGGCTGCTCGGCACGTTCCGCACCCCCCGGAAGACCGTCCAGGTCGTTCCCCGGATGTGGCGGGACGAGGCCGAGGTGCTCACGGCCGTGCACCCGTACCTGGCGGAAGTCCCCCGTTACCTGGGGCGGGCCGGGGACACCGCGCTGTACACCTACGTCGAGGGCGCCCCGCTCTCCGCGCGCGCGCCGCGCGGCACTGCGCTCGGTGACCGGACCCTCGTCCGTATGGCGTCGATTTTCGGCCAGCTGAGCACGGTCCCGGAGGAGGCCCTCCCCCCGCGCCCGGCCGGCTGGCCCGCGGACGGTGACAGCGCCGGCTTCCTGGAAGCCCTCGTCACCTTCACCGAGAAGCACGTGCACCAGGCCAACGAGCCGGACTTCGGACGGCTCTTCAAGGCCGTCGGCATTCCCCCCGAGGCCATGGAGACCTTCCGCGAGCAGGCGAGGAGCCTGGCGCCCCGGCCGTTCGGCCTGCTGCACACCGACCTCCACCGCGACAACCTGATCGAGACCCCCGGCGGGGGCATCGCCGTCATCGACTGGGAGATCGCCCTGTACGGCGACCCGCTCCACGACCTCGCCACCCACCTGGTGCGGATGGCGTACACCGACCGGGAGCGCGAGCTCCTCGTGGAGCTGTGGCGCGGGCAGATGGCGAGGCGGGGCCACCGCGCCCGGCTGGCCGGGATGAAGACCGACCTCGAGCTCTACGTCGACTTCGAGCTCGCCCAGTCGGTCTACGCCGACACCCTGCGGGCCGCGCTGTCCCTGCCGCCGCGCGCCGGCGGCGCCCGGCTCCGCGCCGCCCTCGACCGCGCCGCCCGGGACGTCCGGCGGGCCCTGACCCGGGCCCGGGGCCCGCTCAGGGTGCTCGACCCCGTCTCCGTGGACGACATCCGCGAGGCCCTCCACGACTGGTACGCCGAGCACGCGCCCGCCGTCCTCCACCCGGAGCCCGCCGCGGCGCCGGTCCCGGCCGGGGCGGCGGTGACGGCCGGGGCGGCGGTGACGGCCGGGGCGGCGGTGGCGCGGCCGACGGGTGTTGAACAACCGCCGACCGCCCGGCGATAGTTGGGAGGTGAATCCGAACGGACGGACCGGCGCGGGCGGCACGGCCGGTCTCGTCGAGGCCGCGGCCTGTGTCCTCCTCGACTTCGACGGCCCCGTCTGCCGGCTGTTCTCGGGCCACCCCTCGGCCGCCATAGCCGGGAGCCTGCGGGACCTCCTCAGGGAGAGCGGCGAGCGGGAACTGCTCACCGCCGAGGTGCTCGCGACCGGCGACACCCATCTCATCCTGCGGGCCGTCGCCGAGCACCGGCACGGTACCGAGCTCGCCCGGCGGGTCGAGGCCAGGATGACCGAGGAGGAGCTCCGCGCCGCCGACACCGCCCGGCCGACGCCGTACGCCGACCCCCTCATCTGGACGCTGGTGGCCACCGGCCGCCGGGTCGCCGTGGCCACCAACAACTCGCCGCTCGCGGTGGAGCGCTACCTGCGCGGCCGCCGGCTCGCCGCCCACTTCGCCGGGCACGTCCACGGCCGCTCCCCGGACCTGCGGCTGCTCAAGCCCCATCCGCACTGCCTGCTGGAGGCGCTGCGGTCCACCGGGACCGCGGCACGGGACGCGCTGATGATCGGGGACTCCGCCAGCGACCTGGCCGCCGCCCGGGCGGCCGGGGTGCCGTTCCTCGGCTTCGCGCGCAACGGGCGCAAGGAGGCCGAACTCCGCGGGGCGGGGGCCGAGCACGTGGTGCGGTCGATGCAGGAGGTGCTGGCCGCGGCGACGGGCACGCCCGCGCCCCGGTGAACCGGCGCGGGAGGCCGGGGCGGCACCGCCGCGGGCGGCGGACGCCTCCGGTGCCCGCCGGGTTCCGGGAAGGTGTGAAAACGATGTGGAACCCGTCACATCGTCCCCTTCCGGCCCGGTAGTGTCGCGTGCGTCGCCCCGGTCGCCGGGCCGCACCCGCCCCGGCGGGGCGCCGGGGGCGGAACAGTGGAAACCGGCAGGAGACCGGCAGGAGACCGGCAGGAGACCGTCGAGGGGGCCGAGTGGGTGACAACCACCCGGCGTCCGCCCGGAGAACGGAACCGGATCTTCCGCACCGCTGCCGGCCCGCCGCCCCGGCCGCCTCGCGGCGCGGCGCGGAAAGGCCCTCGCGAAGGCCCGCGCGGCGGGCGCCGGGGCCCGCTCCGGACCGGCCGGACCACGATCCGGCTCGCCCCCGTGCCGGGCTCCGGCACGGGGTAGTGTGCGAGACAGGCGGTCGGCGGATGCCACCACGACGGGTTCCCGGTCTTCGGCCGACACCGCGCACGGGAGGGGAGGGGTCATGATCGAGGCGGATCGCGACACCGGCCACATCGGCCGCGTCGGCCACATCGACATCGACTACGCCACCCTGTTCCGAGCCGTGCCCACCCCGCTGTCGGTGCTCACCCCCGAACTGGTCATCGTGGAGGCCAACCAGGCGTACCTGGAGATCACCGGCCGCGGCCGGGAGGAGCTGATCGGCCGGTACCTCTTCGACGCCTTCCCGCAGAACCCGGCCGACCCGGACGCCGACGGGGTGCGGAACCTCAGGGCCTCCCTGGAGCGCGTCCTGACCACCGGCAGACCGGACACCATGGTCCTCCAGCGGTACGACATCCCCCTGCCGGGCAGGGCGGACGTCTACGAGGAGCGCTACTGGAGCCCGGTCAACACCCCCGTCCTCGGCCCGGACGGCGAGGTGGTCCTGGTCATCAGTCGTGTCGAGGACGCCACGGCGTACGTGCGCGACAGCCTCTCCGGTACCGGGGACCCGGCCGCCCGGGGGGAGCCGGCGCGGCCGGCCGGCGGGATCGCGGAGCCCGAGCTCTACGCCCGCGCCCGGGAGCTGTACGAGCACAACGAGCGGCTGCGGCGGGCCCACGCCCGCGAGCACGAGGTGGCCCTCACCCTCCAGAAGGCCATGCTCCCCACCCACATGCCGCTCCAGCGGCGCAACGCGGCCGTGCGCTACCGGCCCGCCGCGGAGTCGCTGAACGTCTGCGGGGACTGGTACGACCTGATCAACCTCAGCGACGACCGCTTCGCCGTCGCCGTGGGCGACGTCGTCGGCCGGGGGCTGGAGGCCGCCAGTGTGATGGGGCAGCTGCGCAGCGCCCTCAGCGCCTCGATGCGCGTCGCCGACGGCCCCGCCCAGGCGCTGTACGGCCTGGACCTGTACGCCCGCTCCCTGGACGGCGCGCTGGCCACCACCACCGTCAAGGTCGACATCGACACCCACACGCGCACCCTGACCTACAGCAGTGCCGGGCACCTCCCCCCGATGCTGTGCCACCCCGGCAAGCAGGTCGAGCTGCTGGACCAGGCCACCGACGTCCCGCTGGCCGCCCGGAGCAGGCCCTCGCACCGGCCGCAGGCGATCGCGTCCTACCTGCCCGGCTCGGTCCTCATCCTCTACACCGACGGGCTCGTCGAGCGCCGCCACGAGTCCATCGACGTCGGGCTCAAGCGGCTCGCCGAGAGCCTGGCCCGGCACAGCGACCGGGGTCCGGAGGAGATCGCCGACAGCCTCCTGGATGACCTCGGCATGAACAACGGCACCGCCGACGACGCCGCCCTGGTCGTCATCCGGCTCTGAGCGCCGCCGGCCGGTGCCGGTCCCGGCGGGAGGGCGGCGCGGTACGGGGCATACGTAGGTGGGGCCGCCCGGCGGCCGACCGGCGTACGCGAGGCACGGCGTACGAAAGGCACGAGGAGGAGAACGATGTCCGACGCCCCCACCCCCGAGAGCACCGAGCCCGCCCACGACCCGGAGGTGCTCCAGCTCGCGGCCAGGGTCTTCGACCTGGCCCGGGACGGTGACACCGACACCCTCGCGGCGTACGTGGACGCGGGCGTACCGGTCAACCTCACCAACGACAAGGGCGACTCGCTGCTGATGCTGGCCGCCTACTACGGCCGCACCCCCACGGTGCGGGCCCTGCTGGAGCGCGGCGCCGACCCCAACCGGATCAACGACCGGGGCCAGAGCCCGCTCTCGGGAGCGGTCTTCAAGGACGGGGCGGAGATGGTCCGGATGCTGCTGGCGGCGGGTGCCGACCCCGCCGCCGGGCAGCCCTCGGCCATCGACACGGCGCGGGTGTTCGGCCGGGACGAACTGCTGGAGCTGCTCGTCGCCCGGTGACGGCGCGGGGCCGTGCGGGCCCGCCCCGGGGCGGGCCCTGGGCGGGCCCGGATCACCCCGGGTACGGCGCGTCCTCCCGGGCCCGGCGCAGGGCGAACGCCCACCAGGCGAGCTGGTCCAGCAGTCCGTCCGCGGCCCGGGCCGCCGTCGCGTCCACGGGCTCGCCGTCGGGCCCGAACTCGCTCCAGGCGTCGTGGAAGCTGACCACCTCGCGGACGGTGACGGCGTGCAGTTCCGCGAAGACCAGCCGCAGCTGCTCCACCGCCCGCAGCCCGCCGCCCCGGCCGCCGTAGGAGACGAAGCCGACCGGCTTGGTCCGCCACTCGGGCTTGAGGGAGTCGATCGCGGTCTTCAGCGGCCCGGGGAAGCTGTGGTTGTACTCGGGCACCACCAGCACGACGGCGTCGGCGGCGTCGATCCGCTCCCCGAAGGGGCGGCCGTCCCCGTCCGGCCGTGCGAGGTCGATCACATCGAGCTTCACGTCGTCGCGCCGGCCGGCCTGCCGGGCGAACCAGTCACCCACGGTGGTGACGAAGCGCCCCTCCCGCACACTTCCGAGCACCACGGCGAGCCGGTACTGGTCGTTCCGCCGTTCGTGTCGCGCTGCCGCTGAGGACATGACCGCTTTCCTTTCGCCGATTCCCGGTGACAGGTCGGGACGCTACGGCCTCAAGTTGACTTGAGGTCAAGGCCGACCCGCCGCGGCGGCGGACCGGGCAGGCCGCCCCGTCGCCCGCGGGAGGTAACCGGGGCATCACCGCGTTGACTTCCGCATCACAGAGCGACCGAGTGGATACAGAAGGTGACACAAGCCCCTCGGTGGGCGCCCCCAGAGCACGGAGCGACAGCACGATGAGATCCCGAGTCCGGCGACACCAGACGACCCCGGTCAAGTCCGCCCGGCGGGCGGCCCCCCGGCCGGTCCCCCTGACGGCCACGGCCGCGCCGCGCCCGGCGGCACGACGGGGGGCGGCGCGGTGACCGGCGGCGGGAACGGCCGGGGAGAGGACGCGGAGGAGGAGCCTCCCGGGGTGGCGGTCGGCTCGGCCGTACGGGATCTGCGGGACGGCCGGGTGGGAGACGTGCTGGACGTCGGCCCCGGCCTGGTCCGGCTGCGCCCGCTGAGCGGCGGGCGGGAGTGGGAGGCGGCACCGGACGAGGTCCGGCCGCTCAGCCCGCGCGAGCAGCTCAGCGCCCGGCTGGCCGCGGCCAACGCCCGCAGCCGCCACCCCCGGCCGTGACGGCCGCGGCCGGCGGGACCGGCGGGACCGGCGGGGTCCGGCTCAGCGCCCGTCCCCGGAGCCGCCGGACGGCGCCCGCCGGCTCCGGACGGTGCCGATCACGGCGGCGAGCACCACGCCGAGCGCGACCCCGATCCCGATCCCCACCGCGGCACTGTCGAACAGGGCCACCCCGAAGGCGACGCCGATCGCCACCCCCGCGGAGATGCCCAGCACCAGTTCGTTCGCCTTCATCGCCCTACCGCCGTCCTGCTCGCCGTTCCGCGTACGCAGACAGTGTGCACGGCCCCCCACCCGGGCGGTACGCCCCGGTCAGTCGGGAATCAGGTCACCGGCGAAGTCCGCCACCAGCGCCCACCAGGGCCGGCCCCCCGTGCCGAAGGCGGCGGCCAACGCGTGGCCGAGGGCGGCGTCCACGGCCTCCACCACGGCGTCCTCCGCCCAGTCGGCCCGCACCACCCCGTCGCCGTCCGAGGAGAACCTGCCGAGCGGCCGGCCGTTCCTCAGCAGCCGGCTGCCCGCCGCGGAGTCCGGCACCAGCCGGTAACGGCTCCCCCGGTGGACGACGTCCACCGCGTAGGAGCGGCGCAGGAAACGCCCCCGGCCGGGCCGGATGCGGGCGGTCTCGTCCCCGACGACCAGGGTGAGCCGGGAGCCGTCGCGAGTGCCGATGGGGATGTGGGGCTCCGCCTCGGTCAGCGGGTCCCGGTCGAGCGTGACGGTGGGGATGCCGGGGGACGGCCAGGCTCCCTCGACCTCCAGCGTCCCGGCCCGGCCGTCCAGCCAGATGCCGATCGCGCCGAAGCGCTCGTCCTCGGCATGGACGGGAAGGGTGTCGTACGGCATGCGCTCTCCCCCGTGCGGCCGCCGGCCGCCGTGTCCGGCCCGCCGACCGCCTCGTCGCTCGGTCTGTGTCTGCTCGGTGACGGCCCGGCCCTGCCCGTCCGGTCCGCCCGGCCCGTTCCGCCGCCCTCATTCGTTCCGACGCCGGAAACGGCCGCCGAGTTGTCACCGCCGGCCCTTCCGCTCCGGACACGAGCGAGAACCGGACAGTCCCGCCGGAGGGTGCGCCGCCGCCCGGACCGCGCCCCGGTTGGCGGAAAGGCGCCCTGCCCCCGTCCCGCCCGGCTCCGTACGCTGCGGTGGTCGGTGACCGGCAGCACACGACTTCGATCGGGGCGGTGGATGACCGTACGGCCGTTGACCTTCGTCGTCGGGACCGGGCGGAGCGGCTCGACCGCCCTGTCGCGCGTCCTGAACCGGCACCCGGACGTCCTCAGCCTCAACGAGCTGCTCGCCTCCATCGGCCTGGGCGGGATGCCCGAGGGCGAGCTGACGGGCGAGGAGTTCTGGCGCCTTCTCGCCGATCCCAACCCGACGTTCGACCGGATGATCCGCAGCGGCGCGGCCATCCCCGAGTTCCTCTATCCGCGCTCCCCCGGGCGGTTCTCCGCCGAGGCCGGCGGCATCCCGGCGCTCTGTCTGATGGTGCTCCCGCACCTCACCGACGACCCCGACGGCCTGCTGGACGAGCTCGCGCTCCACGTCCCCGCCTGGCCGCGCCGCCCGGCCGAGGACCAGTACCGGGCGCTCTTCGGCCTGCTGGCCGACCGGTTCGGGCGGCGGGCGGTGGTGGAGCGCTCGGGGTTCTCGGTGCGGTGGGTGCCCCGGCTGCGGACGGGCTTCCCCGAAGCGGGGCTGGTCCACCTGTACCGCGGCGGCCCGGACTGCGCGCTGTCGATGAGCCGCCACACCGGCTTCCGGCTGATCACCCTGCTGGGGGAGATCTACGCCGCCCTGGGGCTGGAGTTCGGCGCCGAGCTGACCGAGGAGCACGCCCGGTCGCTGCCGCCGGACCTGGGCGGCCTGCTGGCGGACCCCTTCGACGCCCGGCTGGTGTTCGACCGGGCGATCCCGGTGTCCGTGTTCGGCGCCCTGTGGTCGCGGCTGGTCACCGAGTGCCTGGCGGAGCTGGAGAAGGTGCCGGAGACGTCCCGTATGGCCCTGTCGTACGAGAATCTGCTGGACGCGCCGGAGAAGGAGCTCTCCCGGCTGGCCGCCTTCGCCGGGGTGGCGCCCGGCCCGGAGTGGCTCGCGGCGGGCCGGGCCCTGCTAGACCCCGGCCGGCGCGGGGCGGCGCTGCGGCTTCCGCCGGGCGAGCTGAACGCGCTGCGGGAGGCGTGCGAGCCCGGCGAGCGGGCACTGGCCGAGGCGTACGGACGCGGCCACCAACGGTAGTTGAAACCTGCACCGGTCTGTCGCGCGGCGGTGTTACGGTGATCGCCGGTCTCCCCCACGAGCCGATGACCCATCAGCTGACCGACCGTCCGTACCCGGCCCAGGGAGAACTGCATCGTGGGGCGCCGCCGCACCGACCGACGCCAGTACACCGCCCGGCGCGACAGCCGCCGCGGCCGCGGCAGCCGTCGCCGGAAACGCCCGCACACCAGGGTGCTGGCCTCGGTGCTGACACTCGGCGCCTTCGCCGGCAGCGGCTTCCTCCTCGTCCAGCAGGGCACCGGCACCCCCGGCGACGCGGCCGCCGGTGACACGCCGGACCGCACCGCCTCCCCCACGCCGTCCCCGTCCGTCCCGGACACCGAGGCCCCGTCGGCCTCCCCGCCTGCCTCGGTCCCGCCCTCCTCGGCCCCGGCCTCCTCCCCGCCGGCGTCCGCGTCGCCCGGGAAGACCCCGGGCAAGAACCCCGGGGAGACCACCGAGGTCCCCGCGACCGGCCCGGGCACCTTCACCACCGCCCGGGCCGACGGCGAGACCGTCGGCCGGGGCACCATCCGCACCTACCGGGTGCAGGTGGAGGAGGGCATCGACGTCTCCGCCGGGCAGGCCGCCCGGGAGGTGGCCGCGGTACTCGCCCACCCGCGCGGCTGGACCAACGACGGAGTGAACGGCTTCCGGCCCGTCTCCTCCGGCCCGGCCGACCTCACCGTCAAGATAGCCACCCCGGGTACGGCCGACGCCCTCTGCGGCGCCGCCGGGCTGGACACCCGCGGCGAGCTGAACTGCAGCATCGGCGGCACCGTGGTGGTCAACCTCAGGCGCTGGATGCTGGGTTCGCCGCAGTTCTCCGGCCCCGTCTCCGAGTACCGGGCGCTGATCATCAACCACGAGGTCGGGCACAGCATCGGCCACGGCCACGAGACGTGCCCCGGCCCCGGGCGGCCCGCGCCCGCGATGATGCAGCAGATCAAGGGCCTCAAGGGCTGTGTGGCCAACGCCTGGCCGTACGACGAGGACGGCAACTACCTCGGCGGCCCGAGCGTCCCCTGACCGTCGCCCGTCCGGCGTCCACCGGGTGCCCTGCCGGTTTCCGTTCCGGATTCGCCCCGCGGGTGTGAGGATGATCCTATGAGCCGCCGCTTCGCGCACTCCGGACACCGCGGCGGCGATCCGGTCGCCGTCACCGCCGCCGTCACCGCGGCCGTCGCCGCGTACTGGGACGCCGCCGCGCCGTCCTTCGACGACGAACCGGATCACGGGCTGCGCGCCGCACCGGTCCGCGCCGCCTGGGCGCGGCGGCTGGAGCGGTGGCTGCCCGACGCCCCCGCCGACGTGCTCGACGTCGGCTGCGGCACCGGCTCGCTGTCGCTGCTGGCGGCCCGGGCCGGACACCGGGTGACCGGCGTCGACCTGTCGCCGCGCATGATCGAGCGGGCCCGGCAGAAGGCCGCCGCCGAGCGGGTGACCGCGCACTTCGCGGTGGGGGACGCGCAGTCGCCGCCCACCGGCGGGCAGCGCTTCGACGCCGTGCTGGCCCGGCATCTGCTGTGGACCCTGCCCGACCCCGTGCGGGCGCTGGCCCGGTGGGCCGACCGGCTCCGGCCGGGCGGGCGGCTCGTCCTGGTCGAGGGCCGGTGGCGGCAGTCGGCGCGGGACGCCGGCTCGTACGTGCCCGAGGCCCGGGCACTGCCCTGGTACGGGGGCGTCGGCGCCGCGGCGCTGACCGCCGCCGTGGCACCGCCGGCCGTCCGGGTGCGTGTCGTACGGCTGGAGGACGACACGGAACTGTGGGACGGCCCGGTGGACGACGAGCGGTACGCCCTGCTGGCGGACATCTGACGGCCGCCCGGCGGCGACACGGCGGGCGCTGACGGCGAAATACCGCGTCCGCCGCCCGGAGTTGGGACATCGTCAGGACGGCGGGCGGGCCCGCCCGCCGTGACCACCGACACCGGGAGGCAGCACATGGGCGACGGCACGACGGGCGGCACGCGTTCCCTGGCAGAGCTCATCGGGCGCCGCGGCGTCTTCGGCGGGTTCCCGGGGGCGGACCCGGCCCTGCTGACGGAGGCCGCCGCCGAGCTGGCGGAACTGGGCTTCGGCACCGTGTGGCTCGGCCACAGCACCGTCGAGGAGGCCGCGCCGGTCGTCGCGGCCGTCGGCGGAATCACCGTGGGCACCGCGATCCAGAGCATCTGGCGGCACGGGGCGGCGGACACCGCCGCGCGGTTCGCGGAGCTGGAGGCCGCCCACCCCGGGCGCTTCGTGCTGGGCCTGGGCGTGAGCCACCCCCAGATGGTGACGGGCTACCGGCGCCCGCTGGCGTCGATGTCCGGCTATCTGGACGAGCTGGACTCCGCCGGGCGGCCGGTGCCCGCCGGGCGGCGCGTGCTGGCGGCCCTCGGTCCGAGGATGCTGGGCCTGGCCGCGGAGCGCGCGGCGGGCGCCCTGCCGTACCTGGTGACGTCCGCCCAGGTGGCCGCGGCCCGCGAGACGCTGGGCACCGGACCCGTCCTCGCCCCCGAACTGGGCGTGGTGCTGGAGACGGACCCGGAGCGGGCCCGCGCCCTGGCGCGCGAGGCCCTGTCGTTCTACCTGGGCCTGACCAACTACACCGACAACTGGCTGCGCGGCGGCTTCACCGCGGAGGACCTCTCCGGCGGAGGAAGCGACCGCCTGGTGGACGCGCTGTTCGCGTGGGGCGACGAGGACCGGATCCGGGCCCGGGTGGACGAGTTCCGGGCGGCCGGGGCCGACCACATCGCCTTCCAGCTCGTCGGCGGAGCCGCCGAGGGCGGCCTGCCGCGCGAGGGCTGGCGGCGGCTCGCCGCGCTCACGGCGGCCGAGGGTTGACCGCCCTCGGCGCCCCTGCCCGTCCCGGCCCGCAGGGGCGCGGTCACCGGACGGGCACTGTCGGAGGGCGCGGCTAGGGTCCCGCCATGAGCTCCTCAAGCGATCCCCGCCCCGCGCCCGGTCCGTTCACCGCTCTCGGCCGCCTGGTGGTCCTGGTGTCGGACGCCGACGAGGCCCTGGCGTTCTACCGCGACGTCCTGGGCTTCCGGGTGCTGTACGACGGCACGGCGGGCGGTTACCGCTGTCTCCACGTCGGCGTTCCCGGACAGGAGGGCACGGGCCTGTGGCTGATGCCCGCCACCGGCGAGCGGGAGCGCGCGCTGGTCGGGCGGCAGACCGGCGGGCAGCCGCTGCTGGTGCTCTACACCGGCGACCTGGCCGCGGTCGCCGGGCGGTTGCGCGAGCACGGCATACGGATCCGGGACGAGCGGGAGGATGCCGACAGCAGCTCGCTGCACTTCGCCGACCTGTACGGAAACGTGCTGGTGGCGGTGGAGCTCCGCGTCCCGGCGTCCGCCTGACGCCCCCACTCGGCGCGCCGGCGGGGCGGGCACCGCCCCGCCGCTCCGGGAAGGCCCGGGCCGCCCCCGCAGGGCCGTCCGCGGCCGGCGTCCCCTGTTCCGGTCCGACCGCGGCGTCACCCCGGCCCGGCCACCGGCCGCCGTTCCAGCCGCACCCAGGCCGTGACGGTCCCGTCGCCGTGCCGCTCCAGGTCGGCGCCCGCCACCGTGAGCAGCCGCCGGACGGCGGCGTTGCCCGCGGTGGTGTGCGCGTACAGCCGGGTGGCGCCGCGCTCCCGGGCGGCCGCCAGCAGCCGGGCGAACACCCGCGTGCCCACGCCCCGGCCCCGGTAGGAGCGGCCCAGCCACACCCCCGCCTCGACCGCGCCCGGCTCCGGGCGCGGGGCCAGCCGGGCGGCGCCCGCGACCCGCTCCGCCGGCCTCCCGGCCTCCCCCGGCTCCGTCACCACGACGGCGTAGGTGGCCTGTTCCGGCGCCGGGCCCAGGGATTGGGACCGGTGGAAGCGCAGGAACGCCTCCCGGCGCGCCTCGGTCCACCCGGCGGCGCCCGCCGGGGCGTCCGGTGGCATCACCTCGGCGGGGTCGGCGTCGGCGACGGCCGTGGCCAGCAGTTCCGTCAGCAGCTCCGCGTCCAGCGGGCGGAGGGCGACGAGGTCGGGAGGCGTGGGGCTCATGGGGGCACGATGCCCGACGCCCGCCCGCCGCCCAACGGCTTTTCGGGCCGAACGGACCTCCCCCGCGGAGAAAACCGGCCGGTTTTCGGCTTTCCCGCCTTCCCGCCTTCCCGCCTTCCCGCGCACCGGTCCCCGCACGGGCACGGGAAGGACGGGGCCGTGCCGTCCTTCCCGCCGGCCGGCCGCCGGTCAGCCGCCGCCCTTGAGCTTGCCCGCGACGGTCACCACGCGCCGCGCCATGTGGTCGAGCGCGTCGTACTCCGCCTCGGTGAGCGGCGCGTTGTTCTCGGGGCCAGTGACGTGGGAGACGCCGTAGGGGTTGCCGTCCACGAACTTCAGCGGCTCGGTGTAGCCCGGCGGGACGAGGATGCCGCCGAAGTGGATGATGACGTTGTAGAGCGTCAGCAGGGTGGACTCCTGGCCGCCGTGGGCGGTCTGGGAGGCGGTGAAACCGGCGTACACCTTGTCGGCCAGCAGCCCCTGCATCCACTGCGGGCCCAGGGTGTCGATGAACTGCTTGAGCTGGCTGGCGACGTTGCCGTACCGGGTGGGCGTGCCGAACAGCACGGCGTCGGCCCAGACGATGTCGTCGGGGCTCGCCTTCGGCTCGTCCTTGATCTGCTCGTAGTGCCGGGCCCACTCGTCGTTGGAGGAGATGGCCTGCGGCGGGGCGAGCTCCTCGACATGCCGCAGGCGGACCTCGGCGCCCGCCTTCTGCCCGGCCTCGACCAGCCGGTCGGCCATCTTCTGGATGGTGCCGGTCGACGAGTAGTAGATGATGGCCAGCTTGACGTTGCTCATGTGTGCGACGACTCCTCGTTCACATCGGCGGCGGTGGTGGTGCCGAACCGGTCCCGGCCCGCGTGCCCGTGCTCGGCCGCCCCGTACGGACCACCGAACCATTTGCACCTTTTGCCACGCTCTACACGCCATCCGCCGTTTCTCACCGCTGACGGCCGCCCCCGGCCGGACGGCGCCACCCGGGTTCCGCGCCCGAAAAGATCCAAACCCTCCCCGGTGGCCGGTCCCCGTTCCGGCCCGGGGCCGGAGCACTCCACCGGATCCGGAACAATGGCCCCGACAGCCGTACCGGCCCGGTCGTCCGGCCGCGAACGGCACCCGTGCCGCGCTCACGCAGCACCCGATACGCAGCACCCGAACAGCAGCGAAGGAGCTCTGGTGGGGGACACCCAGCGAAACAGGGCGGCGGCGTCCGCCTGGCCCGCCCGCGGTCTCGACGTGGTACGCGGCGCGCTCATCGGCACCGCGGAGACCGTGCCGGGCGTCAGCGGCGGCACGGTGGCACTCGTGGTCGGCGTGTACGAGACCGCCATCGGCTCGGCGAGCCACCTGGTCAGCGCCGCCCGGCTGGCGGTCGCGGACCTCCCCCGCGGCCGGGGCGTGTCCCGGGCCGCGGCGGAGGTCCGGCAGGTCCAGTGGCGGGTCATCGTCCCGCTGCTGCTCGGCATGTTCGCCGCGCTGATCCTGATGGCCGGCCTGGTCGAGCACTGGGTGGAGAGCCAGCCGGTGCAGAGCCGCGCCCTGTTCTTCGGCCTGGTGCTGGCCTCGCTGTGGGTGCCGTTCTCCATGGCCTCCCGGGCGCCGCTGCGCGGCGGCGGCACCGCGTCCTGGCGGCCGGGCGAGGCGCTCATCGCCCTGGTGAGCGCCGCGGCCGCCTTCGTGATCGTCAGCCTGCCGCCCGGCGAGGTGGAGGCCACCCCCGTGGTGATCGTCGCCGCGGCGGCGATCGCGGTGTCGGCGCTGGTGCTGCCGGGGCTGTCCGGCTCGTTCCTGCTGCTGACCTTCGGGCTGTACGAGCGGACGCTGTCCGCCGTCAACGAGCGGGAGTTCGGCTATCTGGGCCTCTTCGCGCTGGGCGCCCTGCTGGGGCTGGCCTCCTTCGTCAAGCTGATGCAGTGGCTGCTGACCCACCGGGAGCGCATCACCCTGGTGATACTCACCGGTGTGGTGGCGGGCTGCCTGCGGGCGCTGTGGCCCTGGCAGGACGAGGACCGCGCCCTCCTCGCGCCCGACGAGCACATCGGCGCGGCGATCGGCCTGTGCGCGCTGGGCTTCGTGGTGGTCGCGGGGTTCGCGGTGGCGGAGCACCGCGTGGCGTCCCGGCGCGCCACGGCCGACCTGCGGGCGGCCGAGGCGGCGCGGTCCGAGGACACCATGATCCTCACCCCGCCCCGCGACCCGTCCCGCTGAGCGGTCCGGCCCCGCCGGGCCCCGCCCCCGGCCGCTCCCTCTCCTCCCCTTCCCCTTCCCCTTCCCCGCGGCCCGGACGGGCCGGCCGGAGGCCCAGCGCCCCGGCCAGTCCGTCCGGGCCGCGGTACACCAGGCCCGTCATGCCGAGCGCGGCGGCGGCCGCGACGTTCTCCGGCCGGTCGTCCACGAACAGGCAGCGGGCGGCGGGGACCCCCGCCCGCGCGGCGGCGATCTCGTAGATCCCCCGGTCCGGCTTGGCGACCCCCTCCAGCGCGCTGTTGACGACCCGGTGGGCGAGGCCGGTCAGCCCCATCGCCGCCAGGTCCTCGTCCAGCTCCAGCGAGGCGTTGGTCACCAGCACCAGGGGCATGCGCTCCCGCACCCGGCGGAGCAGGGCCACCACCGCCGCGTCCGCCCGGAACGGTGCCCCGGCGAGCGCCTCGCCCAGCTCGCGCGCCCGCGCGTACGGCAGCCCCGGCTCCCGCTCCGCCAGGGCGAGCGCGACGGACCGCGCCCACCGCCGCCGGGTGACCCGGCCCAGCAGCAGCGGCAGGTCCACCTCCGGGGCGAAGGCGACCGCCGCCGTGGTGCCCGCCGGCAGCCCGGCGGCACGCTCCAGCGCCGCCAGGCGGGAGGTGTCGTAGAAGCGGATGACGTTGTCCAGGTCGCGCAGCACCGCGCCGAAGGGGCCGCCGGAGAGGGCGTCGGTCGTCACCGCCCCACTCTGGCACCGGGCCCCCGGCCCCGGACGACCGTCCGGGCGTGCGGGTCAGCGGGCCCCGGGCGGCCGCCGCCCGTACCAGGCCGCCAGCCGGTCGGCGGCGGGCGCGTCCGCGGGGACGTCCACCACGGGCCCGAACGGCACCGGACCGCCGCGCCGGCCGGCCGGCATGACGCGGTCCCGGGCGGCGAGGAGGGTGCCGAGCACCTCCGGGTCCCAGGCGGGCCGCTGCCCGGTCGCGGCGGCCAGGTCCCAGGTGTGGACGGTCAGCTCGGCGGTGTAGACGAGGGCGACCGCCGCGCCCGGCAGCACCGCGTGCGGTGCCCGCAGCGGACGGTCCAGGACCGCCGGGTCCGACCAGGCGGCGACCGCCTCGCGGGCGGCGTCCGCCCAGACGGCCGCCCGCCTCGCGTCGGTGACGCCCTCGGCGAGGCCCGGCAGGTCCCGCGGGTCCCCGCCGCGGCCGGTGGCGGCCACCCGGCGCAGCACGGCGATCAGGTGGTCCGCCAGCTGCCGGACGGTGTAGTCGGGGCAGGGGGTGGGGTCGCCGAGCTGTTCGGGGCGGACGGCGGCGAGGACGGTCCCGGCCAGGGCGACGGCCCGGCCGAGGCCGGTACGGGGCTCGACGCCGCCGGCTCCGGCAGCGGCCCCGCTCGTGGTTGCGCTCGTGGTTTCGGTCATGGAGCCCATCCTGCTGACCGAACCGGCCGTCTCCTGACCGGTTTCCGGAGCAGAATCGAGTCGTATGAGAGCCGACCGGCTGGTGGCGACACTGCTGTTCCTGCAGACGCGCGGGCAGGTGACCGCGGCGGAGGTGGCCGCGGAGCTGGAGGTGTCCGAGCGCACGGCCCGGCGCGACCTGGAGGCGCTGGCGCTGGCCGGTGTACCCGTCTACGCCCGGCGCGGCCGGGGCGGCGGCTGGTCACTGGTCGGCGGCGCCCGCACCGATCTCAGCGGACTGACCGCCGCCGAGATCCGGGCACTGTTCCTGCTGGCCGGACCGTCGGCGGTCACCCCCGAGCTGCGGACGGCGCTGCGCAAGCTGGTGCGGGCGCTGCCCGCGCCGCTGCGGCCGGGCGCCGAGGCCGCCGCCGGGGCCGCCGTCGCCGACGGCACGGACTGGACCCGCGCCCCGGCCGACCCCGGCGGCCCTCTGTCGGCGGCCCTCCAGCGGGCCGTGCTGGACGGGGTACGGGTCCGGCTCGGCTACGCCGCGCCGGGCAGGCCCGCCGGTGAGCGGACCGTCCACCCGCTGGGCCTGGTCACCAAGGCCGGTGCCCGGTATCTCGTCGCCGGCACCGACCGCGGCCCGCGGACCTTCCGCCTGGACCGGATCGTCTCCGTCGAGCCGACCGGCGAGCCCGTCGTCCGGCCGGAGGGCTTCGACCTCGCCGCCCTGTGGCGCTCCCTGGCCGGGGAGCTGGAGGAGCGGCTGAGCGCGGCGACCGTACGGGCCCGGGCCGAGCCCGCCGCCGAGCCGCTGCTGCGGCGGCTGTTCGGCGGGCTGCTGCGCGTCACCGGCCGCCCGCCGGACGGCGGCCCGCTGGAGATCGAGGTCGACGGTCCCACCCCGCAGGCGGTGGCCTCCCGGCTGGCCGGGCTGGGCCCCCGGGTCGAGGTCCTCGCCCCGCCCGAGGCCCGCGCACACCTCGCCCGCCTGGCGGCCGACCTCACCGCCCGCTACGGCCCGCCGCCGCAGGACGGCCCGTAGGGCCGTGGCGTCCCCGGACCGGCGGGCACGGCGGGAACAGCGGGGCGGTGCTCCGCCCGGGACCTCCCGTCGCGATCCCCCGGTTCCGGCCCCGCGCGGGCGCGGACCCGGTGGTTCCCGGCCGCAGAAGCGCCGTGCCGTACGAGGTCGTCGCGACCGGCCGGCGCACCGCTGTCGCCTCCGGCGGGGACATGGACGACTTCGACCCCGGCGCCCGCCATGTGCTGCCCGCCCCGTCCGCGCTCTCCGCCTCACCGGACGACGGTGCGGACTGGGGCTGCACGATCCGTCCCCTCCGCATACCGGAGCGCCGCGACTACAACCCCGGGCACGGACTCGACTTGGCCGGCGGGACCTACCCGGTCCTGTACGCCGATATCCGGGCCGGTGAACTGAGCAGCGACAAAGCCGCCGCTCTGGGCGTCACCGCCGACGCCACGCTGCGGGCCTACGTGGTGCTGCTTCCGGACACAGCCGAGGTGATCACCGAGACCACCGACCGCCTGCTGCTGCGGGCGGGGCTCGTCGGCCTGGCGTTGATCGCCGCCGCCGTCCACTTCACCGTCCGAATCGCGCTGCGGCCGGTCGAAGCCATCCGCGTCCTCACCGCCTCGGTCACCGCGAGCGACCCCCGCGAACGCGTCACCGTCCCCGCCACGGGACACGAGATCACCGCCCTGGCCACCACCATCAACACCACCCTCCAGCGCCTCGACAACGCCGCCGCCCGGCAGCGCCGCTTCGTCGCGGACGCCGCTCACGAACTGCGCAGCCCCCTCACCACACTGCTGGCCAGACTGGAAGTCGCGCTCGCCTGCCCGGAACGCACCGACTGGCCCGCAGCGGTCACCACCGCCGCACGACAGACCCGCCGCCTCCAGGCCCTCGCCGAAGACCTGCTCCTCCTCGCCCGCCTCGACACCCGCACCCCCGTGGACGGCTCCGAAACCGTCGACCTCACAGCCCTCGCTTCTCGGCTGACCGAGGAACACCCCCTCGCCGGACGGCCGTTGACCCTCACGTGCGACAGCACCGCCCCCGCACACGTACACGGAAACCCCGGCGAGTGCGAACGGCTGCTGCGCAACCTCATCGACAACGCCGTCTTCCACGCCGCACACCGCGTCCAGATCACCGTCCGGAACCAGGACGCCTTGGTCGTCCTCACCGTGCACGACGACGGACCGGGCGTGCCCGCCGAGGACGCCGAGCGCATCTTCGAACGCTTCGTCCGGCTCGACGACGCCCGCTCCCGCGACCACGGCGGCACCGGCCTGGGCCTCGCCATCGCCCGCGACCTGGCCCACCGCCACCAAGGCACCCTCACCCTGGCCCCCCGGACCCTCGGAGCATGCTTCCAGCTACGCCTCCCCCAACACCCCGCCCCAGCCGGAAAATGACGCACCTCTCCGCTCTGCCGGGAACGGACGGCCGCCCCGCACACCCGCAGCCCCGCGCCGTATGGCGTGCAACACTCCTGCAAGCACTTGCTTGCAAAAGTTAGCGGAGCAAGGCACGGTGGAGACATGGCTTCACTGCATGTCGGCAGTCTCGGCGAGTTCCTGCGGGAGCAGCGGCACACCGCGCAGCTGTCCCTGCGGCAGCTCGCCGACGCCGCGGGGGTGTCGAATCCATATCTCAGCCAGATCGAACGCGGACTGCGCAAACCCAGCGCGGAGATCCTCCAGCAGCTCGCCAGGGCGCTGCGGATATCCGCCGAGACGCTCTACGTCCGGGCCGGGATCCTCGACGAGAAGGACCAGGCCGGGCTGGAGGTGCGCGGCGCGATCCTGGCCGACACGTCGATCAGCGAGCAGCAGAAGCAGGTCCTGCTCCAGATCTACGAGTCGTTCCGCAAGGAGAACGGACACACCGAGGACGTCCGCGCCTCCCCCGGGGAGACCGGGGAGAACGGGGACGCCCCCTCCTCCGGGACGCAGCCCAGGAGTCCACGACCAGGCCATGACCAGGAGGAATCGTCATGAACACCAAGGCCGGTGACAAGACCACCGACAAGACCAACAAGGCCGGTGACAAAACCACCGACAAGACCAACAAGGCCGACGACATCCGCAGGATGCTGGCCAACTCCGGGCCGCTGTACTTCGCCGCCGGGGTGATCGACAAGATCCGTGAGACGGCGCCCGAGCGTCTCGCGGCCGTGCGGAAGGTGAAGGACACCGACCCCAAGGCCGTGCAGGAGCGGGTCGCCCGGCAGGCGAAGGAGACCCAGTCGCGGCTGACCTCGGCGCTGTCCGGGATCGACGAGGACCTGAAGAAGCTGCGCGAGGCGGATCTGAAGGCGGATCTGAAGAAGCTGCGCGAGGCCGACCTGAAGGCGGATCTGAAGAAGCTGCGCGAGCAGGCCCAGCACCTGGCCCTGCAGAGCGTCGGGATCGCCGCCGAGTACGTCGTCAAGGCCCGCGAGGGCTACGACGGGCTGGCCGAGCGCGGCCGCGGCGCGGTGCAGACCTGGCGCGGTGAGCAGGACGGGGGCGACGGCAAGGGCGCCGCCGAGGAGGCTCCGCGGGAGATCGCGCGCGAGCGCGGCGGGACGACCGAGGTCACCATCACGGAGGGCGAGGAGAAGCCGCGGGCCAGGGCGGCCACCAAGCCCCGCACCCGGACCTCCCAGGCCGGTGCCGCGAAGAAGGCGGAGACCGGCAGGAGCACGGCCCGCCGGAGCAGCTCGGCCGCCGGCGGCACCGCCGCGAAGCGGAGCACCTCGAAGACCGGCGCGTCGAAGGCCACTCCGAAGACGGTCGCGAAGAAGACCGCCGAGAAGAAGGCCGCCGGGGGCGGGACGGCCGAGAAGTCCGCCCCCAAGCAGGAGAAGCAGGGCAAGCAGGACAAGTCGCAGTCCTGAGGTCCCCGGTTCCGGCCGGGGCCGGGCACACCCTTCGTGTCCGGCCCCGGGGCCGGTAGCGTGGGGAGCCGATGACCGGCGTGTGGACGGGATGGTGGCCAGCGTGCTCCTGGACGGTTTCTACGGGCTGATGTCCTGGGTTTTCCTGGGTCTGCTCGTTTTCAGCATCTTCTGCTTCGTCGACGCGGTCATGCGCCGCGAGGACGCCTACCGTGCCGCGGACAAGAAGACCAAGGGCTTCTGGCTGATCCTTCTCGGGGTGACCCTCGCGGTGAACCTCCTCGTCCCCGGTTTCCTCTTCCTGCGGATCGCGGGCCTGATCGCCAACATCGTGTACATGGTGGACGTACGGCCCGCGCTCATCCAGATCGGCGGGGGCGGCGGCCGGGGCGGCTTCCGCCGGGGCAGCAGCAGCGACGGCCCCTACGGCCCGTACAACGGGGGCCGCTGAGCCGGGGCCGGGCGGTTCCGGACGGGGCCCGGCGCCTCACTGTCCCCGGTCGAGCAGCAGGACCGCCACGTCGTCCGTGAGCTCGCCGCCGTTGAGTTCGCGCACCTGCGCGAGCACGGCGTCCAGCAGGGCCTCGCCGCGCAGTCCGGCGGCCATCAGCCGCCCGACGATGCCGAGCATGCCGTCCTGGCCGAGCCGCAGGTCGCCCTGGCCGGTCCGGCCCTCGATGAGCCCGTCCGTGTACATCATCAGGCTCCAGGTGCCGCCCAGCTCCACCTGCATGCGGGGCCAGCGGGCGTTGGGCAGGACGCCCAGTGCCGGGCCGCCGATGTCCTCGTGCGGCAGCAGCCGGGGGCCGCGTCCGGTGCCCGCGATCAGCGGCGCGGGGTGGCCGGCCAGGCACAGCCCGGCCCGCCGCCCGTCGGGCGCGATGTCGACGGTGCAGAGGGTGGCGAAGATCTCATCGCTGGGCCGCTCGTGCTCCAGCACCCGCTGGAGGGTGCCCAGGAGCTGGTCGCCGCAGAGCCCGGCGAAGGTCAGCGCCCGCCAGGCGATCCGCAGCTCCACCCCGAGGGCCGCCTCGTCGGGGCCGTGTCCGCACACGTCGCCGATCATGGCGTGCACAGTGCCGTCGGCGGTGCGCACGGTGTCGTAGAAGTCGCCGCCCAGCAGGGCCCGGGAACGGCCCGGCCGGTAGCGGGCGGCGAACCGCAGCTCCGAGCCGCCCAGCAGCGGGGTGGGCAGCAGACCGCGTTCCAGCCGGGCGTTCTCCTGGGCCCGCAGCCTCGACTCGGTGAGCTGCCGCTGCGCCAGGTCGGCCCGCTTGCGCTCGACGGCGTAACGGATGGCCCGGCTGAGCACCCGGCCGTCCAGTTCGCCGCGGAAGAGGAAGTCCTGGGCGCCGACCCGGACGGCCTCGGCCGCGCGTTCGGCGTCGTCCTCGGCGGTGAGCGCCAGTACCGCGTGCCGGGGCGCCATGCGCAGCACCCGGCGCAGGATGCCGAGCTCCCCGCCGTCCCCACCGTCCGCCCCGGGCCCGCCGCCGTCCTCCGCGCCGCCGGCGGTGCTGTCGGGGAGTGCCAGGTCCAGCAGGATGCAGTGGACGTCGTCGGTGAGGAGCCGTTCGGCCTCGGTGAGGTTGCGGGCGGTACGGACCCGCACCCGGCCCCCGGAGGCGTCCAGCAGCTCGGGAATCGCCAGGGAACCCGCCGGGTCGTCCTCGATGACGAGCAGCGTCAGGCCGCCGGGGGGCGCGGCCTCCGGTCCGTCCGGCCGTCGCGGCGGTACCGCGGTCACCAGCTCACGGCCCATCGATACGGGCATGTTCCCAGTCCTCTTCCCTCCCCCCGAGGGGCACCCGGGGCGTCGGTTCGCAAGACGCCCCGGGTGACCATAGCGGTCCCCCCGGGGCGCACGGAATGCCTTTCTGCATATGCCAAACGGCCGAAAGGCGGCCCGCGGTGTCCCTCGGAGGTCCGTCAGGCATCCGGACGCACCACCCCCAGGATCGGCAGCGAGCCCGCTCCGGCCGTGGTGATCTGCCGTCCGGTCCGGGGGGCGTGGACCATCACGCCGTCGCCCACGTACATCCCGACATGGCTGGCGTCCGCCTTGTAGACGATCAGGTCGCCGGGACGCATCTCGGTGATCTCCACCCTCCGCAGTCGCTTCCACTGCTCCTGCGAGGTGCGCGGGATCGTGATGCCCGCGGCCTCCCAGGCACGCAGGGTCAGCCCCGAGCAGTCGAAGGTGGCCGGGCCCTCGGCGCCCCACTCGTAGTCCTTGCCGAGCTGCGCCATGGCGTACGCGACGGCCTTCTTCCCGTGCTCCGAGGCCCGGTCGTCGATCTCCTCCAGCACACCGGTCGCCAGCCATCTCGTCTGCCGCAGCCGGGCCGTCCGCTCCTCCAGCCGCCGCAGCCGCTCCCGTTCCCCGGCCGCCAGCCGCGACTCCAGCTTCTCGGCCTTCGCCAGCTCGGCCTCGACGCTCTTCTTCGCCGCCGCCTTCTTCTTCCGGTCCGCCTCCAGCTTCGCCCAGCGGCCGGTGGCCTCCTCGGCGTAGGCGTCGAGGTCCTTCTCGGCCCTGCGCAGCTTCCCGATGAGCCGGCCGGCCGCCTCGTCCCCCTTGCCGAGCAGACCGAGATCGCGCAGGAACGCCTCCGGGTCGTCCTCCAGGAGCAGCCGCGCGCCGGACGGCAGGCCACTGCCGCGGTACTGCGCACGGGCCATCGCCCCCATCCGGTCCGCCAGCGTCTCCTTCTGGCTCCGGGTCCGTACGATCGCCTGGGCCAGCCGCACGATCTCCGAGCGCTGCCGCTCGGCCCGCTCACCGGCGGCGTTGTACTTCTCGGTGGCCGACTCGGCCCTGTCGTGCAGCGCCTCGATCCGCCTGCGGAGCTCCTCCAGCCGCGCGGCGCTCGCCGTGTCCTCGGCGGTGGTGTCCCCGTTGTCCCCGGCGTCCCCTGTTTCCCCGGTGCCCGGACCGCCGTCCGGCGGCCCGGCGGACTCCCGGACACCACTCCCGGAGCCGGACCCGCCCGGCCCCGGCTCCGCGTGCGCGGTCCCCGCCGCCACCGTCAGCAGCCCGAGCTGCGCGCACAGCAGCGCGCAGACGGACATCCGCACGGGCCTCCCGGCGAACGCTCTCAGCCGGGCACCCCGCGCCGCTCCTTCCCGGCGGGCCGCCGCGGCCCCACCTCCCTGCCCTGCCACGCGTCTCCCTTCCCCGCCCGGTCCGCCCGGGCCCCGCGTCTACCCGCGCGTAACGAGCCACTGCCGCGGATAGTGCCATGCCCGCCGGGCGGAGCGACAGGGACGCGAACCGGCCACTTCCCTGCCCGGCGGCGGCCCACGCAACTGCACCGTCTGCCGAGGTTCACCTCTCGTTCACTCTCGGCCGTCGGGCACTTCACCTGTCCTGCCTAATTTCAGCCTTGTGCAAGGCGCGTCCGGTCGCCGGCGGACACGGACGGCTCCCCATGCTGTGAACGACACCCGGAGAAACCCATCGCTTGCCGACCCCACCGGCGGGCCCAGGAAGGAACTGAACGAAGTGAAGCTTCAGCCCACCCACCGCCTCCGCGCGATCGCCGTCGGCGCCGTCGCGGTTTCCAGCGCCCTGGTCCTGACCGCCTGCGGTTCCGACGACAACACCGGCGGAGGCACGAACTCGGAGGGCAACTCCAAGGCCGCCAGCAACATCAAGTGCGCCGGCGAGGGCAACCTCCTCGCCTCCGGCTCCAGCGCCCAGAAGAACGCGATGGACATCTGGGTCAAGAACTACCAGGCGGCCTGTGAGGGCGTCGAGATCAACTACAAGCCCACCGGCTCCGGTGCGGGCATCCAGGAGTTCCTCCAGGGCAAGACGGGCTTCGCCGGCTCCGACTCGGCCCTGAAGGAGGAGGAGGTCCAGCAGTCCCAGCAGGTCTGCGAGGGCGGCAAGGGCATCAACCTGCCGATGGTGGGCGGCCCGGTGGCCGTGGGCTACAACCTGGCCGGTGTGGAGGACCTGGTCCTGGACGCCGACACCATCGCCAAGATCTTCGACTCGAAGATCACCCAGTGGGACGACGAGGCGATCAAGAAGCTGAACCCGGACGCCGACCTCCCCTCCACCAAGATCCAGGCGTTCCACCGCTCGGACGAGTCGGGCACCACCGACAACTTCACCGAGTACCTGCACGCCGCCGCCCCCGACGCGTGGAAGTACGAGCCCGCCAAGGCCTGGGCCGGCAAGGGCGGCCAGTCGGCGGACGGCTCCTCCGGTGTCGCCACCAACGTCAAGAACAACGACGGCGCCATCGGCTACTTCGAGCTGTCCTACGCCGACGGCAACGGCATCCCGACCGTGAAGCTCGACACCGGGGCCGCCGAGCCCGTCGAGGCCACCGTCGAGAACGCCTCCACGGCGATCGCCGCGGGCCAGGTCGTCGGCGAGGGCAACGACCTGGCCATGGAGCTGGACTACGCCACCAAGGCCGACGGCGCCTACCCGATCGTCCTGGTGACCTACGAGATCGTCTGCGACAAGGGCAACGACAAGGAGTCCCTGGAGCTGACCAAGTCCTTCCTGACCTACACGGCCAGTGAGGACGGCCAGGGCGCGCTCGCCGACGCCGGCTACGCCCCGATCCCCGACGAGATCATCACCAAGGTCCGCAGCACCATCGACTCCCTCTCCTGACGTCCGAGGCGGCCGGCCCCGCACCAGCGGGACCGGCCGCCCGGCCGTACGCCCGTACGCCCGTACGCCCCCCAGCAGTTCCGTCCGCACGAGATCCATCCGGTGCACCGCCGCCAGGGGCCGACACCCCGCACCAGACCGGAGAAGAAATGGATATAGCACCCACCGCTTCCGTCGATCCAACGAAGGCGCCACCCGGGGGGCCGGTCAGGAGGCCGGGCGACCGCGTCTTCCTCGGCCTGTCCAAGGGCTCGGGCATCGCGCTGCTGGTGATCATGGCCGCCATCGCGGTCTTCCTCACCTGGCGCGCCCTGGTCGCCCTCGCCGAGAACGAGGGGAACTTCCTCACCACCTTCGAGTGGAACGCCAACGCCAACCCGCCGGTCTTCGGCATCGCGGTCCTGGCCTACGGCACGGTCGTCAGCTCGATCATCGCGATGGTCCTCGCGGTCCCCGTGGCCGTCGGCATCGCCCTGTTCATCTCGCACTACGCGCCGCGCCGGCTCGCCACCCCGCTGGCGTACACCGTCGACCTGCTCGCCGCCGTCCCCAGCATCATCTACGGCCTGTGGGGCGCCCTGTTCCTGGTGCCGCACCTGACCGGCCTGTACACCTGGCTCGACGAGTACCTCGGCTGGACCGGGGTCTTCGCCTACAACGGCGGCGCCCCGCGCTCGCTGTTCACCGTGGGCATCCTGCTGGCGATCATGATCCTGCCGATCGTCACCAACGTCAGCCGCGAGGTCTTCAAGCAGTCCCCGAAGATGCAGGAGGAGGCCGCGCTCGCGCTCGGCGCCACCCGGTGGGAGGTCATCAGGATGGCCGTCCTGCCGTTCGGCCGTTCCGGCGTGATCAGCGCCTCGATGCTCGGCCTGGGCCGGGCCCTCGGTGAGACGATGGCGGTGGCGACCGTCCTCTCCCCGAGCTTCGTGATCAACGCCAGCCTCCTCAACCCCGGCGGCGGCACCTTCGCGCAGAACATCGCCGCGGGCTTCAAGGAAGCCGGCGACACCGGCCGGGACGCGCTGATCGCCTCCGGTCTCGTCCTGTTCGTCATCACCCTGCTGGTGAACGGCGCCGCACGCCTGATCATCGCGCGCCGCAAGGAGTACTCGGGGGCGAACGCCTGATGAGCAACACAGTCATGGACAAGCCTCCGGTCACCGTGCCGCCCCCCGGCGGCCGCACCCTCAGGCAGCCCCGGCTGCCGCGCTGGGCCCCCCTCGGCCTGGGCCTGCTCTCCGCCGGTGTCGGCGCCGGGATCGGCCTGGCGTTCGGGCTGGACAGCCGCATCCAGTGGGGTCTGATCGCCGCGGTCTTCTTCGTGGCGGCCACCTACGCCCTCACCACGGCCGTCGAGGGCAAGCGCCAGGCCAAGGACCGGCTGGTCACCAGCCTGGTGTGGGTCAGCTTCCTGCTGGCCGCGCTCCCGCTGGCCTCGCTGATCTGGGAGACGGTCGCCCGCGGCGCCAAGGTGGTGGACGGCTACTTCCTCACCCACTCGATGAGCGGTGTGATCACCCTCCAGCCCGGCGGCGGCATCTACCACGCGCTCATCGGCACCATGGAGCAGGTCGGCATCGCCACCCTGATGGCGGCGCCCATCGGCCTGTTCACCGCGATCTACCTGGTCGAGTACGGCACCGGCAAGCTGGCCAAGGCCGTCACCTTCTTCGTCGACGTCATGACCGGCATCCCCTCGATCGTGGCCGGCCTGTTCATCCTGTCCTTCTGGATCATCATCCTCGACTTCGGCTACTCCGGCTTCGCCGGCGCCATGGCACTGGCCATCCTGATGGTGCCGATCGTCGTGCGCTCCACCGAGGAGATGCTCAAGCTCGTCCCGAACGAGCTGCGCGAGGCGTCCCTGGCGCTGGGTGTGCCCAAGTGGCGCACCATCCTCAAGGTGGTACTGCCCACCGCGATCGGCGGCATCACCACGGGCGTGATGCTCGCGGTGGCCCGTATCGCCGGTGAGACCGCGCCGATCCTGCTGCTGGTGTTCGGCGCCCAGTCGATCAACAACAACCCCTTCGAGGGCGCCCAGTCCTCCCTGCCCTACTACGTCTACGAACAGTGGGCGAACGGCAACGAGGCCTCCTACGACCGCGCCTGGGGCGCGGCCCTGGTGCTGATCGCCTTCGTGATGATCCTGAACATAGTGGCCCGCGGCATAGCCCGCTGGAAGGCCCCGAAGACCGGCCGCTGACCCGGCCGCACACGCGGAAGAGAAGTGATTCCCATGGCCAAGCGCATCGACGTCAGCGGCCTCACCGCCTACTACGGCTCCCACAAGGCCATCGAGGACATCTCGATGTCCGTCGAGCCCCGCTCCGTGACCGCCTTCATCGGCCCGTCCGGCTGCGGCAAGTCCACCTTCCTGCGCACCCTCAACCGCATGCACGAGGTCACCCCCGGCGGGCGCGTCGAGGGCAAGGTGCTGCTCGACCACGAGGACCTGTACGGCAGCGGGGTCGACCCGGTCTCCGTACGCCGCACCATCGGCATGGTCTTCCAGCGGCCGAACCCGTTCCCGACGATGTCGATCTACGACAACGTGGCGGCGGGCCTGCGGCTCAACGGCTCCTACAAGAAGTCCGAACTGGACGACGTCGTCGAGAAGTCCCTCAAGGGCGCCAACCTCTGGAACGAGGTCAAGGACCGCCTCAACAAGCCCGGTTCCGGCCTCTCCGGCGGCCAGCAGCAGCGGCTGTGCATCGCCCGCGCCATCGCGGTCGAGCCGCAGGTGCTGCTGATGGACGAGCCGTGCTCCGCGCTCGACCCGATCTCCACCCTCGCCATCGAGGACCTGATCAACGAGCTGAAGGAGCGCTTCACGATCGTCATCGTCACCCACAACATGCAGCAGGCCGCGCGCGTCTCGGACCGCACCGCGTTCTTCAACCTGGCCGCGGTCGGCGAGCCCGGCAAGCTGGTGGAGATCGACGACACCGAGCGCATCTTCTCCAACCCCTCGGTGCAGGCCACCGAGGACTACATCTCGGGCCGCTTCGGCTGATCAGCCCGAACGGCCCGCCCGGTCGTCTGCGGTGCTGCATGGCGGTGCCACCGCAAGACGAGACGCCCGCCCCCCGGCTCACCGGGGGGCGGGCGCGCCCTTGTGGTCGGGCCCGTCCGGCCGGGCCCGACGAGCCCGCCCTCACCCCGCCACCAGCCACACCGCCCAGTAACTCAACCCCGCCACCGCCGCGGCGGCCGGCATGGTGATGAACCAGCCGAGCACGATGTTCTTGGCGACCCCCCAGCGCACCGCGCTCACCCGCTTCGTGGCGCCCACGCCCATGATCGCGGAGGTGATCACGTGGGTGGTCGAGATCGGCGCGTGGAACACGAACGACGCCGTGTACATCACCGAGGCCGCCGTCGTCTCGGCGGCGAACCCCTGCGGCGGGTCCAGTTCGATGATCCGGCGCCCCAGCGTCCGCATGATCCGCCAGCCGCCGGCGTAGGTGCCCAGCGACAGCATCACCGCGCAGGAGACCTTCACCCAGATCGGGATCTGGCCGTGGTCCTGGACGTCCGCGATCACCAGGGCCAGCACCACGATGCCCATCGTCTTCTGGGCGTCCTGCAGACCGTGGCCGAGCGCCATGCCCGCCGCCGACACCGTCTGCGCGATGCGGAAGCCGCGCTTGGCGCGGTGCGGGTTGGACCTGCGGAAGAGCCACATGATGACCACCATCACCAGGTAGCCGAGCAGCAGCCCGACGACCGGTGAGACGAACATCGGGATGACGATCTTCTCCAGCACCCCCGACCAGTACACCGTGGTGCCGCCCGCCAGCGCCGCCCCCACCATGCCGCCGAACAGGGCGTGCGAGGAGGAGGACGGCAGGCCGAAGTACCAGGTGATCAGGTTCCAGGTGATCGCACCGACCAGCGCGGCGAACAGGATGCCCATGCCGCTCCGGCCGTCCGGGGTCTCGATGATCCCCTCGCTGACCGTCTTGGCGACCCCGCTGCCCAGGAAGGCGCCGGCCAGGTTCATCACCGCGGCCATCACCAGGGCCACCCGCGGGGTGAGCGCGCGGGTGGACACCGAGGTGGCAATGGCGTTCGCGGAGTCGTGGAAGCCGTTGGTGTAGGTGAAGAAGAGCGCGACCCCGATGGTCAGGACGAGCGCGAAGGTGTCCACGTGCTTCAGGACTCCTTGACCGCGATGGTCTCCACCGTGTTCGCCACGTGTTCGAAGGCGTCGGCCGCCTCCTCCAGCACGTCCACGATCTGCTTGAGCTTCAGCACCTCGATGGCGTCGTACTTGCCGTTGAACAGATGGGCCAGCAGCTTGCGGTGGATCTGGTCGGCCTGGTTCTCCAGCCGGTTGACCTCGATCCAGTACTCGGTGAGGTTGGTCATCGTCCGCAGGTTCGGCATCGCTTCGGCGGTCAGCTCGGCGGCCCTGGCCAGGACCTCGATCTGCTGGTCGACCCCGCGCGGGAGCTCCTCGATCTGGTAGAGGACGACCAGGTCGACGGCCTCCTCCATGAAGTCCATGATGTCGTCGAGCGACGACGCGAGCCGGTAGATGTCCTCCCGGTCGAACGGTGTGATGAACGAGGAGTTCAGCTGGTGGAAGATCGCGTGGGTGGCGTCGTCGCCGGCGTGCTCGGCCGCACGCATGCGCTCCGAGATCTCGGCCCGTGCCGCGGGTTCCGTCCCGAGCATCTCCATGAGGAGCTTCGAACCGGTGACGATGTTGTCCGCGGAGGCGGCGAACATGTCGTAGAAGCTCGTCTCCCTGGGGGTCAGACGAAAGCGCACTGGGATTCCTCGGGGTGCATGGTTGTCGGTCTCGATGATGCCGGGTGCATCAACCGATCACAGCGGACCGGCGTCATTCAGTGTTACCCATCGAGGCACGCCCCTAGCACCCGGGATCCACCACGGAGATCCCTCCGGGAAGGGGGATTCGGTACGATATACCCAGTGGGGGTATTTCCTCACGATGTCCACGGGAGGACCGCATGACGACCGCCGAGACCCGCCCCGAGACCGTCCACGGTCCGCACGGCTACGCCAAGGAGAAGGAGGCCCACCTCAAGCGGCTGCGCCGGATCGAGGGACAGATCCGCGGTCTGCAGCGCATGGTCGAGGAGGACGTCTACTGCATCGACATACTCACCCAGGTCTCGGCCTCCACCAAGGCCCTGCAGTCGTTCGCCCTCCAGTTGCTGGAGGAGCACCTGCGCCACTGCGTGGCCCACGCCGCGGCCGAGGGCGGCGAGGGGATCGACGCCAAGGTGGAGGAGGCCACGGCCGCCATCGCCCGGCTGCTGCGCACCTGACCGCGCGCGGCGGGCGCGGTCAGGCGGGATCGGGCGGGGGAGACGCGGGCGGCCGGGTACGGCCGGCCCGTCCGGCACCGGCCGTCACACGGCCGGACGGGCCTTCTCGCGGGCGCCCCGGCCCGCCGGGTCGGACCCGACCCGGAGCACCTCGTCGATGCGCGCAGGGCTGAGCCGCTCCTCGGCCGCGGCCGAGGCCGCGATCATCAGCTCGCCGTAGAGCTCGATCTCGGCGAGGGCCACGTGGTCCTGGACCAGGGGACCGCCGCTCTTCCCGGACACCCGCACCACCTCCTCACAGCTCCCCTCTCACGCGTCCACTCCCCAGGGTAGGAAGGGGCGCGCCTTCCGGGCATGACACGTCCGGGCCATTTAACGCCACCGTCATCGGCTACGACTCCGGTGCCGGCCCGGCCCGCCCGGGTCGCCCTACCGCGGCTACGGCACGGCGATCCGGCCGGTGTGGACGTCCCCCGGCCCGGGCAGGGCGATCTCCACCGGCACCCCGAACCCGTACAGCGTCGTCGTCGACACCACCGGCACCTCCTGCCCGGCCGCCCCGCCCGGGCCGCCCGCCGCGGACGGGAGGACGAAGCGCTGCCGGATCTTCCGCAGCCGTCCCCGCCCGTCGACGTACGCGTCGAAGGGCACCGTACGGCGGGAGAGCCCCGCCGCGGCCGCGGCGGGGCTCTCCCGCCAGGGCGGCCGGGCCGACCGGGCCGCCGCCGCGAGGTCCACGGTGCCGCGGTAGTGCCGCACCGCCTCCCCGTGCAGCCGCTCCTCGCCCCGGAACGAGACCGACCTCACACCGCGCAGCAGTTCGGCGGCGGTGATCGGGTCGGTGGCGCCGCCCGTGACCAGGTTCCCGTCGGGCAGCGTGGCGGCGTCCACCCGCACCCACTTGCCGGCGGGGACCCCGGCACCCCGGTCCCCCAGGTAGAGGGCGCCCGGTGTGACCAGGGCCGTGACCGGCCGGCGCCGGTCCTCCCCGGCGGCCGGCGCCTTCGGGACGGGCGGCGGCACCACCCGCAGCAGCCCGGTCCGCGTCCCGTAGTCGAAGACGCCCGTGCCCCGGATGACGACGCGGGTGCCTCCGCTGTCCGTCTCCACCCGCGTGTGCGTCCGGGAGGTGCCCGACCTCGCCAGCGCCCCGGCGGCCTCCCGTACGGCGGCCCGCGCCTCGGCCGCGGTCGGCGCGCCGGCGGCGTCCGGTGCGGAGCACCCGGTGGTGGCCGGCATCGCCAGTACCGCCAGCACCGTTCCGGCGCGGAGCACGGCGGCCGTGACGGCCCCCCTCCTCCGGCCGCGCCGCGTCACCATCGTCTGCCGACCCCCAGGACCGCGTCTCACAACTCGATCCGTTCAACGACGCCCACCACCCGCCGTCACGGCCGGTACCGTGGTCGGGTGCAGTGGGAGGACACCTGGGGGGACGGTGGAGGGGACTCCGCGGAGCGGCCGGCAGCACCGGAGACGCACCGCACCTCCACCACGGAGACGGGCCCGTTCTGCAGCGCGGTCTGCAGCTGCGGCTGGCGGGGCCCCGCCCGGCGCGCCCGGGGGCGGGCCCGCGCGGACGCGGCCGCCCACACGGAGGGCTGACCGGCTCCGGGGAGCGCGGCCCGGAAACGGCCGGGCCCCGGCCGGAGAAGCCGGCCGGGGCCCGGGAGGGGCGGGAGGGGTCCGGGAGGGACCGGGCGGTGGGCGCCGGAGGCCGGGGCCGGTGTCAGGCCGCCAGGTCGCGGTCGTGCTCCCGCCGTTCCGCCGCCACGTTCAGCGCCGCCACCTCCGGAGTCCGCACCAGCACCCCGGCCCGGGAGGCGGCCACCGCGCGCAGCAGCGGGGTCAGCAGCGCCAGCGCCGCGGGGGCCAGCAGCAGCGTCACGGCCGTGCCCAGCGCCAGCCCGCCGATCACGTCGGTGGGGTAGTGCACCCCCATGTAGACCCGGCAGGCCCCCGCGAACACCGCCACCAGGATGCCGAGGGTCCCCAGCTTCCGGTTCACCATGAAGATCCCGACGGCGAGGGCCATCGCCAGGGTCGCGTGGTCGCTGACGAACGAGAAGTCGGTCTTGCCGTCCACCAGCACCTCGAGCCCGTCATGGGTCAGGAAGGGTCTGGGACGCTCCACGAACCCCCGGATCGGCACGTTCACCAGCAGCGCCACCCCGGCGGCCACCGGCGCCCAGACCAGCCCGGCCACGGCCGCCACCGCGTCCGGCCGCCGCCGCGCGGTCCACCAGGCCCACAGGCCCAGCACCATCAGCGCCACGACGGTGCCGTACTCGCCGACGTACTCCATCAGGTGGTCGGCCCAGCTGGGGGCTTCCCTGGCCAATCCGTTGATGTCGTAGAGCAGCCCGACGTCAGGATTGTCCCATTCGTCCATGGTGATGCTGCCCTTCACTCGTCGCTGCCGACCCCCGTGGTAGCGGAATGCCCTGTCCGGACAGGACAACGCCCTGTCCGGGCCGCGCGTTCCAACCTCCACCGAACGACCACCGGGACGTTACCGGAGGGTGATCCGCTCCCTGCCTCCGGACGGTTCCGGAACCGGCTCCGAGCCCGCCGCCGGCCGGGCCCGCGCGGAGTTCCCGGTGCCCGCCGGCACCCGCCTCAGGCCGTCGGCACCCGCCTCAGGCCGTCGGCCTGGTAGCTCCGAAGTAGTCGGGGGTGTCGATCGGGTCGAAGCGGATCGTGGCACCGGTGTACGGCGCGTCGATCATATAGCCACCGCCGACGTAGATCCCCACGTGATAGATCGACCTCGAGTCGCTCAGATCGTGGGCGAAGAACACCAGGTCGCCGGGGAGCAGTTCGTCCCGCTTCGGGTGCGGGCCGGTGTTCCACTGGTCGTTGGCGACGCGCGGCAGCTCGATGCCCACACTCGCGTACGCCGCCTTCGTCAGCCCCGAGCAGTCGAACCGCCCGCCGTCCTCCGGCGTCCCGTCACCGCCCCACAGGTACGGCGTCCCGAGCTTCTTCTGCGCGAAGTCGATCGCCCCGGCCGCCTGCTTCGTCGGGGACAGCCGCCCGGCGGGCGCGGCGAAGCTCTTCTCCATCTTCCGGATGACCTGTACGTAGTTCTGCGTCTCCCGGTAGGGGGGCACACCGTCGTACTTGACCACCGCGTACGGGCCGGCGTTGTAGGCGGCCAGCATGTTGTCCGTCGGATCGCCGGGTACGCCCCTGAGCTGTTCCGCCAGCGCGCAGTCGTACTTCGCCGCCGCGGGGATCGCGTCCGCGGGGTCCCACACGTCCCGGTCCCCGTCGCCGTCCCCGTCGACGCCGTGCGTCGCCCAGGTGCCCGGGATGAACTGGGCTATGCCCTGGGCCGCGGCGGGGCTCCGCGCACCGGGGTTCCAGCCGCTCTCCTGGAAGAGCTGGGCCGCCAGCAGCGCCGGGTTGAGCTCCGGACACTCGTTGCCCCACCGCGCCACCAGGGGCTCGTACGCCGCCGGCACCGCGTTCTTCGCCAGTGCGACGCTCCCCCCGCGACCGCCGAAGAGGCTCGAAGCGGCGCTGTACGTGCCGACGACGAGCAGCGCCATGAAGCACATGACGAGCCCGAAGCCGACTCCGACGGCCACCCACGCCTTCCGCACCCCTCAACCCTCCCTCACCGGAACCCGGTTCACTGCCGATTCGACCGCGACCGTGTCAGAATCCATAAGGAAACGTCTTCCAACAACCCACCCGGGGCGGTGAACACATCATGTTTTATGCGGCCGACAAGGGCGACATCAACACCATCATCGGCGGAATCGCCCCCGACTGGGGCCCGTTCGGATCTCTGGGCAACGAGGCCCGGGTGATGATCGAGGTCGTGATGGCCGTGGCCATCCTCCTCTGCCTGGGCATCGCCATCTGGGGCGCCGCCAAGCAGCGCATCGGCGCCACGGCACTGCGCGACACCTTCAGCGCGGAGCAGGGCAAGGGCCTGATCGTGGCAGGACTGACCGGCGTCTTCATCATCGGATCGCTCGGCACGGTCTTCACCATCGTCTACGGAATGGCCGTGTAGCGCCGCCCCCCGCCCCCCTCTCCCCGGCCCTCCCCCGATCACGGGCCTCCCGACTCCCGCCCCCGGCGCCCGCTCTGCCTGCCCGGCAGGGCCGTACCGCATGCCCGTGGGGCCAGGAGCCCGGGCCGTGCCCGGTCGGCGGCGGACCGGCGGACCTCATGTGAGACCTGCCACGTCACCGTGGCAGGCGGAACGGTGCACGCGGCCGCCGAGGCGGCCCGGGCGCCCCGCCGTGCCCCCCGTACGGCCGCCAACGCCCACACCGGAAGAAGACCCCCAGCCATGCGCCAGTCCACGCCCCGCCCCCTTTGGCCCCCGGCGTACGCCCTCCGCACCGCCACCGGCACCGCGAACGCGCCGGTCACCGTGCGGAGGCGATCCCGTACGCACGGACCCCACAACCGCCGGGGCGGCGTTACCGTCGTGAGGGGAGCGGCACGCCAACCGGGCGGCGACCGGGCGACCGAGAGGGCATACGGCGATGAGCATCGGCGGTGACGGCGGGTACGGCGACGAGCGGCGTCCCGGCCCCGGGGCGGGCGGCCGCGTCCGCACGCGTACCCGCCTCCCCGAGGACGACGTCGTCGACGCCTACGACGATCCCCGGCGGCAGCCGGTCCGGGTGGGCCGCAACATGCTGACCGTGGTGGGCGTCGTCGCCCTGCTGATAGCCGCACTGGCCATCGCCACCAGGGGCGGTGACGGCCCGTCGGACAGCCGCCGGGACGACGGGCGCGCCGCACCGCCCACCGCCCCCACCGGCGAACGCCCCGTCGGCACCCGGGTGGGCGGCATCCCCGCCGGCTTCCCCGAGACCGAGCAGGGCGCGCAGAGCGCCGCGGCCAACTACGCGGTGGCGCTGGGCGGGACGGGCATGTTCAACACCGCGGAACGGCACCGGATCGTCGACAACCTCTACACCCCCGAGGCCGCCGCCCCGCTGAAGGAACGCCAGGACGAGGCGTACTCGCCGGACTTCCTCGAGCGGCTGGGCCTCACCCCGCAGGGCGAGGCCCCCGCGGGCATGACCTTCGTCTCGCGCGCCATCCCGGTGGGCACCAAGGTGACGGAGTACGCGGACGGCGACGCCACCGTCGAGGTCTGGTACACGAGCCTCATCGGCATGGCGGGCGAGGACTCCACCGTCCCCGTCACCACGGCCTGGAAGACCTGGACCTTCGAACTGCGCTGGACCGGCTCCGACTGGAAGATCACCGGCGACTCCCAGCAGGACGGCCCCGCCCCCGTACCGGGGGACGACCGGGCCGCCACCGCCAAGGACATCAGCAAGGCCGTCGAGGAGTACGGAGGGTTCACCTATGCGCGCTGACCGCCGCCGCCGCGTCCTGTCGCTCGCCGCGCTCCTCGCGGGCGTACAGGCCGGCGGGCTCTGGCTGGCCGCCCGCGCGGCCGCGGACCCGACGCCGGCACCGGAGGACGAGCCCGGAGACGAGCCGGGGAGCGAACCGAGCGAGAACCCGTGCGCGGAGATCGGCGGCGCCGCGCGGGAGTACTGCGAGGGCGAAGGCGGCTCCGGCGGCGGGGGCACCAACGAGCCCCTGTCCACCACCCTGGACCCGCTGGCCTCCCTCGCCCAGGGCTGCGCCGACGCCGCCGCCTGGATCGTCACCAAGCTCTCCGAGGCGGTCTCCGCCACCGCCACCGTCGACTTCACCAACCCGGCCTTCCTGCGCCAGTACGCCGTCGTCTTCGCCGCCTCGACGATCCTCACCCTGACCCTGTGGCTGCTGGCCGTCGCCAAGCGCGCCATCCGCGGCATCCCGCTCACCGAGGCCATCACCGAGGCCATCGGCTTCCTGTGGCTGACGGTGCTGGCCTCCGCCTTCACCCCGCTGCTCCTCTACACCCTGGTCACCGCGACCGACGCCGTCACCGACGCGATCGCCGCGGGCACCGGCGCCGACAACGACGCCTTCTTCGGCGCCTTCTCCGAGGCGCTCAAGAAGGGCGACGACATCGGCGGCGGACCGATCATGCTGATCGTCGTCTCCCTCGTCTCCGTCCTCGCCGCCGGCGTGCTGTGGCTGGAGCTCGTCATCCGCGCCGCCCTGCTGTACGTCGGCGCCCTGCTCGGGACGGTCGTCTACGCCGGGCTCGTCGACAAGAACATGTGGGGCCACGTGCGCCGCTGGGCGGGCATCATGATCGCGGTGATCCTCGTCAAACCGGTCGTCGTGATCGTCCTCGGCCTGGCCGGGGCGCTGGCCGGCGACGAGGGCCCCGACTCCTTCTCCGCGATCGTCTCCGGCCTGGCCATCATCCTGCTCGCCATCTTCGCCAGCGCGATGATCTACCGCTTCGTCCCCGGCTTCGGCGACGAGATCGTGCGCCAGCGCAACGCCAGCGCGGACCCGGCCTCCCGTACGGCCGCCGCCGTCGTCTCCTCCCCCGCCGCCATGCTCCGCCAGGGCATCAACACCCACAGCGCCCGCGGCGGCGCGGAGGGCGGCGGCGGCCCGTCCGGCGGCACGCCCAGACCCGCCAACCCCGTCTCCGGAGGCGTCGCCGCACACGCCTCCCGCGGCGCCCAGGCCCCCCAGCCCGCCCGGCCCGCAGCACCGCCCCCGCCCCGCGGCACAGGCGGCGGCTCCACCAGCCCTCGTACCGGAGGTGATCGCGGGTGACGACCCCGTCCCACACCGTCGCACCGCGCCGCACGTATCTGATCGGCCGCGCCCGTCCCAACGCCATCGTCGGCAGGAACCGGGAGACGGGCGAGATCGCGCTGATCGTCGCGGGCGCCTTCCTGGGCATGATGAGCGGACTCCTCGTCCCCCAGCTGACCCTGCGCATCGTCATGCTGGTCGGCTTCCCGATGCTCGCCCTGGCCGCGGTGTACGTGCCCTACCGCGGGCGGACGTACTACAAGTGGTTCGAGATCAACCGCAGTTACCGCAGGCTGCTGCGGCGCGGCACCGCCTACCGCTCGGCCGCCGCCGAGGCCGGCGTCCGGCTGGACGGCACCGAGGTGGACATCCCGCCGCCCCCCGGGGTCGGCCGCGTCACCTGGCTGTCCGCGCCCTTCGGCCCCGACGAGATCGCCGTCCTGCTCCACGCCGACCGGCGCACCGTCACCGCCGCCATCGAGATCGAGGGACCGGGCGTGGGCCTGCGCGACAGCGAGGACCAGGAGGCCCTCGTCGACCGCTTCGGCACCCTGCTCAAGCACGTGGCCAACGGCGACGGCTTCGTCACCCGCCTCCAGATGCTCGCCCGCACCCTCCCCGCCGACCCCGACGCCCACACCAAGGACGTCGCGCAGCGCGGCGACGAGCGGGCCGCACCCTGGCTGAAGGACTCCTACGACCAGCTCCTGTCGATGGTCTCCACCTCCAGCGAGCAGCACCGCGCCTACCTGGTGGCCTGCATGCACCACAGCCGCGACCTGGCCGCCGAGGCCGCCGCGATCGCCAAGGCCACCCGCTCTGCCACCGGCCGCCGGCTCACCCGCGACGAGGGCCTGGCCGTCGTCATGGCCCGGGAGCTCACCGACATCTGCGCCCGCCTCACCGAGGCCGACATCCGGGTGCGGCAGCCGCTGGGCCAGGCCCGGATGTCGTCCCTGATCCACTCCATGTACGACCCGGACCACCCCATCGACCACATCCAGGCCATGACCCGGCGCAACGCCTGGCCCGCCGAGCTGGACGCGTCCGAGCCGACGTACCTGCAGGCCAAGACCCGCGAGTCGGCCACCCGCGCCCCCTGGTGCCACGCCACCGCCTGGGTCAAGGAGTGGCCGATGACCCCGGTCGGCGTCAACTTCCTGGCCCCGCTGCTGGTCCACACCCCGGACGTGATCCGCACCGTGGCCGTCTGCATGGACCTGGAACCGACCGAGATCGCCATCGAGCGGATGCTGACGGAGAAGACCAACGACGCCGCCGAGGCCAGCCGCGCCGCGAAGATGAACCGCACCGTGGACCCGCGCGACGTGGCCGCCCACAGCCGCATCGACCAGCGCGGCGAGGACCTGGCCTCCGGAGCCGCGGGCGTCAACCTCGTCGGCTACCTCACCGTCTCCTCCCGCAACCCCGACGCCCTGGCCCGGGACAAGCGCACGATCCGGGCGTCGGCCGGAAAGAGCTACCTGAAGCTGGAGTGGTGCGACCGCGAGCATCACCGCGCGTTCGTGAACACCCTGCCGTTCGCGACCGGCATCCGCCGCTGAGGAGGCGCATCCACATGACCGCGTTCGATCCGCTGACCGCCGTCACCGACGCCTTCACCGGTCTCCTCTTCGGGAAGACGGAGACCACCCGGCTGCCCGTGCGCACCTCCACGGGCCAGGCCCAGGCCGTCTACCTGCCCACCGCCGCCCCCGGCCTCGGCGACTCCGGGGTGATCATCGGCCGCGAGGTCTACAGCGGCAAGGGCTACATCTACGACCCCTTCCAGCTCTACGGCCAGCAGCTCCCGGCCCCGCACTGGCTGGTGCTGGGCGAGTCCGGCAACGGCAAGTCAGCGCTGGAGAAGACCTACATCCTGCGCCAGCTCCGCTTCCGCGACCGCCAGGTCGTCGTCCTGGACGCGCAGGGCGAGGACGGCGTCGGCGAGTGGAACCTGATCGCCGAGCAGATGGGCGTCACCCCCATCCGCCTCGACCCGATGGCCGCGCTCGACCAGGGCATCCGCCTCAACCCGCTGGACCCGTCCATCACCACCACCGGCCAGCTCGCCCTGCTGCGCACCATCATCGAGGTCGCCATGGGCCACGGCCTCGACGAGCGGGCCGGCTTCGCCCTGAAGGTGGCCCACTCCTACGTCAACGGGACCGTCACCGGCCGCCAGCCCGTCCTGACCGACATAGTCGAGCAACTGCGCCACCCCGAACCGGAGTCGGCCGAGGCGATGAACGTCGCCCTGGAGGACGTCCGCGCCTGGGGCCTGGACGTGGCACTCGTCCTGGACCGGCTGGTCGACGGCGACCTGCGCGGCATGTTCGACGGCCCGACGACAGTGGGCATCGACCTCGACGCGCCCCTGATCGTCTTCGACCTCTCCCACATCGACCGCAACTCCATCGCCATGCCGATCCTGATGGCGATCGTCGGCGTCTGGCTGGAGCACACCTGGATCCGCCCCGACCGGAAGAAGCGCATCTTCCTGGTCGAGGAGGCCTGGCACATCATCAACAGCCCGTTCGTCGCCCAGCTCTTCCAGCGGCTGCTGAAGTTCGGGCGGCGGCTGGGCCTGTCCTTCGTCGCGGTCGTCCACCACCTGTCCGACGTGGTGGACGGCGCCGCGGCCCGGGAGGCCGCGGCCATCCTCAAGATGGCCTCGACCCGCACGATCTACGCCCAGAAGGCCGACGAGGCCCGCGCCACCGGAAAGGTGCTCGGGCTGCCCCGCTGGGCCGTGGAGATCATCCCCACCCTCTCGCCCGGCATCGCCGTCTGGGACGTCAACGGCAACGTACAGGTCGTCAAGCACCTGATCACCGAGGCGGAGAAGCCGCTGGTCTTCACCGACCGCGCCATGACGGAATCCTCGGCGGACCCGGCAGACTCGGTGGACTCCGCCGCACCCGTACCCCTGGAGGACACCGTGGCCGACGAGTTCGAGGCCGAGACCGCTTCCCGAGCCGCGGAGATGGAGCGGCTCGCGCACGCCGACGAGACGGTGGCCTGACGGTGCCGTACGGCCACGGCAGAGCACCGGGGAACGGCGGCGGTACCGCGCCCTCCTCCTCCCAGCGCGGCATCCCGGACGGACTGCTGGTGGGCCTGCTGGGCTTCCTGCTCGCCGTCACCACCGCGTGCTGGACCGCGACCGGGCTGGCCGGACTCCTGGCCCACGGCGCCTGGCCGCCGGGCACCGCCTTCACCCGCACCCCGCCGGCCATGCGCGCCCTGCTCGCCGAACCGTCCGACCTGGCCGCCGCCTGGCCCGACACCCCGGCCGAGGCCCTGCCGGGGCCCGGCCTGTTCTGGGGCGTCCTCATCGGCGAACTGATGGTCCTGACCGTTCTGGCGGTCTTCGCCGTCGGCACCCTCGCCCGCCTGCGCGCGGTACGCGCGGCCCGCCGCGCGAACGCCCGGCGCGGCCCGGTGGGGGAGGCGCCGGCCGCGGTCGTACCCGCCCCCCGCACCGCGTCGCCCGCGGACCCGCCCCACCACGAGGTCCCCGTCCCCGCGACGCCGCCCGGACCGGCGTCCCCGGCGCCTTCCCCGGCTCCTTCTGCTCCCCCGGCCCCCGAGCCCGCCGTGCGGGCGCGTCCCGTACCCGAGGCGTTCGCCGGGCCGCCCGCCGGCGTGGTGTACGGCCACGGCCGCGAGCACGCCGACCGGGCCGCCGACGCCCTGCGCGCCGCCCCCGGCCCCGCCCTCGTCGTCACCGCCGATCCCGCCCTGTGGGCGGACACCGTGGGAGCCCGCGCCAAACTGGGCCCCGTCCTCCTCTACGACCCCGGTCAACTCACCGACGCGCCCACCCGGCTGCGCTGGTCCCCCCACCAGGGCTGCGAGGACCGCCGTACCGCCGCCGCCCGCGCCGCCGCCCTGCTCGCCCCCGTGCGCAGCCCCGCCCGCGCCGAGGCGACCACCCACAGCGCCGCCGAGACCCTGCTGGGCTGCTGGCTCCACGCCGCCGCCGTCGCCGGCGAGCCGTTCCGGCAGGTCCACCGCTGGGCCTCGGCCACCGCGGGCTCGCCGACCGAGGCGGTTCACATCCTGCGCACGCACCCGAGAGCGGCGTCCGGCGCGGCGGGCGAGCTGGAGGCCACCCTCATCGCCCACCCGGAGCGCAGGGACGCCGCCGTCCGTCTCGTCCGCGGCGTCCTCGCGTCCCTCTCCCAGCTGCACGTGCGCAACGCCTGCACCGCGCCGCGCACGGATTCGGCCGCCCTGGAATCGTTTGCCTCCGAAGGGGGAACGCTCTATGTGATGGGCGAGTCCGTGGAGGACCCGCGCCGTGCCCCCGGCACGATGCCGCTTCTCACCGCCCTCACCGCAAGCGTGGTCGAGCACGGCCGCCGCATGGCCGCAGGGTCATCCGCCGGCCGGCTCGACCCACCACTCACCCTCGTCCTCGACAACGTCGCGTCGGTGGCCCCCATCCCCCAGCTCCCCGAGCTTCTGACCTCCGGTGAGACGGTGGGCATGCCCACCCTGGCGCTGCTGCGCTCCGAGGACCAGGCGCGCGTCTGGTGGCCGCGGCTCGCCGAGGCCGGACCGACCCCGTCGAGGCCCGTGCCGTGACCGGCGCGCCCGGCCGGCACGGCCCTCCCGGCACCTGGGACCCCACCGCGCCGGGCGTACTGCGCCTGCCCTCGGGCCGACTGGTCCGCGGACGCGGTCTGCGGCGTCCTCTTCCGGAGGGACCGCGCCCCACTTTCGCGCTGTACCTGCTGGGCGGGGAACCGCCCGCCGTCGACTGGGAGGCACGGTGGGTCCGCTGGCCCGACTTCCGGCTGCCCTCCGACCGTACGGCCGCCGCCGGGGCGCTGCGGGAGGCCTGGGAGCGTGCCGCCGCCGAACGCGTCGAACTCGCCTGCGGCGGCGGGTACGGGCGGACCGGCACGGCGCTGGCCTGCCTCGCCGTCCTGGACGGGGTACCGGCCCGGGAGGCGGTCGCCTACGTCCGGGACCACTACTCCCGCCGGGCCGTCGAGACCCCCCGGCAACGCCGCTTCGTACGCCGTTTCCCGGACTGAGGGCTCACGCCCGTCCCATTCGCTTCATCAGCCGGCAGCCGTAACCGAAATCCGGAGCCGGAAATTCCCGGAACGCAAGAAAGCCCTGCGGACCCAAAGGGCCCGCAGGGCTTTCTCACAGAATTGTTCGGCGGCGTCCTACTCTCCCACACGGTCCCCCAT